>OMJM01000091.1 GCA_900299345.1 bacterium | reverse complement strand
TTCTCTCTTACCATGCCAAAACCTACTTCTTCCAGCCAATCCTCCGGCTTCGGCGTTCCCTTTCTGACCGGGGATCAAATCCGACAGGGCTTTGTGGACTTTTTCAAGTCCAAGGGACATATCCACATCCCTTCCGCTCCCGTCGTGCCCCACGACGATCCGACATTGCTCTTCACCAACGCAGGCATGAACCAGTTCAAGGCGGCACTGCTGGGAGAAAACCGCGAAGGCTGGCGGCGCGTGGCCAACTCCCAGAAATGCATCCGCGTTTCAGGCAAGCACAACGACCTCGACGAAGTCGGCCGCGACACCTACCACCACACCTTGTTCGAAATGCTCGGCAACTGGTCCTTCGGAGACTACTACAAGAAAGAAGCCATCGCGTGGGCGTGGGAACTGCTGACGGAAGTTTGGAAACTTCCCAAGAATCGACTCTTCGTCACCGTATACAAGACCGACGACGAGGCCATAGAGCTTTGGAAATCCGAAACCGACATCGCGCACGATCGCATCCTGCGTTTCGGCGAAAAGGAAAATTTCTGGGAGATGGGTGAAATCGGACCCTGCGGTCCGTGCTCTGAAATCCATTTCGACATGGGCGACGAAGCCACGCGGGCCGCGACCTTTGGTGATCCCGTGCACGGTGTGAACGGAACCAACGCGCGCTACATCGAAATTTGGAACCTCGTGTTCATGCAGTTCGAGCGCATCGCCGGAGGCGAACTCAAGCCGCTCAAGAACAAGAACGTGGACACGGGCATGGGCTTCGAGCGCGTGACCAGCATCATCCAGGGCTCGGGCAACAACTACGAAACCGACGTGTTCCGTCCCATCATCGACGGCATTGCCGAACTTTCCAACACGGAATATTCGGGCGGCGTGGAAGGTACGCCCCACCGCGTCATCGCGGATCACATTCGTGCGCTGAGCTTCGCCATCGCAGACGGCGCCACACCGGGTAACGAAGGACGCGGCTACGTGCTACGCCGCATTTTGCGCCGTGCCAGCCGCTTCGCACGCAACATCGGACGTCGCGAACCGTTCCTCTACAAGATCGTTCCCCTGCTGGCCAAGCACATGGGCGGCGCTTATCCGGAACTGCTCGCGCGGCAGGATTATATCGCGCAAGTCATCCGCTCCGAGGAAGAACGCTTTGGCAAGACCTTGGATCTGGGTCTCGAGCGTTTCGCAAAAGTGGCGAAGCAGGCCAAGGAAAAGAATCAAAAGACGCTGGACGGCGCGGAAGTGTTCACGCTGTACGACACCTACGGATTCCCCGCCGACCTTACACGCCTGTTGGCCGAGGAACAGGGACTCGGAATCGACGAAGCCGGATATCAGCAGCACATGGAAGAGCAGCGCGAACGGGCGCGCGGCGCGGCCAAGTTCGAAGCGGCCATCGCGGGCGACGAAGGCTGGACGATTCTCTCTCCGGGTCTCGACACGGAATTCGTCGGATACGAAACACTTGAAGCCGACATGCCGATCTTGCGCTATCGCGAGGAAGGCGACACGGTGTTGATCGTGGCTTCGCGCACGCCGTTCTACGCTGAATCTGGCGGACAAGTCGGCGACACCGGGTTGATCAAAGTACAGGGTGTGACCTTGCGCGTGTCGGACACCGTGAAACTTTTCGACATGGTCTTGCACAAGTGCGCTTTGATCGACGGATTGCTCACCAAGGAGAGCCTGCAAAAAGCCGTGGGCACCGTGGATATGGAAGCCCGCGCTGCAGCCGTGCGCAATCACAGCGCCACGCATCTTCTGCACGCAGCCTTGCGTCAAGTACTGGGTGACCATGTGCAGCAACAGGGTTCGCGCGTGGCACCGGAAGGTTTGCGCTTCGACTTCACCCACTTCCAGTCCGTGACGCCGGAAGAACTCCGCAAGATCGAACTCATCGTGAACCGCAAGATTCAGGAAAACCTCTCCGTCTCGCACTCCGTGCACGGGATCGACGAAGCCAAGAATATGGGTGCCATGGCATTGTTCGGCGAGAAGTACGGCGATCGCGTGCGCGTCATCCGCATGGGCGCATCCGATGAGACTTTCAGTTTGGAACTGTGCGGCGGCACGCACGCCAACGCCACCGGTCAGATTGGGTTTTTCAAGATCACTTCGGAAAGCTCCATCGCGGCCGGAGTGCGCCGTGTCGAAGCGGTGACTGGCGAAGGCGCACTGAGCTTGGTCAACAAACGATTCGATCTGTTGTCCGAAATCGGTTCTTCGCTAAAAGCCAAGCCCGGCGACGAGCCGCAAAAAGTGGCGGAACTCGCGCAGCGCCTGCGCGCAGCGGAAAAGGAATTACAGGAATTGCGTCAGCAACAGGCCATGCAACAAGCGCAGGTTTTGACGCGTGAAAAATCCAAGGCAGCCGGCGGAGTTCGGTATCTGATCTCCAAACTCGACGCTTCGGATAAGGACACACAGCAGGCTTATATCGATGCACTGTCCTCGCAACTACAGGACGGGGTGGGCATCTTCACGGCGGTGGCCGATGGTTCGCTGTCGATTTACGCTGTGGCCGGAAAATCGGTACACGGCAAAGTCAAGGCGGGCGACCTGATCAAGGAACTGGCTCCCATTGCCGATGCCAAGGGCGGCGGACGTCCGGACCGTGCACAGGCCGGATCCAAAGCCGTGGACAAGGAAGCGTTGGTGCTGAGCGAAGCGGAACGTATCTTGACACGCATCCTGGGCGGTTAAGCAACATGATCGGCAAGATTGAAAGCAACCTGGTCGAAGGGCTCAAAACCCGGAAGGCATTGTTTTTCGTCCTGCTCGATCCGGATTCGGGAAGCACGGAACGCGTGGTGGAAAGCGGTCTCATGGCCGCCCAACATGGCGCAGACGCGCTGCTGCTCGGCGGCTCGTTCGTCGGCAACGCCAACTTCACGAAAATTTCTGAGGGACTGCGTAAGGGAACTTCACTGCCCATCATCCTATTCCCCGGCGGTTGCTCCCACGTCGTAGCCGGTCCGGATGCGATTCTCTTTACCACGCTTCTCTCCGGCCGAAATCCGCAATACCTGATCGATGAACAGGTCAAGGGTGCGGTGCTGGTCAAGAGCCTGAAGATGGAAGCATTTCCCACTGCGTATCTGTTGGTGGAATCGGGAAAAACCACGGCGGTGGAATTCATCAGCAACACACGTCCGTTGCCCGCCGACAAGCCCGCCATCGCAGCAGCGCATGCCATGGCAGCGGAACTTTTGGGTTTGCGCTGGGTGTATCTCGAAGCCGGAAGTGGAGCTCAAAATCCGGTTCCGGCGGACATGGTGCGCATGGTACGGGCTTCGACGCCCCTCAAGCTCATTGTGGGCGGAGGCATACGGCAACCCTCGGAAGCCCGGGACCGGGTCTTAGCCGGGGCGGATGCCATTGTGATTGGGAATTTGTTCGAAAAAGAAAATGATCCGGCCCGTTTCCGCGAATTTGCGGATGCGGTCCATCGTGGGGTGTAGGGGCGGGATAACCCCGCCCCTACACCCCACGCCCCCCGTCCTCCGATTTCCCTCGATTTCCTTGCATCCCCATCCCCCCTTTACTACGTTTCGCATCCCATTTTTCAGGATTTTGGACCTATGAAAACCGTGACGGCCAACCCCCAAAACGAGACCCGCAAATGGTGGGTGATCGACGCCAAGGACGCCGTCCTGGGTCGCCTTTCCACAACGGCCGCCAAGCTGCTCATGGGCAAGCACAAGGCGAGCTATCATCCCGCGCATGACCACGGCGACTTCGTCGTCATCATCAACGCCGACAAAGTGGCGCTGACCGGCACCAAGCGCGAGGACATCCGCTACTTCAACCACTCGCAATATCCCGGCGGCTGGCGCGAGCTCACCGTGGCGCAGGCGCAAAGCAATCGCCCCGGCTATCCGATCCGCCATGCCATCCACGGCATGCTACCCCACACCGATCTCGGCCGGGCCATTGAAAAGAAACTTCACATCTACGACGGCGAGAATCACCCGCACGCGGCGCAGAAGCCCGAGCCGGTCAAGATCCGCTAAAGATTTATCAGGAGGCATCCCATCGCTACGCAACAATACCGGGCAACCGGCAGGAGAAAAACAGCGGTCGCCCGCGTGGTGCTGAAACCCGGCACCGGCAAGCGCACCATCAACAACCGCACCTTCACCGAGTATTTCCGGAATGAGATCCGCGAGATGATCGTGGAGCAGCCCCTGACCGTGGTCGGCGCGAACAAGGAATGGGACGTGATCGTTTCCGCTGACGGCGGCGGCATCAACGGACAAGCCGGCGCGGTTCGCCTCGGCATCGCCCGGGCCCTCGTGTCCTTCCAGGAAGATTACCGTGCCGCCATGCGCGAGCACGGACTGCTCACGCGCGACTCCCGCGCAGTGGAACGCAAGAAATACGGCAAGATGGGGGCACGTCGCAGCTTCCAGTACTCGAAGCGCTAAGCGGCGAAAGGAAACGGAAAGAACATGTCGATCCCCAATATTCAGGAAATGCTGGATGCCGGCGTCCACTTCGGCCACCTCACCAAGCGGTGGAACCCGAAGATGCGCAAGTACATCCTCACCGAGCGCAACGGCATCTACGTCCTCGATCTCGACAAGACCCAGGCCTGTCTGCAACGTGCCGTGGAAGCCGTCCGTCGCCTGCGCCAGCAGGGTCGTCCGGTGCTCTTCGTCGGCACCAAGAAGACGCTCAAGGATTGCCTCAAGGAAGAGGCCATGCGCTGCGGTCAGTTCTACGTGACCGAACGCTGGCTGGGCGGCATGCTCACCAACTTCCCCACCGTGCGCAAGTCCATCAAGCGTCTCGAAGAGATTGAAAAGATGGAAGCGGAGGGTGTGTTCAAGGATCTCAGCAAGAAGGAAGTGCTGGGCCTGAACAAGGAACACGCCAAGCTCGACGGCATCTTCAGCGGCATCCGCAACATGAAGACCCTGCCCGGCGCCCTGTTCGTGTCCGACACGGAACACGAACACATCGCCGTGCACGAAGCCAACCGCCTGAACATTCCGGTGATCGGGATCGTGGACACCAATTCCAATCCGGATCAGATCGCGTTCCCGATTCCGGGCAACGACGACGCTCTGAAGTCCGTCAGCCTGATCACGCGCGCCATCTCCGACGCTTTGCTGGAAACCCCGGTGGAGCCCAAGACCGTTGAAGTGGCTGCGGCTGCTCCGGTGGCTGCGGGAGAATCCGCCTGATGGTCGTGGAAATCAGCGCCCAGGCCGTGCAACAGCTCCGGGAAAAAACCGGACTCGGCCTCATGCAGTGCAAAAAAGCCCTCGGTGAAACCGGCGGCGATCTGGAAAAAGCCATTGAGTTCCTGCGCAAGCAGGGCGCGGCCGTGGCTGCTAAGCGCGTGGGACGCGAAACCAAGGAAGGTAAGATCGTGTTTGCCTCCTCCGGTTCGAACGTCGCCGCCCTCGAGATCAATTGCGAAACCGACTTCGTCTCCGCGTCTGATGACTTCAACGCCTTCGCCGCGAAAGCCGTGAAGGCCATCGCCGCTTCGGCTCCCGCCGACGTGGAAGCCGCCAAGGCCCTGTCCGTGGATGGAACCACCTTGGGTGAAGCGCAGACTGCCGCCATCGCCAAGATCGGCGAGCTCATCACGCTGCGCCGCTTCTCCGTGGAAAAGGCCGGAGCGGGCGAGCAGATCGAGACCTACTCCCACATGGGTGGAAAAATCGGCGTGATCGTGAAGATCGCCTTTCAGGGCGAAGCGAACGACAAGGCCGGTTTGACCTCGCTGGTCAAGGATTTGGCCATGCAGATTGCGGCGACTTCGCCCATCTCCATCGACCCCAAGGATGTGCCTCCCGCCACCGTCGAGAAGGAGCGCGAAATCGCGCGCGAGCTCACGATCAAGGAAGGCAAGATCGGCGACATGCTGGAACGCATCGTCGAGGGCAAGCTGAACAAGTTCTTCAAGGAGAACTGCCTGCTGCAGCAGATTTTCGTCAAGGACAACAAGACGCAGATCGACAAGCTGCTTGCAACCTCCGCCAAGACCCTCGGCGTGGAAAACCTCCGCGTCGTTTCTTTCCACCGGCTGCAACTGGGTCAGTAAGCACCGATGTCCGGCCCGCGCTACCGGCGAATCCTCCTCAAGCTCAGCGGAGAGGCCTTCGCGGGCGGCAATGAATTCGGCCTCGATCCCGCCACCTTCACCCGCCTTGCGGAAGAGGTGGTGCAGGTCTCCCAAAGCGGCGTTCAAATCGGCATCGTCATCGGCGGCGGCAACATCGTCCGCGGCGCGGCGCTCAGTGAAATGGGCGTGGATCGCGTCACCGGCGACAATGCCGGAATGCTCGCCACCCTCATCAACTGTCTCTGCATGCAAGACGCCTTGGAAAAGCACGGCGCCTACACCCGCATGATGAGCGCCATCCAGATCCAGCAGGTCGCGGAATTGTTCATCCGTCGCCGCGCCATCCGTCACTTGGAAAAGAAGCGCATCGTGCTCTTCGCCGCCGGCACCGGCAATCCGTACTTCACCACCGACAGCGCGGCCACCTTGCGCGCCATCGAGACCGGCTGCGACATCCTGCTCAAGGCCACGAACGTGGACGGCGTGTACGACAAGGACCCCAACAAGTCCAAGGACGCCAAACGCTACGAACATCTGACCTACACCGAGGCCATCAACCGCCAGCTCAAGGTGATGGACACCTCGGCCATCGCGCTCTGCCGCGAAAACAACATGCCCATCCGGGTTTTCAACCTCAACGTTCCGGGAAATCTCGTTCGCGCTGCGACCGGGGAGAACATCGGAACCTTGGTCACCGGGGAATAAACTCATGTTCGACGCGAATGCCCTCGACGCCCGCATGCAGAAGTCCATGGACACGCTGCGCAAGGATCTCGCCAAGGTCCGCACCGGCCTGGCCTCGCCTGCCATGCTCGACAACGTCATGGTAGACTACTACGGAACGAAGACCCCGCTGCCGCAGGTTGCGGCCGTGACCGTACCGGAGCCCCGTTCTTTGGCCATCAAGCCGTGGGAAAAGAACCTGCTGCCTTTGATCGAAAAAGCCATTCTCGCCAGCGACCTTGGCATCACGCCGCAAAGCGACGGCACCTACGTCCGTTTGACCTTGCCCATCCTCACGCAGGAGCGCCGCAAGGATCTGGCCAAGATGGCCGGCAAGATCGGTGAAGAAGCCAAGGTCGCGGTGCGCAACATCCGCCGCGACGAGAACGAGCGTCTCAAGAAGGACGCCAAGGACAAGAACCTGTCCGAAGACGCCCTCAAGGGCGAGCTCGACAAGGTGCAACAGATGACCGACAAGTACGTGGGCCTCATTGAACAGGTGCTCGCGGAAAAGGAAAAAGACATCCTCACGGTGTAATCCCTTTCGCCGCAGGCGGAATTGATCCCATGCGCGAACCACTTCCCAAACACATCGCTGTCATCATGGACGGCAACGGCCGCTGGGCCCGCAAGCGATTGCAGCCGCGCCTCATGGGCCATCGCGCCGGCACCAAGGCCACGCGCCGCATCGTGGAAGCCTGCGGCGAGATCGGCATCCAGTACCTCACCATCTACGTCTTTTCCTCCGAGAACTGGGCGCGCCCCATCCTCGAGGTCAACGCGCTGATGGATCTGCTGGTGGAGATGATCCATCAGGAGGTCGAGGATCTGATGAAGAACAACGTGCGCCTGCAGGCCCTCGGCAATCTGTCCAAGCTGCCGCCGCGCACGCTGGAAGAACTGAAGTGGGGCATCGAGAAGACCAAGAACAACACCGGGCTGACTTTGAATCTGGCCGTGTCCTATGGTGGACGTGAGGAAATCGTAGACGCCTGCCGCCGCATGGCCGAGGAAGCCAGGGCGGGGAAACTCGACCCTGCCTCAATCGACGAAGCCACTCTATCTCAACATCTGTACCTACCCAATGTTCCCGATCCGGAACTGCTGATCCGCACCGGCGGCGACGTGCGCATCTCGAATTTTCTGCTGTGGCAAATCGCCTACACCGAGCTGTACGTGACGCCGACATTGTGGCCGGATTTCGGCAAGGAAGAACTGGTGAAAGCCATCGAGGCCTATCAAGGTCGTGAACGCCGCTTCGGCAAGGTTCTGGAGGGTTAACATGTCCAATCTGACCGTGCGCATCCTCTCCGCCATCGCCTTGATTCTGCTCGGCGCTTGCACCTTGCTGCTCAATGTCCATACACGATGGGCCATCATCGCCTTTGTGGTGGTCGGCGGGGCGTGGGAACTTTCCCGGATGATCGATCGCAAGTTTGCTGCGCCACATCTGGCGTGGTTCTCCGCACTTTCCACGTTGGCCTTCAGCCTCCCCTATTTTCCCTTCCCCATTCTCCCCTTGTCTTTGGTTGGAGATTGGATCTGGCTCGTGGCCATCGTCTCGCTGCTCGGATACGTGTTGCTGGCGTTCCGCCATCTGGCCATCGAATCCTTGGCGCCGTGGCTGTTGATGAACGGCTTTGTGTGCGCCTACATGGGATTGTGGGCGACACGGGCGTTCGCGCTGACCGGACCGGAACTCGGCTGGGACGGTGTGGGTCCGTTGGCATTCACCGTTGCGGTGGTGGCCGCCGAAGATACCGGGGCCTATGCGGCGGGCCGTCTGTTCGGGCGGCATGCCCTTGCGCCGCGCATCAGCGCGAAGAAGACCGTGGAAGGAACCGTGGGCGGCACGGTGGCCGGGATGCTGGTGGCCATGCTGCTCGGCCCGGTGTTGGTGGATCTCCCCCCCGGCCCGTGCCTCATCCTCGGCATGGTCCTTGCCCTCGCGGCGGCGATGGGGGATCTGTTCATTTCGGTTTTAAAGCGGTACGTGGGCGCGAAGGACACCTCGAACCTCATCCCCGGGCATGGGGGGATTATGGATCGGTTTGATGCGCTTCTGTTTGTTGCGCCGATTGCATGGGTGGGGTTGAGATTGTTGTCCTGACGCTCACCTCGATACGCCGCAGAGTTTAATCGATCAAGCGGCTACTCGGCGAGCGATATTCTGTTAAAACCAATCCGTTAAGTTCTAATCTTTTTGGTACAAACTCGAAATAAGGAGAAACCTATGAGATGCGCAGTTATCCTATTTGGTCTGTTGCTTTTCTCCACGATCCGACTGGAAGCAAAAACACTTACCGCCATTTGCAGTGAGCCGAAAGGGTGGGGCGTCTTCTATGTGAATGGGGAACCAGAGCTTCATGAAGATAAAGTCAGCGGCGCGACTACGACCTACTCATGGGATATGTCTAAGGATGAAGCCACCATTGTAATGCAAGACTCTAAATCGGCTGGCGGGAAACCATCGACCTATAAAGCAGTGGTTATGAGAGTGACTGACAATCAAATTGCTTTTCTTATGACTTATGAAATAGGGATAGAATTACACTCTCTATTCCTGAATCTTAAGACTGTTATGATGAGCCCACAAAAGGACTGGACATCACGCGGATCAGGACTTGAAGCTTCTGGAAAAATTCTTCAGGCGAACTGCGCAATATCTTATGAGTAGTATCGCTCGCCGAGTGCCCGCACCATTGATTAATTCGAGGCGGGTGTATCGAGGCGAGGAAGGCGATTGTCTATCTTCTCCCCCACCATGCCCACCGCCAAACGTATAGCCCTCCTCGGCGCCACAGGCTCCATCGGAGCCTCGACCCTCAAGGTCGTGCGGCAGCATCCGGATCGGTTCCGGATTGCCGCGGCGGCGGTCGGGCGGCAGTGGGAAAAGCTCCTCCCCATCCTCGAAGAATTCCAGATTCCGGTCGCGGCGGCGTACGATGCCGAGGCGGCGGAAAAGCTGTCCAGGGTGTACAAGGGCAAAGTGCTCAGCGGCATGGAAGGCCTGCTGGCCATGGTCTCCGACCCCGGCGTGGATTATGTGCTCAACGGGCTGGTCGGCGCCATTGGCTGCCGCCCCACGCTCGAGGCCATCAAGCACGGCAAGACCGTGGGCCTCGCCAACAAGGAAACCATGGTCATGGCTGGCGACCTGATCAACGCCGCATTGAAGGCGAACCCCAAAGCCGCCATCATCCCCATCGACTCCGAGCACTCTGCGATTTTTCAATGCCTCGCCGGGCGACCGGCGAATGAAATCGAATGCATCGAACTCACCGCCTCGGGCGGTCCATTCCGCGAATGGCCGAGGGAAAAATTTGCTGCCATCACCAAGGCCGATGCGCTCAAGCATCCCACCTGGGTCATGGGTGAAAAGATCACCATCGACTCCGCGACCTTGATGAACAAGGGACTCGAGGTCATCGAAGCGCATTACCTGTTCGGTGTGGATTTCGATCACGTACGCGTGGTGATCCATCCCAAATCCATCGTGCATTCCATGGTACAGTTCCGCGACGGATCACTCATGGCCCAGCTCGGCTGTCCCGACATGCAAGTGCCGATCCTGTATGCACTGGCGCATCCCGAGCGGCTGAAGCTCGACGTGCCACGCCTCGATCTCGCGGAGATCGGCAAGCTGGAATTCTTCACGCCCGACATTGACAAGTTCCCGTGCCTGCGCCTCGCCTACGAAGCCGGACGCAAGGGCGGTTCTGCTCCGGCGATCCTGAACGCGGCGAACGAAGTCGCGGTGGCGCGATTCCTTGCGGAGAAGATCCACTTCACCGACATCCCAAAAATCCTGGAACGGGTGTTAGGCGGCGCCTCCATTGGCCCGCTGTCGTCGCTCGAAGACGCCGTGGATGCGGATGCATGGGCGCGCGAGGCTGCGCAATCTTGATATAATACCCTACATGAATCATCTTACCGGTTATTGGTCCCTGCTGTACCAAATCCCCGTCGGCCTGATCGGCCTCAGCTTCATGGTGTTCGTCCACGAGCTGGGACACTTTCTCGCGGCCAAATGGAGCGGGGTCAAGGTGCACACCTTTTCCATCGGCTTTGGAAAGAAAATCGTCCGCTTCAAGCGCGGTGACACGGAGTACTGCCTCTCCGTCATCCCTTTCGGCGGGTATGTGGCCATGGCCGGGGAAAACCCTGACGAAGGTGGCTACGGTAACACCGACGAATTCCGGATGAAGCCCATTCCCATCCGCCTGTTCATTGCCGTGGCCGGGCCCGCCGCCAATCTGATTTTTGCGGTCTTCATCCTGTTCTGCCTGTACCTCACCGGTGTGCAGGAACCCAAGCGCGCCATGATCGTGGGCCACATCGAGAAGAACTCCGCCGCGGAAAAGGCTGGCGTGCGTGTGGGCGATGAAATCGTCGCGTTCAATGGAAAGGCCTCGCGCGACTGGGAAAACTTCCTGCAAGTCGCGGCCATGGAAGGCGGCCGCACCGGCCCGCTGGTGATCCGCCGCAGCGGCGTGGACACAACGTTGTCCATAACACCGGAAATGGACTCGCGCTTCGGCATCGCACTCACGGGCATGCTGGGCGAATGGGAAGTCACCGTCAACAAACTGATACCGGGAAAGCCCGCTGAACAAATCGGACTCAAGCCAGGAGACGTGATCGCCACCGTGGATGGAACCCCCATCCCCTCTTCGTCGGCGTTGGTGGAAATGATCAACGGTTCCAAAGGTCGCGCCTTGAATGTGGGCATCCACCGTGGCACAGGAAACCTTCAACTGTCCATCACGCCGGAGTACGAGGCAGACTCCAAGCGCTATCTCATCGGCATCTATCCGGCCAACATCGTGCCGACGCAACTGGTGAAGCGCGGCGTGGGCCAGAGCCTGAGCGCCAGTCTGCAAAAGACGTGGTTCGATGCGACCTTGGTATTCCGCACCTTCGGTGGCATCTTCACCGGTCAGGTCAAACTCAAGGCGCTGTCTGGCCCCATCGGC
The DNA here is from genome assembly GCA_900299345.1 of bacterium. Classification (GTDB taxonomy): domain Bacteria; phylum Fibrobacterota; class Fibrobacteria; order UBA11236; family UBA11236; genus UBA11236. The sequence goes on along the minus strand of OMJM01000091.1, from coordinate 5,703 downwards.
ATCGTGCAGATGATCGCCAGCAGCATGCGCCAGAGCGTTCAGAAGTTCCTTGAGTTCACGGCCATGCTCAACACCAATCTGGGTGTGCTCAACCTGCTGCCGCTGGCTATCACCGACGGCGGGCTCGTACTACTGCTGCTGGTCGAGGCCGTGCGGCGCAAACCCCTGAGCTTGCGGACACAATCGATGATCAACAGGGTGGGCTTCAGCTTCTTCATCGCGCTGTTCCTGTTCGTGACCTTTCACGACATCCTGCGCATTCCGTGGCTGCTGGATTAAAAGGGTAATTTTGGAACTGCATGAAAATCTTGATCCTCGGCAGTGGCGGGCGCGAGCACGCCATCGGCCTCAAACTTTCCCAGTCGCCCCGTAAACCCGTCCTGATCTTCGCCCCCGGCAATCCCGGCATGGCGGAACTGGGAACCTGCCACCCTGTGGCTGCAGACGATATTCCCGCTGTGTTGACCTTGGCCAAAAAAGAAGCTGTGGACCTCACCGTGGTCGGCCCGGAAGTGCCGCTGGTCAAGGGCATCGTGGACGCTTTTCAAGCGGAAGGCTTGCGCATCTTCGGCCCCACTGCGGGAGCCGCGCGGTTGGAAGGTTCCAAGGCCTTTTCCAAAGACTTCATGACGCGTTACGGAATTCCCACGGCGGCGTTCCAGACCTTCCGCGAGTTGAATCCTGCGCTGACATATCTCGAAAAAACCGGCGCGCCCGTAGTGGTGAAAGCCAGTGGACTCGCAGCGGGCAAAGGCGCGGTGGTGTGCCAGACCCTGACCGAAGCGCGCGAGGCCGTGGAATCCATGCTCGGTCCCAACGCGATTTTCGGCGAAGCCGGAAGCGAAGTGGTGATCGAGGAATTCATGGACGGCGAAGAAGCCTCCGTCTTTGCCGTGTGCGATGGAAAGAATTTCACCTTGCTGCCAACCGCGCAGGATCACAAGCGGATCTTCGACAACGATATGGGCCCCAATACCGGCGGCATGGGAGCCTACTCCCCCGCCCCTATCATGACTCCAGCCTTGCTCGAACGCACGTGCAAGGAAGTCATTCGTCCGACCCTGGACGGAATGCAAAAAGAAGGACATCCTTATCAAGGCGTGTTGTACGTGGGACTCATGCTGACGTCCAAAGGACCCAAGGTGGTGGAGTTCAACTGTCGCTTGGGTGATCCGGAAACACAGGCCGTGTTGCCGGTATATGCCGGTGATCTTTTGGAACTTGTTCTCGCAGCTGCCGAAGGAAAAATTTCCGATACGGTGGAATTTCCGAAAGCCAATCGAAGTGCGGCCATCATTGTGCTCGCCTCAAAAGGTTACCCCGGCAGCTATCCGAGTGGACTTCCCATTCAGGGATTGTTGGAAGCCAACACTGTTCCGGGAGTTCACGTAGTACATGCCGGTACGAAATCGAAGGATGGCGCGGCGGTCACAGCCGGAGGCCGCGTGCTCGGTGTTGTGGGTCAGGCAGATTCATTGTCCGAGGCGCTGAAAGCCGCGTATCAAGGCGTGGATTGCGTCCGCTTCGAAGGCATGCAATACCGCAAGGATATTGGCCAACGGGGCTTGAAGGCCTTGGGATGAAATTCTCCGGCGTTGTTCTGTTCGCCGCCGCCCTAGCCGGAGCTGCAGCCCCGACCGTTCCCATGGACACCACGGACTTACGAGACCTGAAACAAACCGTATTGCAGGCCCCGGAAGAACTGCTCTTCGACATCATTTGGGGCGGCTGGAGCTTCAGCTGGGTGCATGCCGGTCAGGCCACCTTGGACCTGCTGCCCACCTCAAACCCCAAGGTCTGGCAGATCCGCAGCAGGGCCTGGTGCAACGGTTTTTTCCAGACTTTCTACCCGGTCGAGGACACGGTATCGTCCTTCATCAACCTGCGCGGGATTTATCCCCTTAAGTTCCAAAAAATCCTGCACGAGGGTTCCTACCACGCCCGGCTGCTGGCCGAGTACGACCAGCAAAAGCACCTGCTCAAGACCCAGGACACCACCCTGTCTATTGAGCCCTTCACCCACGATGTCCTGTCAGCTTTCTATTACATCCGCACACAGCCGCTGGCCGTCGGCAAAACCTTCGAATTGGCGGCGGTTTCTGGGAAAAAGAAGTATTCCCTGCGTGTGATCTGCCACAAAGAGGAAACCGTGGAGGTCCCGGCCGGGAAGTTTCCCTGCTTCTTGGTGGAACCGGTCCTGAAAGAGGATGGCCTGTTCAAGGCCAAGGGCAAGCTCTGGATCTGGGTCACCAAGGATGCCCGGCGGATTCCGGTCAAGATGCAGAGCAAGATCCCGGTAGGCTCCATCAAGGCGGATCTGGTTTCCATGGGTAAACGTCCGGGCGGCTGATTATATTCTCCCCACGGCATTTTGTTCCTACCAACAGGAGATCCCCGATGAGCTATTCGATGGATGACGATTTCATGCTCTCCCTCTTCGGCGAAGCCGGAGAATCATCCAAGACCGACAACGATCTCCCGGCCGTGGAAGAAAAAGCCGCAACCCCCGCAAAGTCCAAGGCGCAAAAAGCCGCTGCGGAAAAACCGGCCAAGCCTGCAAAACCGGAAAAACCGGTGAAGGCGGCCAAGGTCGTCGTGAAAAAATTTGAGAAAAAACCGGCCAAGAAGGTGGTGAAGAAGATTCCTGTCAAGAAGGCCTCAAAGCCGGCGAAGAAAAAAGCGGCAGCAAAGCCCAAGAAGGCAACGAAGAAATAATCTGCCGAATTTTTTGTGTTGCGAAATCCCTGCGGTTACCGCGGGGATTTTTTTTGGGGTTTCAACACGACCACATCGCAGTATCCGGCGATCAAGGAGTCCGTCGTGAAGGCCTCGACGCGTACATGTCCCGGTTTGAAAGCGCGAATCTCTCCCCTGCGAATCACGATCAGGACGGAAGTGTCTGAGCTTTTCCATCCCACCTGATCGACCAGGGTCTGCGAAGGATTTCCCACGGCGCGCAGAAAACGAATCTGCCCCGGTTGCATCTCAACGTGATCCGGTTCCACGGAAAGCGATATCAAACCTGGAGCATCGCGCAAATCCGCCGTCGCGGAGGCATCCTGGGATGGGGCAGGCTTCAGGAACAAGGGCGTCCAGATTACGCCGCCCATCAGGATCAGAATTCCGGTGAGTACTCCCCATGTACGGAGGGAAGCACGCCGATCAGAAGAAGCAGGCAATCTTCATCATCCAGTACCAATCCTCGGGGGTGGAAAGAATGGCTTCGGGCGAAGGGCTTCCCACCACACCCCCGGGGCGAAAATGATCGTTGGCGACCTGTGCGCTGATCTTGAAATGGTTGCGGATGGTTTTAGCCGCGTACAGCGACCACTTCCAATTGTCCCTCTTCTGGTTGCTTTCGACGTCAATGTTGCGCACATCGCCGTTAGACACCGGCAGTGGCGAAGGATAAAGGCTCCGGCCCGTCTGGTAACGCCAGAGATCATCCCGGAATTTTGCGCCATACCACTCCACTTCCAGCGAAAGATTGTCAAGCAGGCGGAACGCGGGGAAATTGAACCCCACCATCACGGGCATCCTGTGGAGACAATCACCATAAAGATCCTTGTGCGCCTTGTCGTTTTCCAGTCCCAGCAAGGCGATCTCGCCGTAGATTTTCAAGTCTTCCGCGCCCAGAAGTTCCGTGCCACCGAACAATGGTTTAGGGTCAAAGAAGGCATTGGCCATGAGCTTGATGCCTTTGAAGGAAATAAACGTGGTATCGTGAGTGGCCGTGTCCACATAGATATAGGTCCTGCGATAAGGATGCGTGCCCTCAGGGTGTTGATCCAGGCCGTGATCTGAAAAGTAATCCGGAGATGTCAGCTTCGGCTCAATGGAAAGGAAACGGTACAGATTAATACCCGCGCCAATGCGAAAGATCGCATTCGGCTTGTAGGACGCGATATACGCCGGAGAAACGTCGAAGAACGGGTACAGATCCGTCTCACTGTTCAGAATGACATCCTGCTGGCATATCCGGTTCTCGTGATGCAACCGGAACCCCAAGGTATTGGCAATCGGCAATACCGCCTTGGTTTCAAAACCTGATATGAGAATTCCCGGATGCACGGGGCCGCGGAGCAGATACAGGCCGAGGTTTTTGATGTCGGGATTGTAGTCGTAGGCGAAAAGGCCACCCGTCAATTGAAGCTTGGAGGACTCTTCGTTCCTGAAGGAATACGTAAAGCGTGCTTCGGCGATATAGGGCGTTTCAATCAAGGGAACGCGGCCGCCGGAGGAATTGCCCGCGAGATAATGATTTTCCAAAACACCCACACCCACCGCACCCTCGAACTTTTCCGAGACTTTAGCCCGCAACGATATCTGGGCACCCGAAGACTGAACGGAATTCCCGGTGTATTTGGACTTTCCCATCGTATCCACCGTGCTGTGCGCAACGCGCCCATACTGCACCCATCCCATGCCGTTCAAGGTGATGTTTTGCGGATCCACGGCGGCAGCGGGAAAAAAAGTTGCACTGGCAAGCAGGAAAAGACTTGCAATCATCGGGATGCGCAGGAAAGCGGGGAGTTTCATATCGCCGTCTTTCATTCCCTAAAAGAAGTACGCCAGTTTGAGCATCCAGTACCAATCGCTCTTCGTTGTCAGTGCTTCCGACCAATCGGGATCCGAGGCCGACGGCGGAGCAGGAATCACCAGGTGATCATTCGCGACCTGCCCGGCGATCCTCATATGAGCCATCAACACGCGCGAGGCATAAAGCGACCATTTCCAGTCATTGCGTCCGTTGTGGACTCCAGGAGGAACGCGCGGCACCCACGAGGCGTTCGTCTCCGTCTTCACATAGTCGGGGAAGTTCTTCGACCCGTAATACTCAATCTCAGCGCAGAACTTGTCCAGATAACCGAAGGCGGGCAAATTGAAACCGACCATGATAGGAGCGCGCCGCCAGATATCGTCATAATACTTGGGATAATCCTTGAGGCCGAGAATCGCCCCTTCGCCGTACAGAACGAAATCCTGCTTTCCAAAAGGTGCTGAAAGTCCGAGCAACGTTCTGAAATCCAGTCGGAACCGCGCCATCAACTTGGTTCCTGACATGGATCCTGTCACCGTGTCCACGGTGTTATCGGGCAAAGTATCGAGGATGTAGCAGTGTTCCTCTTCATTCCCGTCGGAGAGATTGTTCTCACTCCACTCTCCGGGCCCGTTGCAATTTTTCCCGGGCGAAGTGACGTCGGGGTTTTGTGGAATGAGGCGGTAAAAATTCACACCACCGCCGACTTGCAACCAGGGAGTCGCCTGCCAGCTGGCAATGTCCACCAGCGACAAATCGAAATAGGGCTTGGTTTCGGTTTCAGAATTCAACAGCACATCGTTCTGGAAGCCCCCCCACTGAATCCGCGCAAGCCCTCCGACCTGTGTTGCCGCCGTGGGCTGCACGTGCTTGGTTTCAAATCCGGAGAAGAGTGTTCCCGGATACACCTGCCCGCGGGTCAGATACAGGCCGAAATTCTTGACGTCCGCATTGTAAACGTATGGGAATGAACCCACGGTCAATTGAATCTTGTCCTTGGCGCCCAGCGGCTGGGAATAGGTCACGCGCGCTTCGGTGACAAAGGGATTCCACGTATTACTCCACGTGTGCGCGCCGAGGAGTGAACCTCGAGGATTCGACACCTGAATCGCCCCCAGACCAAGACCGCCCTCCCAATTTGCCGATATCTTCTCCACGGCCGT
>OMJM01000090.1 GCA_900299345.1 bacterium | reverse complement strand
TCAAGGGAAATTACCTCAGCGCGGATGGCGAAAGGATTCCTCCCTACCATGCGGCGGATTTGACACCCGAATATGAAACCGTTCTCATCAACGGAACAGAAAAGGGCCGCTTGCTCATTCTTCAGGGGAGGCCCATTGGTGAACCTGTGGTGCAGTACGGTCCGTTCGTGATGAACACACAAGCCGAAATTCAAACCGCTTCCATGGATTACCGATCCACGCAGTTCGGCGGATGGCCTTGGCAAACCTCGGATCCCACCCATGGAGATGTCAGCGTAGGACGGTTCGCGAAACACGCCGATGGGAAACAAGAAACGCGCTGAATCCGAAGGTGGAATGAAAGAGGTCGCGTCTTCAATCGGGATGCGCGTGATCCTTGGATTGATTGTGGTGGAGCTCGGCACTTTTGGGATTGCACAAGGACAAGCGCCACTTCCACAAGCAACGCGGCCGACAAAGCCCGTTTATCAGCCTTCCAAGCTTTGGTTGCAACGGGCGTACGATGTCACCAAGCTGTATCAGCAAGTCTACACGCCGGGTTGGGAGGGCGCATACGGCGCCATCGGGGACGCTTACCTGTTCGCCACGACAAAAGATTCGGCGTTGTACCGCTTTCACATCGTGCAACAGAGTGTTTTAAACTTGTACGACGGATTTTGGGTTGACGATCGCGCTTGGGCGTGTCTTGCGGAACTGAAATGGTGGGAAGTGACGGGGAAGCGGAACGCCGCCCTGGTGAATCACGCGGCCATGCGATACATCGACGCGCGCAACCAGGGGCGATTGTCGTATCATGAGGGATTCTGGACGTGGTACAACTGGCCGCCGAATGCGAACGTGCATGAAAAGATTTTCACCAACAGCAACATGAACCAGATGGCGACCGTCGCCTGCCTGTTGTATGAAGCGACTAGGGACCGCCGGTTTCTCGACGATGCGTTGCTGGTTTGGAATGGAGATCAGAAATATCCCGGCATTGAAAAAACGTTGTACAGAGGGAACGGGAAATGGGAGGGAAGGGATGGCCGCGCCGCGTTTGGCAAGGAGTTGCCGTGGGGTGGAGCCGACTATTGCGCGCTTGGCTCGGCATTGTATAGCGCGACCGGAGACAAGAAATACAAGAGGATTGTTGTCGCCACGGCGAAGCGCATGCTCCATCCGGCAACCGGATGGGTTGATTCCATCGACTTCTACCAGATTCACATGGATGGCAACGGCGCCTTCATCAATTTTTTACTGGACGCCTATATGATTGCTCCGCGTGAATTGGCTGACGTTCCTGTAAAAATCGAAAAGATGCTGGAGCACGTCTGGACAAACCACCATGGTCATGCCGCGGTGGTGCTTCACAGAATGGCCGATCACGGAATTCGCAACGGATGGAATCCGAATGGCGGCGAGGATGGTTACGGTGTGGATGAGGTGGGGACGGTCCACGCCCAAGGCGAGGCAGCGAGGGCCTTCGGGGTTTTCGCTTATGTGAAGTACACTTTGCGAAAGGAAACGAAGTAATCCGGCCTTTGGGATTGAATCGTTGAGGCCGGGTGTCTTACCCGACTTATTTGCCTACTGTCTCCCGGATCCTTCGAACCGCTTCTTCCACATTCTCTCGAAATCCAAAGGCCGAAAGCCGGAAATAACCTTCCCCGCAGGAACCGAATCCTGCGCCGGGCGTGCCCACCACGTTGGCTTCGCGCAACAGCTTGTCGAAGAAGTCCCATGAACCGAGATTGCCAGGCGTTTTGAGCCAGATATACGGCGCATTGATGCCGCCATACACGGTGAACCCTGCCTCTTTAAGACCTTCGCGGATGATGCGGGCGTTCTCCATGTAGTAGTCGATGTTGTCCTGTACAGCTTTCTTGCCCGCCTGGGAGAAGACGGCCTCCGCCGCCTTTTGGATGGGATAGGACACGCCATTGAACTTGGTGGTCTGGCGGCGAAGCCACAGGCCGTGCATGCCCACGAGTTCGCCCTTGTCGTTGCGGGCCTTCAGGCTCTTGGGTACCACGGTGTAGGCGCAACGCACGCCCGTGAAGCCGGCGGTCTTGGACAGGCTGCGGAATTCGATGGCCACATCGCGCGCACCTTCGATCTCGTAGATGGAGTGGACCTGTCCTGGCTCGCGGATAAAAGCTTCATAGGCCGCGTCGAACAGGATGATGGCTTCGTTCTCTTTGGCGTAGCGAACCCACTTTTCCAATGAAGAGCGTGGCATCACCGCACCGGTCGGATTGTTTGGTGAACACAGGTACACGATGTCCACTTTCCCTTGGGGCAGGGGTGGATCAAAGTTGTTTTCCGCCGTGGTCGGCAGATAGACCAGTTTGCCGTAGCGGCCAGAAGTCTCCGCCATGCCCGTACGACCGGCCATGACATTGGTGTCCACATACACGGGATAGACAGGATCGGTCACCGCAATGACGTTGTCTGTCGCGAAAATCTCTTGGATGTTGGCAGTGTCGCATTTGGAGCCGTCGGAGATAAACACTTCATCGGCTTCCACGTTCGCACCCTGTGCGCGATAGTGGGCCGCGACAGCGTTGAGCAAAAAGTCGTATCCCTGTTCGGGTCCATATCCCTTGAAGCTTTCCTTGCGGCTCATTTCGTCGGACGCGGACTTGAGCGCGGTGATGATGGGTTCGGGCAAGGGCAACACCACATCGCCGATGCCGAGACGGATGATTTTCGCGGATGGATTCTCCGCGGCAAAGGCGCGCACGCGGCGTCCGATTTCGGGGAAGAGGTAGCCTGCCTGAAGTTTCTGGTAATTCGAGTTGATCCGGGCCATGATTTCCTGGGATTGCTGGTGAAAATGAAAATTAACTTTCCCTGTCATGCCCGAACGCTCCGCGTCCCCGGAAAACGAATTCTTCCACGTCCTCAAAACCCAGCAATTCGATCGTTCCCTGCTTGACGGCTTGTGCGAGCTGACCACCACGGTCCGTCGCTATGCCAAGCACCGGGAAGGCCTGCATTTCCTGCGTGGCCTGCTGTCGGAAAAACGGGCCATGCTGTATTTCACCCAGCCCTCGACCCGCACCTTTCTGAGCTTCAACAACGCCTGCCAGATTCTCGGCATTCAGACCAGTGAAATCCGGGATTCGGCGACGTCCTCGGAAGTCAAGGGTGAAAGCCTCCTCGACTCTTTGCGCACCTTCAGCTCCTACGTGGATGTGGTCATCATGCGCACCAAGGAGGAGGGACTGGCCGAGTCCGCGGCGGAGCTTTTCGACCGCATCCATCGTCGGGTGCCCATCGTCAATGCCGGTAGCGGCAAGGATCAACACCCTACGCAAGCGTTGCTCGACATCTATACCCTGGAACGCAGTTTCATGCACCGCGGCGGGATCGACGGCAAGGTGATCGGCATGATGGGCGATCTCAAGCGCGGCCGCACGGTTCGTTCCCTGAGCTACCTCATGAAGAATTACCGCGATGTGAAGCTGGTCTTTATCTCACCTCCGGCGTTCCGCATGGAAGAGGACATCAAGGCCCATCTCCGCGAGCACGGTGTGACATTCACGGAAACTGAAGACATGGAGGCGGCATTGCCCTCTCTGGATGCCATCTACATCACCCGCATTCAGGACGAGCATGACGTGTCAGGAGAATCCTCCAAGGTGGATTTGAGCCGGTTTAAGTTCCGTGTAGAGCATCTCGCCAAACTCAAGGAAGATGGCGTGATCATGCACCCGCTGCCCCGCCGCGATGAAATCCATCCCGACGTGGACAACGACCCGCGCGCCAAGTACTGGCGGCAGGAACGCAACGGAATGTGGATGCGGGTTGCTATCCTGACGAAAATCTTCGGGGTCGATCGATATTTACAGCAGGGCAGTCTGCTGGATTAGACGGCTGTAGGGACACGGCATGCCGTGTCCCTACAGCCGTCACCGCTGCGCAATCATCCACACGATGGCGTAAATTCCATAAACCAACACTACCCCCGCAATTTGGCAGGCAGGATGCCCTGCACGACGTTCCAGTCGTGTGGCAAGAGGAGCACACAAGGATCCCAATCCAAACCCGATGAAGTGGGCTTTGACATCGGCTTTGTCACCGATGCCCACCAGCACTGCCAGGAAGAAAGCGGCAACCAAGGGCGAGAAATCGCGTAAGCCGGTTAATTGTGGTGAACGGCGCGGAAGGTGTAGTGTCTCAATTCCCGCAAGCAGCCCCAACGCTGCGAAGACCACGGTGGAAAATCCGATGGAAAAATGATTGGGTGTGGAAAAGAACGCCACGAGAAAATTGGTGATCCCCACTGCTAAGGTCAGCAGTAACATCGAAGTCCCGGGGCCGCAGCGCCGTCGTAAAAGATTGAGGATGAAAAACCCGGACAGCATATTGCCTAGAAAATGTTCGTGGTCCACATGCAACGAGGTGGCCGTCAGACATCGCCACCATTCGCCGTCCAGAATACGGCGGGCATCCGCACCGCCCCGTTGGGTCAGCCAGCCGCCCCAAGGGGTGGAACCCGCCCAGAAGAAAACCGCGACCGGAATGAGCAGGTGAAGCAACGGGGAGAGGCGGAGATTGACTGGGGGAGCTTCGGGTGTGTCTTCGTTCTGAAAGTCAGCGTTTTCAGAGTCATAGTCTTCCAGCACGGTCCGGGCGTATGTTGCATCCTCGGGATCGACGGTGAGGATGAACTGTATGCCGTCGAATTCAAACCAGTGCCGGATTCCCTGTGAAGACAGGGCCAGCGAGGCGTCGAGGATGGGTTCCTTGTCCGGCGCGCGGCGGATCTCGATCCGGTCCGGCAATATTTCCGGAGGGGCGCCGTCTTCGATTTCCAAAGTATGCCTCAGACGCCGGAATGTTGGCGGCTATTGAACTCCACACAATCCTGAAAACGGACTTCGCTGCCACCGAAGATGTCGAGCGCACTGCCTATGGTCAGATCAATCCGGCCATTACTTTCAGTTTGCATCCGTTCAAAGTCTTTAAGTGAGTTCGCACCACCTGCATAGGTCAGTGGTTTGTTCGCCAGGCCGCTCAAATGGCGTACCAGATCCCAATCCAATCCCTGTCGCAACCCTTCGACGTCGGCAGCGTGAATGAGGTATTCGGCGCAGTACGGAGCCAAGGATGAAAACAATTCCTCATCGAGCTTTACATCCGTGATGGTCTGCCAGCGGTTGATGGCCACAACCCAATCATTTGCTTTTTTGCGGCAGCTCAAGTCCACGACCAATTTCTCCGCACCGACCAGCAGAGAAAGTTCTTGCAAGCGGCTCAGATTGAATTTGCCCTCAGGGAAAAGCCAAGACGTCACGATGACATGGCTCGCTCCAGCTTGGAGATAACCCAAGGCGTTGTCCGGTCTGATGCCGCCACCGATTTGCAAGCCACCCGGAAAAGCCCGTAAGGCCAACAAGGCTTCGTATTCATTGTTGGGGCCAAGCAGGATGACGTGTCCTCCAACCAGCCCGTTTTCCCGGTATAGCCGGGAGTAGTATTCCGCATTACGGTCGGAAACAAAATTGGTTTGCGGCACGGTTCCGTCCCGCAGACTGCCGCCCACGATTTGTTTCACGCGACCTTCGTGGAGATCGATGCAGGGGCGGAACAAAGTCATGCCATGAAGATACACACCGCTTCAAGGATTTGGTAAGTTGGCAGGGCTTCGCGGCATATCCTATGACGACTATCAAGCTGATTTTCCTTTGGACTTTTCGGATCCTCAAGTACATCTGGCTCACCTTTTGGACGCTGTACCAGATTGCATTCGGCATCGTGTTGGTCGCTCTGGTTTGGTACGGATTCCAGGGTACGAAGCTCTTCCTGCAGTACTCCCACATCCGGGATATTAAGGCGTTGCAAAGCAGTCCGCCGGACACGACGGCTTTTATTCAGGCGGAGCGCCGCTCGTTACACGACAGCTTGATATCCGCACAACGTCGCGGAGCCAGGATTCTACCGGACACGACCATCCGCTGGAGTTGGATTTCCATGGATTCCATTCCCAAGGTCCTCCGGGAAATGGTGCTGGTGGCCGAGGATTCCAAGTTCTATTCCCACGAAGGTTTCGATATCGAACAGATCGAGTACGCACTTGTGTCCAATCATCAGGCGGGACACCCGATGCGGGGTGCCAGCACCATCACCCAGCAGGTGGCGAAGAATCTCTATCTGGATGGCGAGAAGGAAATGAAGCGGAAACTTCGTGAGGCCGCGTTGGTTCTATTGCTGGAGCAATATCTGACCAAGGACAAAATTTTCGAGATCTATTTGAACGTGGCGCAGTTCGGTCCGGGAGTGTTCGGCGTGCGCGAAGGCGCAAGGTTTCATTTCGGCAAGGAGCTATCGCTATTAAGTCAGGAAGAAATGCTGGATCTCGTCTGTCTGCTTCCTTCACCCAAGCGTTGGGATCCCAAGCGATCCAATCCGGTGTATCTGTCGCACCGGTTGCGAGTGTTGCAGAACTACGCGCTGTTCCGTGGCATCCGTTCCACGGCAGATACTTCAGCTCCAGAGTGGATGCGGGGAGTGTACGACAGTCTTTCCAATGTGCTGGTGGAACAGCGATGGAAGAAGCTGCGATCGAATTCCGGCGTGCCGTTGAATGATTCCGGCCACGCGGCGGATTCAGTGTCCGGTGATGAAGAAATGATTATCGAAGGGCCTTAAGACCCCAATTTTTCCTCAATTACCTCTTTGTTGCCGAATTCCGGCGGAATCCATGGTGTTTCGAGTTGCCTCAAACTTTGCAATGTTCCGACGGGCGTCCGCATTATTCGCATCTGCTTGCAAAGCTCTTTTGTAATAGACGATCGCGCCTGAAGTGTCTCCCTGAGCTTCACGAATCACTCCGAGATTGTTCAGGACGCCGGAATGTTGCGGCGATAATTCCAGGGTCTTCTTCAGGTAAATCTCCGCGTCGCCGAATTTCCCCTGACGATGCAATGCCGTCGCCGTTCCGAAAAGCAACTCCGGGTTCGCTGGATCCAGTTTCAGCGCCGCCTTGAACTGCTCTTCAGCTTCCGTGAAGCGGCCGGATTTTATGAGAAGATAGGCCAGATTCCTTCTTCCCTGCACGCTGGCGGGATCGAGTTCCACGGAACGTTGAAAATGATTCAATGCGCCGGTGGCATCGCCTTCATTGTACAGGATTTCTGCCAACGACATGTGCCCGAGGGCATAATCCGGATTGTACCGGAGCGTGGCTTCGTATTCCGTCCGTGCCTTGTCCATGAATCCGGATTCCTGGTAATACGTGCCCGCCGTGAAATGCGCCAGCCAGCTTTGGGGAATGGCTTCGGAAAGATTGCTGGCGAGGGACGGAGGAGGAGCCATGCCATCGTGGTATTGGGAATATCCCAGCAAAGCCACAGGTACCGCGAAGAAAGACCACTTCCATGCATGCCGCCAAGATCTTTGCAACCGGGCGGGTTCCGGCACGGCGGTCTTCGCCTCCTGGAATCCCAGCCCCTTGCGGATCGATGACTCGCGGATTTTCCAGATGAATCCGTCGTAGTAGAAGTGAAGAATGGCCGAAACGATGATGATGCGCAACAGCCACAGGGATGCCGAAGGTTGGGTCAGGAGTTTTTCCGGCAGGTTGACGGAGGCGAAAGAGGCCTTAACGCCGATGTAACCGTAAGCGAGGATGAGAAGCCCGTATACCGCGAGCCTCCCCGTACCGGGACCGAATAGGGCTTTTTCCACGACGCTTACACCCAGATGCCGTTCCACGCGCTGACGCTGGAACATCCAGACCAGGGTGTTGTATTGCACATCGTGGAAGAGTTCCCACAGGATCAATCCGAGGATCAGGTCGTTGACTGTCACCACACAGTACCACCAGAAGGCGAAGCTGGCGGCCATGGTGAGGAACTTGATAGGGCTGGGAGGATTTCCCGATTTCCATCGGCGGAAGGCATTCATTGCGAACAGAACAGTGATTGCGACCGTTGCTGTGTCCCACAGGACGCGGAACGTTCCAAAGGCCGGCGGAGGAATCAGAAATCCTCCCGAAGCGTAGAATTGGGCGACGATGGAGAAGAGTCTGGAGGGGGAGTGAAGGATGGCGAGGCCGAACCACGCGAGGCACATGAGCCAGTCGAGGCGCGCGGTCAACGGAGACGTTGAATCCGCTTTGGCGTCATAGATGCGGGCGAAACCGTTCACCTGCATGGCGCCATGCCATGTGCCCCAAAGCACCGTGGCGCAGGCCATTGCGTTGAGATTGAGGTAGGAGAACGCCGCGCTTGCCGCCAACAGCAGCAAAGGGATTATGGTGAAGCGGGCTTTATGGCGCTGGAACAGCGCGGGATCGGAATAAGCCCGGATGAATCCCGGCAGATGGTGTCCGAAACCACCGAAGCCGAGAATCAGTGCGCCCAGAGTTTCGACGGGCACGCGCTGTTTCAGTCCCAGCACGATTGGGACGACAAAGAGTGGTGTGAGAATGAACCAGATCAGATCCTGTGAGGGACCCAGAATCCACAGGCTCCTGCGAACGGGAAGAGCGGTGGCGTCCGGCATGAGATGTTCCTGAACTTACGGATCTGTTTCAGGTGGAGCGCATCAAGAGCCCAGATATTCCTCAATGGCCGCCTTGAGCCGCTGGTACAACCACCGCATACGCTCCGGATCTTCTTCGAGCAACGTTACACGGAATCCGAGGAGGTCGGAACAGAACGAGGAAATGGGTACCACACAAATTCCCGTGGCCGCCAGCACGTAATACACGAACCGCTTGTCCAGCGGTACGTTATCCACCATGGTTTCCACCAGCTTGCGGGCTCCGTCGTTTGGAACCTTCAAAGTCTGGGTCGGTTTCAGCACCCCGGATTTGAACAGAATGGTGTTGTAGAATGCTCCATACGTCTTGTTGACGATCAGGCCTTTCACATCCTTCAATGTATCGTATACCACGTCGCCTCGGCGGGCGATGGCCTGGTTCAGGGCCTCGCGATGCGCCGGGAACTCCGGATGGCTCATGATGGGAGGAATGGCCATCTGCGGCAAGGTCGTCGAACAGACCTCCAGCATCTTGGCGTCTTCGATGGTCTTGACCAACCGCGCGAATTCGGCATCGCGTCCCGTATTGTAAAACTCCAGCCACCCGCAACGCGAACCCGGCCACGGCAATTCCTTGGAAATGCCCTTCATAGCGATGCCACATACATCGCCGATCACCTGCGCCAACGGAACGGCCTTTGCGCCATTATAGGTGATGTGAGTGTAAATCTCGTCTGCGATGATGAAGAGACCGAATTCCCTGGCCAGCGCCACGATTTCGCGCAACACGGATTCCGGATACACCATGCCGGTGGGGTTGTCGGGATTGATGATCAAAATTCCCACAATGCCCGGATTGTACTTGACCTTGCTGCGCAACTCCGCCATGTCCGGGTACCAGTGATTTTCCGGATCAAGGCGATAGGTGATGGGCGTCTGACCAGCGTGGCCGCCTTCCGCCGAACTGTGCGTGGAATAGGCGGGCGAGGGTCCGATGACACGCGAGCCCGGATCGAGGTATTGATACACCTTGCTGATGGCGTCACCGACGCCGTTGCAGAACAGGAAATCTTCCGGTGTGACTTGCACCCCGCCCAAGGCATTGGTGCGCGCGGCGAGGAATTTCCGGGTTTCCAGCACTCCCTTGGTCGGGCAGTAGCCGTAGCTGCGGGAATCCTGCGCCAGTCCCGCCACGATGTTCTTCATCCAGTCCGGGATCGGGGTTCCCTTTTGAACCGGATCTCCGATGTTTTCCCAAAAGATTTCCACGCCCGCATTCTGGAAAAGGTGGGCTTTTTTGACGATTTCACGAATTTCGTAAACCAGCTCGGTGGCACCGGCATGGAGCAAATTGCGTCGCATGGAGGGGAAAGGTAACCTCCCATTCAGGGAGGCAGAGGCCGGGAACCGCGCACCATCACCATTTGTTTCGGATTCGGTGTATAGCCCGCAGGAAATTTGGTGGCCGCATCATAGGTATTCTTGCGCAGGTTTTTCGGGTTCCAAATCACAGTGGACAGATCCGCTCCGCTGAAATCGCAGTTCCGGATCTCGACCTTGGAAAAGTCGACCGAATCCAGAATGGCTTTCTTGAAATCAATGTCATGGAGATTGTCGCAGTTGAACATGGTCCGCGTCAGATGCGCTGCCGCGAAATGAACATCCCGGAGATAGGGTTGTTCAAATACGGTCTCTGTGAGCACCGACGAGGTGAAATCGGCATCTTCCAGTTTCGCTTTTCGAAAAGAGGCCTTCTCGAAGGAACCATTGCGGAAGGACACCCGGTTCAGGCGGGAATATCCAAATTCGGATTTGTCGAACTTGCACTCCTGACATCGCACGCCGCGAAGATCCGTTTCAACAAAGTTGGCGGCTGTAAAATCCGTCTGAAAACCGGAAGCACCGCGAAAGTCGGCACCCGAGAACGTGCATTCTCTCAATGCAGCGCCGTCCAGTCGCGTATTGCGAAAATCGGCTTCATCGAACTTGGCGTCTTTGAACTTTGTGTTGCTCAGATTCGCTTTCGAAAAATCTGCCTTGACCAGATTGCTGTTGGAAAACGTTGCGCTATCGAGATTTGCCGAGGAAAAATCGGCTTTGTCCGAAAATTGGGATTCGAAGAAGGAGGCGCCCACCAGCGTGGCCGAGGCGAATGTGGCCTTCAACAGGACGGCATAATCGAATTTGGCGTCCGTGAGATTGGACCTTCTGAAATCCACCCCGTGAAAATCCACGGAACGGAAATCGGAACTCGGGAAAGAGGTTGAGGAGAAATCGACTTCGGTGAATGCGGTGGCACGGAAGGAGGTGGCGTTACCCACCGAGCCTTTGAAAGAAATTCCAGTTCCGTTGGCATTGTCGAATCGGCTGTCATCCAGCCGGCAATTCATGAACATCGCGTCCGAGAGATTTTTTTTTGTGAAAGATGTGGAGGAAAGATTTCCACCCTCATGTTTTTCACCGGCTGCCATCACCAGGGATGGCCATGTCATTCCCAACAACAAGGCGGCGAGCGCGCATCCGAATGTCGTGTTCAATTTTTTCACGGAGCCTCGGTCTCTAGTTACAAACTAATGCGCTTCGAATAAAGTAAATATAGGGGTGACGGGAATTTTTAATGCAAAAACGGCAACATTCCAGTGCGCGCATCCGGCTCGAAATCAGCCTGAAGTCCATCCAGCAAAATTTTCTCCGCATCCAGCGCACGGTGCAGCCTGCCAAGGTCATGGCGGTGTTGAAGGCGGACGCCTATGGACTCGGCGCTGTGCCCATTGCCGAAGCTTTGGCGGACGCCGGAGCATCCCGTTTCGGTGTCGCCGGACTGCGTGAGGCGATAACGCTCAAGAAACGATTTTCCCAGCCCATTCATGTGCTCAGTGGTTTGCTGGAAGGTGAAGTGGCCGAATGTGTGCGACGGAAAATCATTTGTCCGGTTTCGGATTACCGGATTGCACAGTGGTTATCTCGCGAAGCTGTACGACAGCGCACAAAAGCCTTGGTGCACATCAAGGTGGATACGGGCATGGGGCGACTGGGCATCCCGCATTTTGAAGCCCGCGAAACGATACAGCGCATCCTGAAACTTCCCAGCCTGGAAACCGAAGGCATCTTCTCGCACTTCGCCAATGCCAACAATCCGCGTCACGCCAAAACGCGAGAGCAGATCGGAATTTTCCGCGGTCTGCTGCGCGAACTGGAATCTGATGGCATTCGCTTCCCGCTGGCGCATCTCGCGAATTCGGACGGCATCAACAATTTTCCTGAAGCGCGTTTCGACATGGTACGCACGGGAATCAACCTGTATGGCGTTTTCGACCTTCTCGGTTTCCGCGCCTACAAGCTGTCACCATCCTTGAGCTTGAACAGTGTTTTACTGTCGCGACGTCGTTTGCCCGCAGGATTCACCATCGGATATGGCTGTACACACACTTTGTTTCGCGATACTTGGGTGGGAACGGTTCCAGCGGGTTACGCGGATGGTGTTCCGCTGGCGGCCAGCAATTCAGCCAGCGTTCTCATTCGTGGAAAAGAATGTCCCATTATCGGACGCGTATCCATGGATTATCTCGCCGTTGATTTGACGCCGTGCGCAAAAGCCACGGTGGGGGACGAAGTCGTGCTGGTCGGGAAATCCGGCAAACGCCAGTTGACCATTGAGGATTGGGCTCGCGTCAAGCAGACCCATCCTTACGACATCATCTGCTCATTGGGACCGCGCGTGGAGAGGGTTTATTTGCCTTCTGCATCCACGCGGTGATGGCGCGGTATTCGGCTGCGCTGACCGGTTGAACGGACAACCGCATCCCGCGCTTCAACACCAGCATTTTTTCCAGACCCGGAATCTCGCGCATTTCGTCGAGCGACAACAGGCGTGGAAATACCTTCACAAAGCGCACGTTCACCGCCCGCCAAGGATTCTTTTCCGGTGTAGCCTTGGCATCGAAGTAATCCGATTGTGGGTCCAACGCCGAGGGATCCGGGAAGGCCTCTGAAACTACTTCTGCCAATCCCGCGATTCCGGCAGGGGAGACGCTGCTATGGTGGAACAGGACGCGATCTCCGGGTTTCATGGCATTGAGATTATTGCGAGCCTGATAGTTCCGCACGCCGGTCCATGGTTCCGTCTGACGGGGCCGCTCTTTGAGGTCGTGGATGGAAAATTCGTCAGGTTCGCTTTTCATCAGCCAGTATTGCATGTAATGTCTCCAAGGGCGGGCCAGGCTTCCCTGACCTGAATATCTAATTTTGACACCCCCGGAAGCATAGCCATGAAGAACATGTACGAAGTGGTGGTGATTGGTGGTGGTCACGCCGGCATTGAGGCGGCCCATGCCGCCGCCCGTCTGGGTTGCTCCGCTGCCATGGTTACGCTGGATCTGGAGGCCATTGGCCGCATGTCCTGCAATCCCGCCATCGGCGGAGTGGCCAAGGGGCAGCTCGTAAGGGACATAGACGCCCTGGGCGGTCTGATGGGGGTTGTCGCGGATCAAGCGGGAATCCAGTTCCGGATGTTGAACCGATCCAAAGGCCCGGCGGTATGGGGACCCCGTGCCCAGATGGACATGGAAGAATATGCCGCATTGATGCGGAGAGCATTGGAATCCACGCCCAATCTTGAATTGATTTCGGGAGAGCTGTTGGACTTTGAACGCCGTAAAGATGGAGGATTTAAGCTCCACTTAAGCGGTGAACGAATCTTGATTTCACGGACATTGATCATTACGTCGGGGACCTTTCTCGGGGCGGTGATGTACACCGGCCTGCAGGGAACTGCTGGCGGACGCATTGGAGAACCTGCAGCGCAGGAACTCGCACGTACTCTCAAGGGGATGGGATTGAAAACCCGGCGTCTCAAGACCGGAACACCCGCGCGCCTCAAGGCCGGCAGTCTTCAATATGACGAAGTCGAAGTGCAGGAAGGGGACATGGAGCCATTTCCCTTCTCATTCCGCACCCAGGGCCCCCTGAGGAACCGGGCGGTGTGCTGGATCACGCGGACCTCCTCCGAAACCCATCAAATCCTGCGGACCGGGTTCGATCAAAGCCCCATGTTCACGGGAGCCATCGAGGGAGTAGGCCCGCGCTATTGCCCGTCCATCGAGGACAAAGTGGCCCGTTTCGCGGACCGTGAGTCCCACCAGTTATTCCTGGAACCCGAGGGTTTGGGTAATGATCGAATCTATGTGAACGGCTTTTCCTCCAGCCTTCCACGAGAGGTGCAGGACGCTGCTTTACGCACCATTCCGGGATTGCGCCATTGCGAAGTGCTGCGCTACGGGTATGCCGTTGAATACGATTCCGTGGATGCTTCGCAGCTTCATCCCACCTTCGAGTGTCGCGAGATCCCCGGCCTTTATTTCGCGGGACAGGTGAATGGAACTTCGGGATATGAAGAAGCGGCGGCGCAAGGGCTGCTGGCGGGCATCAATGCAGCTTTGAACGTCAAGCAACGCGAGCCGTTTTTGCTTTCCCGCGCAGAGTCCTACATCGGTGTGCTTGCAGACGATCTCGTAAATCTGGAGATCGAGGAACCCTATCGCATGTTTACTTCGCGTGCGGAATACCGTCTTCATCTCCGTCAGGACAACGCCGAAGAGAGGCTTTTGGAAAAAGGTCATGTGCTTGGATTGGTGGAAGACGCTGTCTTGAGCCGATATCACATCCAACGCGATCGTGTAGAAGAAATGAAGAAGCGCTTGTTTGAAACCAAGGCCGTTCCAGAAAGCATCAACCCGTTTTTGGAGGCGCGAGGTGGTCGAGGTCTTTCCGGTTCCGAACCTGCCTTGTCGCTGTTGCGGCGTCCCGAAGTGCCATTACCGGATCTTCTCGAACACCTCGGTGTGGATGTTTCTGGATGGACTTCCGCGGAGCTGGTGGCGGTCGAAGCAAACGAACGCTATCGCGGATTTCAGGAACGTCAGCGTCGTGAGATTGAACGCAATCAACGGCTTTCTGACCTCCGTATTCCTCAGAACTTCGACTACAAGGCCGCACATGCGCTGTCTGTGGAGGCGCGGCAGAAGCTGGATGTGAAACGCCCCCTTACCGTGGGCCAGGCCCAAAAGATCGCTGGAGTCACTCCGGCCGATGTATCTGGTTTGATTTTCCATTTGCAACACCGGCACGCGGCGTAGGGGCGAACCGTGATTCGGCCCTACGCCGTGGCGTTCTGGAACTTTCTCGTCTGCCTGATTCTCGGTCCATTTGCCTTGTGGACTCGCAAGGCCGGTTTCCTGCCCCTTCTCGTTTTGGCACATCTCGCACTCTGGACGGTGCCTTTGCGATGGGAATATATCGTCGGCCTGTATCTCGTTTTTGGAGCGACATCCTTCTGGTTGTATCTGCCGAGATCACGAAATGCGGCGCTTCCGTTCATGGGAGCGGAAGAAGAACCTGCCCCACTGGGACAGGCATTGGTCTTGTCGGTATTGGTGGTTTATCCTGTGCTGTTTGCCTATGGATTGATTCGTAATATCGAGGCACTGAAAGCCTTTTCGATCCATCTTCCTTCCTCGGTCTATAGCGAGGCGTTCTCCTTCACTGGGATTTATGGGGCTCCTGCAGTTTTGGTATTGGCTTTTCTGTTTCGTTTTGCCAGACTGAAGCTCGGAGTTCCGGTGATGTTGCGCGTTTATTGCGCCATTTTGGTGATGATAATCTGGGTCGTCATATGGGAACATGTGCATGATTACGCCCTGTCGCTGGCGGGCATTCGTTCCGCCGAAATATTGCTGTTTGATGTCTATCGTGAAATCACCTTCCGTTCCATCATGTACGGTGTTTTTTATGGCGCGGGCCTGTTGCTTGGAGTCGCATATCTCGTCACCGCGACGGATGTGCGACGGTTCGTACAGCGAGCCTTGTTTCTGGCAGCACCGACAGCATTGGGATATTCGAACTATCTGCTGGGTCTAGGAGACAGCGGATATTTTCTTGCCAGTGCCCGGGATTACCTGTATCGCGAAGGGCGCTATGCGGCGTGGCGCACGGTTGCCGAAATCGAAGCGATCCGTCTTCCGAACGCCTTGCACGTGCCGGGGCTGATGCTGGAGCTTTCCGATCAGGCGGCATTGCATGGCGACGAATCCGAAGCCGCACACTTGCGGGAAAATGTTCTCGAGGCTTCAGCGGGCAAACCGTATTTCTCATTACTGGCTGCTCGTGCGGAATGGGAAAAAACGCAAATGTCGAGGAAGCCTGCCTGTCGCACCTCGGACTCGTTGCAGTGGCTTCCTGTCCCGCGCATGAAGCCGGCGGTGACGCTGGATGGAAACTGGTACGGACTGCTCGGCGCCGTGGCATTTTTCCATCCCGAGTGGAGCGATTTCGATCTCAAAAAGAGACTGTTGGAGATTTCTCCGGATATCCGGCTCTCGGTTCCGGAGCTTCGCGGACTCCCTTCGGTGGTGGAGGCGTTGGATATTTTTGGTCTTCCCTTCAGTGCGTGTTTTCTCGATTCACTGCGGATTCACAAGGCGTTGCAGCAGGAGAAAATCCCTTTCATTAATTTCGAGGGCCGTTGGATTTCGCTGACCGGGTGGGATCCCTGTCGCCGTGTATATCTGTATCATCGCTATCCCGATTCACTACAGCGTAATCCATGGTTCGGGGCGTCCGATGAAGAAACCGTTTTCGGAAACAGGAACGGGAAATCTTTTGGTGGCATTGCGGAACGCCCCTGGAACCTGGCAACGTTTCTGCCGGAGCAAGAAGTGTTGCAACATCTGCACGACATCGGCGGTGTGGCGCTGGTATTGGGTGACAGCAATTTTGCGTCTCCCGAAGAACGCCGTGCGGCTTATCTCGTGGAATACGGTGATGTCCTGTATCAGGATCAAGACGACAACGAAAGAGCCGCGCAAGCGTATGCCAAGGCACAGGCTTTATTCCCCTCGGATTACATCCTTGCGCGCATGGCTTATATCGAACGACGTGCGGTCTGGTCCGAAGGGCCGGATTACGGGCTGGATGCGATTTTCCGGGCGGATCTTCGCAGGCGGTCCTTGCCGACTGGTTTAAACCCGGAAGATCGTCGGCGTATCTCATTGCGCATCCTCGATGGGGGAATGGGTCGCTACCTGCTTTCCAACTGGCATGATGCCGCTCCCCGTTTTTTCATGAAAGGGGATTCCGCGGTGCGTGATTCCTCGCGAGCGATTTTTAGGACACTGTTGCGGTTGGATCCGAACCAGCCGCCCCTTTTCGACTCACTGGCCGTGGGATTCGAAGCTGATGGACGGTGGGATTCCGCAGCGGCTTGCTACCGGAAAGAGATCGCGTATTATCCGCTGGGCAATGAATATGCGGCCTTCCGTCTTGCGTGGACGTTGTTCAAGCAGGAACGATACGATGAATTGAACTTCTGGCTGAAGCGTTCCAGTGCCTTTGCCAATGAATCGCAACACTTGTTGCTGCAAGGTGTGGTCGACTGGAATGCGGGACATAAGTCCCGGGCGATCGAAGCTGTCCACAAAAGCCTTCAACTTGACAAGACATTGACCGAGGCGCACGCGTGGATGGAGCGCATGGTTGCAGGACAAGGTGATTCCGCCGCCGTTGCACTGCATCGTCGTTGGCGCGAAAGGACGGCTCCGTGAAACGAGCAATGCCTGGACCGCTGTCGCCGATGCTTTTCCTGGGAGGGGCGTTGCCGCTCTGGCCCTATGCGGCTTCGCTGTCGTTGTTGTGGCGCATCATCGTGCTGTCATGGCCTCTGTTGATTTTGGGTCTGCCCTTTGTGGTTTCCTGGAACTGGTTGCTGATTGCGCCAGTTCTGGCCGGTGTGAATGTTCTCTTCGCCCTGCTGTTTTCAACCTTCAGCCCGCGTGTGCGGCCTGTTGAACGCCTGCATTCCCAGATGACTTTCGGAGAACGGATCAGGACAGGATTGGGAGTGGCACTGTGTGGCCTGCCGTTCGCATGGATCCTGGTGGGTCTGGAACAGTGGTTGAGCGATGCACTATGGAGCGTGTATTTCCCGGTCAACTCCTCGCTGGATTCCATTGCCTATGAAATTCGTTCTTCATGGATGTTGTTCGCTGTGGTGTTCGGCTTCACCGCACTGTATGCCCGTCCCCCGGGTTCAGAAAAGGATTCGACGTCTCCCGGATGGATTCTGAAGCTGTTGGTGGGAACCTTTGTGGTTTATCTCATCCTGCATCAACTCTACCTGCTGTTGATCGCCATTCCTGAATGGCAGACAGATATCCGGGAGATTTTTCCTCCTTGGGTGACCGGCTTGCGTGAGGCCGGTTTCCATCTGCTGATGTACACGGCCATCCCTGTTTTGCTCGGCGGATTCTTCGTTTCACGCGAACCGGACCGGTGGAGCGGATTCTTCAAGGGGCTTGTTTCTTTGGTGTTGACCCTCGCCGTCATGGCGTGGGTGAGCGGTATGCCCATACATTATGCGCTGTTGAAAGGACAGCAGGAAGAGAAATCAGGACGTCCTTCCCGTGCCGTGCCCTGGTATTCGCATGCGCTGATGTGGAGTCAATCGGGGTCGCTCAAGTCTTACCTGCAGTTTCGCGTGGGTCTGTTGTACCGTAAGACGGGAAAACTGGAAGAGGCGCGCGACGCTTTCACCCGGGTGCTGGTACGCTATCCCAACGATGAAACATTGTTGGATGCGGCCGACGAGTTCAAGGAGAAATTGTCGGCGGAAAAGTCGGGTGTCGGGCGCCGCGTCGTCATTCCTGGCATCGAGGCGCGCACGGAATACAAGAGCGCCTACTGTGTTCCGAATTCATTGGGCCTTCTCCTCAATTTTTGGGGGGATCGCACCGGAGCCAAACGCATCGGTTCGGAGATCACCCAGCTTGATCGGGGAAGCCTCGTTACCGATGAATTGCACTTCGCCGAGTCACGTGGGTTCAAAGCGCTGGCTGTTCCCTTATGCACGCGTGATCACATTCATCGGTTGATCGATGCGGGGATTCCCGTATTGGCTTTCATTCCCGGACATGTCATTGCCGTGTTCGGCTACGATGAGGCACTGGGGACCCTGGTGACCTATGACGTGAGCACGTTCGACATCTGGGATGACGCACGCTGGGAAATCTTTGCTTCCGACTGGAGCCGGGACTTCAACACGCTCGGCATCGTGGTCCCCGCGTCCTGGCTGCCCAAGGTCCGCGCGGTGCTCGGAACGGACGTGGAACAAAGAGCGGAAGCTTACACGCAATATCTTCTTTCAGAAGTGACAGGCGATGCGGAATTGCGGCTAAAAAGGTTGCGACGTGCTTTGGGACGCGGCTTTTCCCCCGCAGGATGGGACTACCGCGACAGGACAGGAGACACGACCGTGGTGCGTGGTGAGGATTCCTCGGCTGCGGACTTTCTATTGACCCACGAAACTGACGAACAGGCGTCGTATGATTTCGCCATCGATCAACTTTGGAGAGGGCGCGATGAGCAGGCATTCGGATTTCTCGCAAAACTTGGGAATCGCAAACCGCTTACGTCCTCCTTATCCACGGTGCTGGCGGCTGCCAGTCTTCGACTAGGGAAGAGCGATCAGACTTTTGGAGTCTTGTTGCAGGCAGTTCCCTTTGAGAACATGGATCCCGGTCCGGCAGCCTATCTCCTCAGAAATTCTTCCGAAAGCGGTGAGGATTGGGTGACGAGGTTGGGACAGGAATTGCTCAACCGGGATGAATTGCACGGTGACGAGGCCCGGCTTGCTTATCAAGCGTGGCGCGCCTCGGTGGGAATGGGCAGTGATGCGTTGAAGAACACCAATACCGACGATGCGTTGAACGTGGTGCACGCTTATCTGGAGCGATGGAATCCTTACGATACCCTGGCGATCCACGATTTGGAAAAGACGCTGGATCGAAAAACTTTCCGGCCTAACGAGAGCACCGATCAGCGTGTGTGGAAAAAACAGCGTCGATTGCTGGCTCTTCGCCGGGCCCGCTTAGAATGGGCGATGGCTGAATAGGGAAGAGATTTTCTTCTTCACCGTCCTTCACTTCTCTTCACCCTCCTTCACTCAGTCCCTTTGAAATAACCTCAAAATCCGCGCTCCCAGTCTGGCACGACTCTCGCATTAACTCCAGTCGCCGCAGGGAGGAAACCTCCGGCGGTCCGGCGAGTCGCAACAAGCATTTAGCCGCCGGGGCATCCACTGACAGGAAAAGGAGAAAACAATGTCTGTCAACGGAATCGAAATCACTGAAATCAAGATCAACCCCGTGCCCAAGAAGGAGGGAAGTCACCTCGAAGCGTTCGCGCGCATCGTGCTGAACGGACAGCTGTGCATCAACAGCATCCGCGTCGTGCACGGCAAGTTCGGCCCCTTCATTTCCTTCCCGCGAGAGTTCAACCAGAAGGAAGGCAAGGGCTACAACCTCTGCTATCCGATCACCAAGGCGCTGCAGGACTACCTGTCCGAGCGCATCCTCCGCCAGTGGCGGACGGTGTCTGCCTGATTTCGGTCGAACGGGCTTGAGGAATTTCCTCCCTTCGGACGCTCACGCGTCCGAAGGTTCGCCTGTCATCAGGAGCATATCATGCTGGCCTTACTACACAGCGGAACCATCCTCGGCATTGACGCCATACCGGTCACGGTCGAGGTGGATATCGCACCGGGACTTCCCGGATTCAGTCTTGTCGGTCTTCCTGACTCCGCCGTGAAGGAGGCGCGTGAGCGTGTCTTCTCCGCGCTCAAGAATTCCGGATTCATCATTCCCAGTCGTCGCATCACCGTAAACCTTGCACCCGGCGATCTCCGCAAGGAGGGAACCGCCTTCGATCTGCCCATGGCGCTGGGCATTCTTGCAGCATCGGAGCAGATCGACGATTTGGACTGGGAGGGAACCTTGGTGTTGGGCGAACTCGCATTGGATGGAAAACTCCGTCCCATTCGCGGTCTGCTGTCCATGGCGTTGATGGCGCGGCGACAAGGGTGGGAACGGATCATTCTTCCCGCCGCCAACGCGCAGGAAGCGGCGTTGGTGCCCGGTATCAAACCACTGGCCGTGGAAACTTTGCATCAGGTCTTTCAAGCCATGAAAACCGGCGTGTCACCCGTGACCGTGTCTCCGGATATTTCCTCGACCATCGAAGACGAAGGTTTGGATTTCTCAGAGATCAAGGGACAGGTGCAAGCCAAGCGCGCTCTTGAAGTCTCAGCAGCGGGCGGGCACAACTTCCTCATGATCGGAAGTCCTGGCTGTGGAAAGACTCTCATGGCACGGCGCATGCCATCCATTCTGCCGCCGCTTTCGGAGGAAGAGGGTCTGGAAACGACGCGCATCTACAGCGTGGC
>OMJM01000089.1 GCA_900299345.1 bacterium | reverse complement strand
GCGGCGCGCATCTGCCGCGCCAACCGCCGGGTCAATTCGTCGGCGTTCTTGTCGTCGTCCCGTTCCACCTTGAGGTCGATTTCAAACTGTCGCAACAAGGTTTCCAACAAATCCGAACCCTGCCGCCGCAACTGAAGTTCCAACCCCTCACCCAACGCAAGGTGGTGGAACATGAGTGGAATCTTGACCAGCGTATCATCCCACTTCAACTCGAAGGGCTTGCAGAAATTTCGGGCTTTGCGATGAAGTTCCCCCTCCGGATATACGGCGCTCAACAATGCCCGCACGTCACTCGAGGTTCGCAACAGATCATAATGCCATTGGACAGGAACGCCCAAACCCGACGCCAGGCCCGCAAGAATCAGCGCGGCAATGTCATTGGGTGGCTGTATGTGCAAACGATCTTTTACACCTACAGCCACTCCTCTACGAACCAACCAATGATTGTCGATGCGTTCGAAAGAGGCGCCCAATGTTTCAAGGCACGTCCGGTAATTCTGAAACCACGGTGCTTCCGGAACATTCTCCAGCCGTGTGGCTTCCTCACCGAGTGAGGCGATGGCAGAGGCGAACATGGCATAATGGGCGTCACCCGTGAAGGTGATGTTGCCGCGCAGGCGTTTGCTGCGTTGGATTTCCAAACCCCGGGGAATATCCCCGGTTGTAGGGGCTGATTTGAAATCAGCCCCTACAACCGGGGATTCGATTTCCATCTGCTCTTCCATCAACGCAACCTTGCCTTGTGTCCCGACTTCGCCAGCAAGTTCAACGCAGCCTGCGCCTCCTCGGGCTTGTGGAACCCCATCATCAACACACCTTCTTCTCCCTCGCGCACTTTTAGAATCTCCAAATCCAGCACGTTCAGGCCCGCTTGGGCCAAGGGCGAAAGCACGGCCAGCAAGGCACCGGGTTTATCGACGAGATCAAGGAGGATTTCGGTGGTGGGAGAAGAAAAACCTTTACGCGGCGACAGCGCATGATTCCGCAACTCATTGGCTTCATCGAAAAACTGTTTCCCACCATCCTTGGACAGCGAAACCTCGAATGATTCCAGTTCACGCCGGAACGTCGGAAGAATGAATTCAAGATTGCGACGGTTGCTTTCCAGAATGGGTTCCCAGACGGAAAAGCTCGATCCCGCAAGACGGGTCATGTCCCGGAATCCTCCACCCGCCACTTCGAGAATACTGGGAAGTGATTCACTGCTGCCTGTGTAGGCTGCGAGGACGGTGGAAAGAATCTGGGGAAGATGGGAAGCCAGTGCCACGACGAGATCGTGATGCTGGGGATGCAACACCAACGTGCGCGCGCCAAGACCTTGCACAAACTTTTCCAGCACGGCGCGATCCGTAGCCGTCTTTTCAGACGCGTCGTTTTCAGGACAGATGATCCATGCCGCCGTTTCGAACAAATGTGCGTCGCGGGCTTTCAAGCCGGTTTTCTCGGAACCGGCCATGGGATGCGAACCGACGAACCCGCCAACAGGGAAAACTTTTCTCCCCAACGTGCAGATCTCCGCCTTGGTGCTTCCCACGTCCGAAACAATCGCATCGGGTTTCAACTTGGGAGGATTGGATTCCCACTCCCCCAGCATTCCCAGAATATGATCGATGGGCGTGCACAAAAAAATCAGATCGCTGCGTTCCACCGCCTGCCGGACTTGATCGTAACCAAGTCCTTCGTCGATGACCTCGAACTCCAACGCTTCCTTGATCGTATTCGGTGAGGACACGCCCAGAATCCGCCAGCCGGGATGACGCTTGCGAGTCGCCTCGGCGATGGACGCGCCCAGCAAACCCAAGCCCACGATGGCCAGCGTTTTCTGTCCGTCGTTCACCCCTGCTCCTCCAGCTTGCGATGTTCCGCCATGATGCAGCGGAAAATGCCCTGCAGCGCCTCGTCGGTCAGCGGGCCGCCGTTATGTGCCGAAACCTTGTCCAGCACTTCCAGCTCGCGTTTGGGATCGTGCACCGGCAGGCCAAGTTTCTTTTTGAGTTCCGCGATTTCCAGCGCGCAGCGTGCGCGGTCGTTGAGGAGATCGACTAACTTGAAATTCAAGGCGTCGATTTTGGAACGCCAACCATCCAGATCCAGGCTCATGCGCGAACCTCCTTGGTGGGGGCGATCAGGCGACCCGCCAACACTTCAATCTCCGTCCGCATCTCCGGCCACGGCTTGTTCTCCAGCGTGCGGCGCACCAATGCGCTGCCGACCACGGCGCCGTCGCACAGGCCGCACACTGCGTTGACCTGCTCGGGCGTGGAAATGCCGAAGCCCACCACCACGGGAAGTTTCGAAGCTGCTTTCACGGCAGTAAGCTTCTCTTCAAAGTCCGCTTGAAAGCCGTCGCGTTCGCCGGTGATGCCAGTGCGCGAGATGTAATACAGAAAGCCGCTGGCTTCTTTCAACAAGCGCTGCAGACGCGCAGGAGTAGTCGTGGGCGCGGCCAGAAAAATGAGCCGGAGATCGAGCTTGCGACAGGTTTCCTGGAACTCGGAGGATTCTTCCACCGGCATGTCCACGAGCAGGAATCCGTCCGCGCCTGCTTCTTTGGCGCGCCGCGCGAAATCGTCCAGGCCGAGGCGGAAAATCGGATTGAGATAGGAGAACACCACGATGGGAATCTGCGACTTGGCACGAATGGCCTTGACCATTCCGAGATACGCTTCGTCATCCACGCCCTTTTCCAAGGCGCGATTGGCTGCAGCCTGATTCACCAACCCGTCGGCCATGGGATCGGAGAACGGATAGCCCAATTCCAAAACATCCGCGCCTTTGCTTTCCAGCAACAGCGCCAGTTCCACTGTCTCCTGAATTCCGGGGACACCGGCTCCAATGTACGGGATGAACGCTTTCTGTTTCTTTTCCTTGAGGCGCACGAAGGCAGCGTCAATGCGATTCATGCCGCACCCATAACGGTTTGCAGATCCTTGTCGCCGCGGCCGGATAGATTAATCACCAGCAATTGCTCCTTGCCCAGCTTCGGCGCGAGCTTCATCGTATGCGCCACGGCATGCGCACTTTCTAAAGCCGGGATGATGCCTTCGAGGCGGCACAAGGTGTTGAAGCCCGCCAGCGCCTCGGTGTCCGTGACGCTCACATAGTCAATGCGCTTCTCGTCGCGGTAAAAAGCATGCTCCGGTCCGACACCAGCGTAATCGAGTCCCGCCGAGATGCTGTGCGTCTCCGCAATCTGGCCCTTGTCAGTTTGCAAAATGAAGGTGCGCGCACCGTGCAGCACGCCCAACTTGCCACCTTCGAAACGCGCCGCATGTTTGCCGGTATCGACGCCCTCACCTCCGGCTTCCACGCCGACCATCTTCACGGACGGTTTGTCGAGGAAGTTCCAGAACAGGCCGATGGCATTGCTGCCGCCACCCACGCAAGCCACGAGCCAATCCGGCAGGCGACCTTCCTTTTCTTTCATCTGGCGTTCCGTTTCCTCGCCGATGATCTTTTGAAAATCCCGGACGATCATGGGATACGGATGCGGACCCAGGGCGGAACCGAAGACATAATGCGTGCCTTCGATGTTCGTCACCCAGTCGCGAATGGCTTCGTTGATGGCATCCTTGAGCGTGCGGCTTCCGGAATCGACGGGAACCACTTCCGCTCCGAGCAGCTTCATGCGATACACGTTCGGCGCCTGCCGCTCCATGTCCACACGGCCCATGTAAATCGTGCAGGCCATGCCGAAACGCGCCGCCACTGTGGCCGTGGCCACACCGTGCTGTCCCGCACCTGTCTCGGCGATGATGCGCTTCTTCCCCATGCGCTTGGCAATCAGCACCTGACCCAGCGAGTTGTTGATCTTGTGCGCGCCGGTATGGTTCAAATCTTCGCGCTTGAGATAGATCTTCGCACCGCCGCAGTGGGCGGTCAAACGCTCCGCAAAGTAGAGTGGCGAGGGACGGCCCACGAAATCGCGCAGTAATCCGTCCAGCTCATTCCGGAATCCGGCGTCTTCTCGAACCTTGGAGTAAAACCCTTCCAACTCCTCCAAGGCGGGCATCAAAACTTCAGGAGCGTATTTGCCACCATAGGGGCCAAAACGGCCCCAAGCGTCTGGGAGTTGACCGGGATTCATGTTCCGGCCAAAGGTAGTTTTTCCAGAGATTCAAGTTTCAAAACTTACGCAACAAAAAGACCCACCCACAAAAGACAAAGGATTGGTTTGTCAAGGCAGAAAAGTGATCTTGGACTCTGCAATTATCTCGGATTTCCCACCCTTGTTGGACACAATCCTCGCGAGATAAACTCCCCCGGCGGAAAAGGCACTTTCCATGCTTTTGTTCAATAGGTGGTCGAAGGCATCGGCAACGCGCTTTCCATGCTCGCGGCAGCCTCCAATGGCGGTAGCAGCAGCTCTTCCAAGACCCGCATCTACGCACTGGACGCGGACAAGGACAAGTATCTCTCCCTGGCCCGCGACAACCTCGGTTACGCCAACGAGATGTTGCTGATCAGCCTCCAACCGTAGCACTAACGTCCTTTTGAAAACAAAAAAGCCCTCCGATTCCGGAGGGCTTTTTTGTTTGACAACTGAAAACGTTCAGAGATTCGGATCTTTGGCATACTGTACAAAGCGCGACTTGTAGTTAGTCCTCGCGGAATCCGCCGCAATAGCTTTGAGTGTCGCATCCCCGTTGACCTCCGCCGTCACCGCAGCAACGCGATCCTCCGGCGCCGGGTGGGTGGAAATCCAATCAGGTATTTGATCGGACATGCGCGAAAAGAATTTAGCGATGCCCATCGGATTTCTACCGATAGCCCCCTCGTATCGCGTTCCTGATTCATCCGCCTCAGACTCGTTACTCCGGGACACCTTGAGTGCGGCGAGCTGGTAGAGGCTGCCTGCCACCAATTGCTTCAATTGGCTGGAATCATTGCCAACCAGCACTTTCACCAGCAGCGACAGGGCGGCATCTTTCATCATCGCATCCCGATAATGGTGGAGAGTCACATGGGAAATCTCATGGCCCAAGACTCCGGCCAATTCCGATTCGTCCTGCATGTTCTTGATGATGCCGGTGTAGATGTACACGTAACCGCCGGGCACGGCAAAGGCATTGACGATGTTCTTGTCGATGAGCGTGAACTTGAAGGAATACCCCGGCTTCTCGCTGGAAGGAATCGCCTTCACGATGGAATCGGCCAGACTGGTGACATAATTCTGGAAGGCCAACTTAGTGGCAGTGTTGGCGTTGTATACGGGGAATTCCACCTTGCCACTGTCGGTGTTGCGCAGTTGAGAATCGAATTCCGCGCCCAATTCCATCTCATCCTGCTCCGAAACAAAGAGGGACCCAGCGCTGTCGAAGAGATCGCACTGACAGAGCAGCAAGGTCATGGAGGCAAGCGGCAAAAGAAAGAGTCGGCGGTGGAGCATTTTCATGGCGGAATTTCCTCTGTGTACAGTTTAAAAAATATCGTCCCATGTATGAGAATGGACATCGGAACCCAGAAAAACGGAATCCACGCGTTCGGAAATTCCGTGAAATAATCGCGAATATCGAACGACGCGGAGGCGAGATTGAAATGAGGATTCGCTGTCAGCCATCTCCAGTCAAAGGCGAGTGACGAGACAAGCCCGTAAGCGCACCAAAAAAGAACCGCCGTCCGGTACCACTTGTTTTGAGGCCGGTATAACAGCCAAAGCACGACAGCCCCAAGCGCGGTGAGGCCGTCCGCGGAGACGGTTGTGACAGCGAAGTCCGCAGGCAACGCACCGGCATAGGCCGCATAAAGCCCCCCCACACCCATCACGCGGAATAAAGGCCACGCGATCCACGAACGCAGAGAGGTTTGCGCCACAACACGACTGGCCCTCCCCCGCATGGCAAGATCGAGACAAAACAAAACCCAGGGAATCACACTCAGTGCAATGCAGATCCAGGGATTCTCCCTGGGAAACAGGTACTCCGGCGACAGGAAAAGAAAAAAGTTCAATCCCGCAAATGCCGCAACCGGCAACCAGATCCATGGTCCCAAACCTGCAGGGACAAGAAACAGACCGACGATTGTGGACAGACACAGCAAGGCCGTATCCGGCCGATCCACGATCCAATCCCGGACCACAATCACCAGATTCATGTCAGAGCGCGTTCTGGGAAAGCAGCACGAGTGAACATGCCTCTTCGACTTGAATTCCCCGGCTGTAAAGATGGCCCATCAATTCCGGATTCTCCGCTCCTGGATTGAAAATCACATTACCGGGCTTCAATCGTTCGATCGCATCTTCCAAACCCTGACTGTTCTTCGCGTTCAAGTAAAGCGAGATGACATCGGGTTTACCGGACACTTCCGCAAGGGAGGATGACACCGGAATGCCGTCGATTTCCTTCAACCTCGGGTTTACCAAAACAGGTTCATAATGGGGATTATTCCGCAGGCGCTGAAGAAGCATGTAACTCTTGCGGTCCGGCTGATCCGAAGCGCCGACAATGACCACGGTTTTTTTACCCGACTGTTTCATGATGCCTTGCCCTTGGGTTTTGGCCGGGAGGCCCCCCTGGCTTTTCCCCCGCCCTTCCAAAATCCACACACCGTGCCACACGCGCCACCCAAAAGATGGGCGAAATGAGAGATATCATCGTGACGGAACGCGGATGTGACCTCACCTCCGAGATACAGCGCCACGATCAAGAGAAACGTCAAAGGGATTTCACCGGGACGATGGTTCACAAAGGAACCCAACAGGATCATCATGAACACGAGTCCGCTGGCGCCCATCAACCCCGTATTGAAGAACAGAGTGTTGAGCACGCCTGTCGTCAGCGCCGTAATCAGCATGATGACGATGAGAAACCGCCCGCCGTATTTCTCCTCCAGAATCGGGCCAATCAGAAGAATCATCGCGAGATTGGAGGAAAGATGGACCATGTCCTTGTGACCCAACACGTGCGACACGAGCCGGAACCACGACAGAGGAGAGTGATAATCGAAGTGCGGGAGCGCGGCGAAATAGGCCGGGGCTATGCGCCCGCCGGAAAACACATCCGCGAGATGGACGAGAAACGCGAGCAGCGAGAAGGTGAGAATGACCGGCGCGTTGTAAACCGGGATCCAACGCATGGACTCAGTCGTTCCTAGGACTTTTCCTGCAACCGGACCAGCTCATGCGTCAACAAGCCGTGGGCCACGGCGACATTCAGCGACTCGACCTTGCCGCGCATGGGAATGCGCACTTGAACGTCCGCCTGATCCGCCAGATTGGCTCCGACTCCCGCCCCCTCGTTGCCGAACAACAAGGCGACCTTGCGCCGCAGCTTGGCCTGCTCCAGGGTTTGTTGCGCATGCGGCGACGTCGCCACGACGGTAAAACCCTTGAGACGGAGGAATTGCATCTTCGCGGCCAAGTCCTCGCCGGTTTCCAGCGGTACTCGCAACAGCGCGGCAGCCGAGGCGCGCACCACCTTGGGATTGTAAGCGTCGCACGTGCCCTTGCCGAGCACAACGGCGTCCACGCCCATCGCGGCGGCGGTGCGCAGAATGGCTCCCAGATTTCCAGGATCCTGCACGCCGTCGATCAACGCCACATTGCGGGCTGTGTTCCAGTCCGGCTTGAGCGCGCCGAAGTTGGCGACGGCCACCACGCCCTGCGGCGTTTCGGTGTCGCACAGCGCCATCAGATCGCGCTCCGCGACCATTTGCGTCTTGATTTTGTTCTCGCGCAAGGCGTCGCGCAAAGCGTTGTCCTCGAATCCTTCGGCGACGAGCACGGCGTACAGAATCTCGGGCGAAACAGCGACCACGTCGGAGATGTTCTTCGCGCCCTCGATCAAGAATCGGGATTCGCGGTAGCGCCCCTTCTCGTGCTTGAGCGGAAGAAACTTGCTGACCTCGGGAGGAAGAGTGTGTTCAAAATCCCTGAAGCTGACACGGGGCTTGAACTCGCGACGTTCTCCACGCGGCTCGAAACTTCTTTCGCCGCGGGGTTTAAATTCCCTGCGTTCCCTGTCGAACGGCTTGTAACCGCCCTCTTCGCGAGGGGAAAAATCTTTTCCGTCTGAAAATCTGCGCGGCTTGAACCCACCTTCGTCACGTGATCGGTAAGGACGATCGCCACGAGGCTCGAACTTTCTGTCACCTCGTGGCTTGAACTCTCCACCCTCGCGATTGAACGGCTTATAACCGCCTTCGCCACGCGGCCGGTAGGGACGATCTCCGCCACCGCCTTCACGCCGTTCTTTCCAGCCACCGCCGCCGCGTGAATCACCTTCACCGCGATCATCACGGCCGCGGTATCCACCACGCTCGCCATCCCGCCGTCCTGCAAAACGACCTTTACCGGGGCCTCCCGGTCTGGAATCGGAAAATTTCCGGGGCTTGTATTCGCGGCGGGGTTTTTCGGAACCGGAATCTTCGCCGGAAAATCCCGGCAAATCGAATGCGTTGTCGTCTGAATTCGTCATGTGTTCAAAAGCTCCACGGCCTTTTTGTGAATGCCCTCCGCGTCCATGCCGTGGATGCGGTGCAAGGTGGGGATATCGCCATGGGTCACGAATTCATCGGGCAGCGAAATGTGTTTAATCGGCAACGTTGAATAACCCAGTTCTTCCATCAACAAAGCCACGGACGAACCGTAGCCGCCGGAGAGAACGTTGTCCTCGACCGTCAAAACTCTTTTGTGTCCCGCGAAGAGGGCGCCATAGGCCGCATGATCCAGTGGCTTCACGGTACGTGCATCCACCACGGTGGGCTTGTGTCCCTCAGCGCGCAATTTTTCGGCGGCCTTGCGTGCATGCGCCAGCATATGTCCGACGGAAAGGATCAGCAGGTTTTCTCCTGCCTCAACCACGTTGGGAATGCCGATGGGCACAACCTCGAAGGGAAGCTTCGCATCCGGAGCGTAAGCGCTGCCGCGCGGGTAGCGCACCGCGATGGGACCCTTGTCGTATTTAAGCGCCGTGTTCAGCAGATTGCGCAATTCCTTTTCGTCCGAAGGCGCCAGAATCACCATCCCGGGAATCATGCCCAGATAGCTGAGATCCATGGCTCCGTGGTGCGTGGGGCCGTCAAGTCCGACGAGGCCCGCGCGATCGAGGACAAAGGTCACGTTGAGGTGCTGAATGGCCACATCGTGGACAATCTGGTCGAAGGCGCGTTGCAGGAACGTGGAATACACCGCCACCACGGGCTTGAGTCCGTCACAGGCCGCACCGGCCGCGAAGGTCACTGCGTATTGCTCCGCGATGCCCACGTCGTACACGCGTTCCGGGATCGCCTTCTGCACGATATTGAGACCGCAGCCTTCCAGCATGGCACCGGTGATGCAGACAATGCGTTTGTCCTCGCGCGCAAGTTCCAACATGGCGTCGCCGAACACCTGCGTAAGCGACGGGGTCGCCGCCGGAGCCGCCTTGGGCTTTCCTGATTCGATGTCGAAGGGATTGGAAGCGTGCCACTTGATGGCATCCTGTTCCGATTTGTCCCAGCCGTATCCCTTGGTGGTGACGACGTGGATCAGATTGGGGCCGGGCAGCGCCTTGACTGCAGTGAGAATTTCGATCAGCTCCTCGATGTTGTGTCCGTCCACCGGACCGAAATACCGGATGCCGAGATCCTGAAACAGGCCACCGGGGAACAGCATGCGCTTCAACCCCTCGTCGATGCGAGAGACAATTTTCTGAAGGCTTTTGCCCTGCGGCAATTTCCCGGCAATGCCCCACATCTCATCCTTGAGCTTGTTGTAGGCGGGATTGCTGATGATGCGATTGAGATACTTCGAAATCGCACCGACGTTCTTGGAGATCGACATCCGGTTGTCGTTCAGGATGAAGACGATCTTCTCGTTGATCTCACCGGCGTTGTTCAACGCTTCGTAGGCCATGCCACCGGTCATGGCGCCGTCGCCAATGATGGCCACGACGTCGTAGTTCTTCTTCAACTGTGTACGGGCAGCGGCCATGCCCAATGCAGCGGACAACGAGGTGGTTGCGTGACCCGCGCCGAACGTGTCGTAAATGCTTTCTTCACGCTTGAGAAATCCGGAAAGCCCGCCGTATTGCTTCAGCGTGTGGAATTCCTTGTAGCGGCCCGTGACCAACTTGTGCGGATAGGCCTGATGCCCTGTGTCCCAGACGATCTTGTCCTTGGGCGCGTCGTACACCTTGTGCAACGCCACGGTGAGATCCAACGCACCGAGACTGCTGGCGAGATGTCCGCCCTTCGCAGCCACCTGCTTGACAACCGTGTCGCGCATTTCACGCGCCAGTTCCTTCAACTGTTCCACGCTCAGGTGTTTGAGGTCGGCAGGCGAATGGATGTTTTCCAACATGCGATGATTTTCCCGAGTTCCGTCAGTTTACGCGAGTGATGATGTAACGAGCCATGCTTTCCAGCACGGTGCCGTCAATGGGCAAGGCGCGCAGTTGCGCGACGGCGCCGTCGATTAATTCACGGGCCTTGTTCTTGGAAGCATCGAGCCCCATCACGGAAGGATAGGTCGCCTTTCCCTTGGCCAAATCCGATTTGGCGTCTTTGCCCAGCGTTTCGGTGGTCTGCTCGAGATCGAGACAATCGTCCACGATTTGAAATCCCAGTCCGATCTTGATGCCGAACTCCCGGAGCTCCTTCACCGTCGAATCGGCGGCGTTCGCCATTTGCGCGCCCATGACCAGCGACCCGGCAATCAAGGCTGCGGTCTTGTGAAGATGAATGAATTCCACGGTTTCAAGTCCGACGGACTTGCCTTCACTGAGAATGTCCATCACCTGTCCGCCGAGCATGCCCTTGGATCCGAGCGATTCGGCCAACGTCAATGCACATGCGGCGTTACCTTCGCGCGCCACCAGTTCGAATGCTTGCACCAGCAACGCGTCACCTGCCAGTACGGCCATAGCTTCGCCGAAAACCTTGTGGTTGGTCGGACGCCCGCGCCGGAAATCGTCGTCGTCCATGCAAGGCAAATCGTCGTGGATGAGAGAAAAGGTGTGCACCATCTCCAGTGCGCAGGCCGCGGACAAGGCACCGTCTCCCCTGCCACCGCAGGCTTCATATGCCGCGAGGCACAACGCGGGGCGCAGTCTTTTGCCGCCGGCGAAGATGGAATAACGCTCGGATTTGTGCAAATCTCCGGGTCGATCCTGCTCGGAAGGCAGAAAACGGTCGAGCGCCTCGTTCACACGTTCGGAGGCGCGGCGGAGATAGTCTTCCACCGTGACGGTGGATGGCGTTTTTTCAGCAATCATCGAGTTAAAAGCAGCCCGTGGGGGTGCGGGAAAGGTATCAAAAAACGGGGTCTACCGGACCCGAAATACCGGCCTTGGACTCCGCAGACCACAGCGTATTGGCCAATAGCATGGCGATCGTCATGGGTCCTACGCCACCGGGCACAGGTGTGATGGCCGAGGCCTTCGCAGCCACGGATTCAAAGTGCACATCGCCACACAGGCGATACCCCTTGGGAAGAGAAGAATCTTCCACGCGATTGATGCCCACGTCCGCGACGACCACACCGTCCTTCACCATATCACCGCGGATGAATTCCGGACGGCCGATGGCTGCTACCAGAATGTCCGCGCTACGGGTATGCTCCGCAAGATCCGGCGTCGCACTGTGGCATACGGTCACTGTGGCGTCTGCGCCATCCCCTTTTTGTACAAACAAATTCGCCAGCGGTTTTCCCACGATGTTGGAGCGTCCCACAATCACCACGTGCTTGCCGCGCGTGGAAATCCCGTAGCGCTTCAACAACACCTGCACACCCCACGGTGTGCAGGGCTTGAATCCCGGACGCCCCAGCATGAGATTTCCGAGGCTGACAGGATGAAACCCGTCCACGTCCTTTTCCGCCGCAATCAGGTTGAGCAAATGATCTTCCGGCAAATGCCCCGGCAGCGGCAACTGCAACAAAATGCCATGCACTGACGGATCGGAATTCTGCATCAACAGATGCTCCCGCAATTCGATCTCGGAAACGGAGGCAGGAAATACATGCGTCGCCGCATTCATGCCGACTTCACGAGCCGCTGCATCCTTGGAGGACACATACACCTTGCTGGCGGGGTTTTCACCCACCAAGGTCACACTCAGGCCTGGGGTGATTCCCTTGGCTTTGAGCGCGTCCACACGTGTTTTAAGACGAGCGCGGATTTCCTGCGCCGTTTTTTTTCCGTCGATGATTATGGGCATGGGAAAAATTTAGAAAGGGAAACAAAAAAGCCCTGCCGGCTTACCGCGCATTAGTCTCGGACCTTGTGCTTGAAAAGGTTTGATGGGCTCCTGCTGGTTCGCGCTTCCCCTCATGGAGGCATGCGCTAGACGGCACGAAAGCCCAAGCTATTTCATATCAAGGCTTGTAAAGTCGAGACACATGACGCGAGCGACAGGGCCATATCCGGACTCAACCCTGGGACGCGAGCGCGCGATCCAAAGTTTCAGTCATCGATTTCGCCTGTGCCAGCATTTCGTGCGTGGCTTTGTCGTTTTCCTCCAATCGGGATTTCGCTTCAATCAGTTCGCCGGCAACGCTCATGGCGGCCAACGCCAATATACGGAACTTGTCGGGATGAGTACCTCCCCCGACCTCGCGCACTTTGTCGTTGATGTAACCGGCCACCTTGGCGACCACGGCCTCGGGTTGATCCGAAATCAGGGAAATCGACTCGCCAGCGATGCTCACCCGCAGGGATTGAGCCCCGCCGGACGGGGCCACCGGGGCCTCTTTTTCCCGCTTGCCCGCGCTCATGTCAGGTCAGTGCCGCCTCCAGCCGTGACACGAGATTGCGGACGTGTTCACTGGCTTGGGAAATATTTTCCGACTTGCGCGCGAGTTCCTTGCGAAGCGTTTCCAACTCGCCGGTTTTCTCCACCAGTTCGGTTTTCAAGCTCTGCGCCTGCTCCCGAAAGCTCTTCAACTCCACGCTGAGGCTGTCGCGCTCGCTTTTGAGCTGCCCGATGACAGACACCGCCAGCTCCACTTTTTTCGACAGGGACTCAAACTCTCCAGATTCCATGAAAACTCCTGATCCGTTATTCTACCGCACATTGCGGCAATTCACAAGCGAAAATTTAGCAAGAGCCGCAAGGCCGTCTTTGTACCCGGTCAGGTAAGGGTTCCCTGCTCTTTCAGATTCGAATGCATGATCAGCACGATATAGAAGCCAATGGGACCCAACAGCAAGGTGATGTAAAAGCCCTCCCATTTTTTGTCATAGGGAGCCATCAGAATCATGGCGTAAATGGCAACGGCATGCCAGAGAAGTCCGAGAACAGCCAAAGCGATCATGCGCGTCTCTCCACGACGGACAGACTTGATCCGCCGCTACTTGATGGTAATATCCTGATTTTTAAGCAGCGCGGCCTTGATGGTTTCGTGACTGGCATTGGCCTCCTCGTCCGTCAGGCTCCGTTCGGGATGACGGTACAAGAAGCTGTAATGCAAGGCTTTATGACCTTCCGGAAGACCTTTTCCACGGTATACACTGTTGAGCCAGACTTCAGCAAGATGCGGAACCTTGGCAGGCAAGCAGGCCAAAATCTCCGCATGCCTCACCTTTTCCGCTACGACCACGTTGACATCACGAACCGTCCCCGAATGCGATTCATAAGCCTGGAATTGCAACGGACGAGGGGGAGATTTGAGAAGACTTCCGAGATTCAACTCGACAACCACCACCGGGTGCTTCAGTCCGTATTCCGCCTGCGCCTTTGGATGCAGGACACCCAGTACTCCCACCGGTTCTTGGGAACCTGAGGCGTATAATTCGGCGGACTCTGCGGGGTGCAGAAATCCGACTTTGGATCCGAATTGCCAGCGGACATCCAGACGAAGCCTGTCAAAAAGATTTTCGATCAGGCCTTTCAACCGGTAAAAGTCCACATTTCCCGCTGCTCCACTCCAAGCGCACTCTTTCCACTCCCCCATCAACGCGATGCCGAGCACCGGTTCCTCGCGCACACCGGAATCCCGAGCTCCGGTGCGATCCCGCTTAAAAAAGGCACGACCCATCTCGAACAGCCGGACGTTCGGCTCCTGCGTGTTCTGATTGCGCTCCAATGCTTGTAACAGTCCAGGCAGTGGCGTGGTGGGCAGCACCTCCCATTCCTCGGAAATGGGATTGCGGATCGGAACACAGTTCATGCGCGTATCAGACGGCGCAAGATTCAGCTTCTCCAGCGCCTTGCGCGAAGTGAACCGGAGCGAAATCGTTTCGCTCAAACCCAAGACACGCAGACTGTGACGGGTGGAGAGCGCCAGATCTTCGCCCGGAGGCAAGGCCGCAGGCTTCAAGGGAAAGGCGGGTAATGTCGCTGGAATGGCGTTGTAATCCATCAGCCGCGCCACTTCCTCGATGAGATCCGCTTCGCGTTCCAGATCGCCGCGGAATCCAGGGATTTCAAAACTCAGATTGTCCTGATTCTTGCTGGCCGCCTTCAATTCGATTCCGGCCAACAACTTCTCGATTTCTTCGGCCTTGGGAGAGACGCCAAGCAATTTTTCAACCCGGCTGGGGCGCAACGAAACCACGCGCGGCTTCGCCGGATGCGCCGGAGCAACAACCTCCACACGACCTTTCGCGATTTTCCCGCCGCACCACCGGGCGATCAACGCAGCAAGGTGATTGCACACTTTGACGGTAGTTAAAGGATCGACACCGCGTTCAAAACGGTAAGAGGAATCGCTGGATAACCCATGCCGCCGCGATTGGGCGCGCACAGCACGGGGATTGAAATACGCCACTTCAAGGAACACGTTCTTCGTCGTGTCGCTGACGCCGCTGGCTTCACCCCCCATGACACCGGCCAGCACTTGCGGTTTATCACCGTCCGCAATCACCAAATCACGCTCATCGAGTTGGCGTTCCACGCCGTCCAGTGTTTTCAAGGTTTCACCCTTGCGACCCGTGCGAACAACGATGCGTTTGCCCGCCAACGTATCGAGATCGAAGGCGTGAGAGGGTTGACCCCATTCCAGCAACACGAAGTTGGTCAGATCGACCACATTGTTGATGGACTTCTTGCCGAGGGATGCCAGCGCCTTGACCAACCAATCGGGGCTCGGCCCAATGGTGACACCTTCCACCACGCGACCCACATAACGTGTGCAGCGGGCATCGTCCAACGCGAGAGAAACCAATCCCTGAATTGACGATCCTTCCTCAGACAGGGCTTCGTTGGGATAGCGTAGAGCAAGGCCGAAACGTGCTGCCAGTTCGCGCGCCACACCCAGGTGTCCCAAGGCGTCAGGACGGTTGGGCGTGACATTGATTTCAAAGTTTGCGTCGCACAAACCGGACACTTCCTGAATGGAAATACCCACAGGCGTGGCGGAATCGAGCACGAGGATTCCATCGTGAGATTCGCCAAGCCCCAGCTCATCCTCGGCGCAAATCATGCCGAAGGACTCCTGACCACGCAGCTTGGCCTTCTTGATTTTGAGGCCGCCCGGCAGTTCAGCTCCAACGCGGGCGAACAGCACCTTCTGCCCCGCCGCCACGTTAGGCGCTCCGCACACGACCGGAACTTCCTCCACGCCGTCGAAGACCTTGCACACACTGAGTCGATCCGCTTCGGGATGTTTGGCGCAGGCGCGCACTTCGCCGACGACGACGTTTTGCAATCCTTCGCCGCGCACGCTCAGGCTTTCCACTTCAAAACCCAGCGAGGTCAACGCTTTGGAAATCTCTTGTGGATTCTGGTTGAGATCCACGTACCGTTTGAGCCAGTTCAGACTGATCTGCATCTCATGCTCCAATCAGAACTGGCGCAGGAAGCGCGTCTCGCCGCGCGTCAATAGCGCGATGTTCGGAATACCGTACTTGAGCATGGCGATGCGATCGATGCCGAAACCGAACGCGAAACCGGTGTATTTCTCCGGATCCCATCCAACCTTCTCGAACACCGCCGGGTCCACGCTGCCGCAACCGCCGACTTCGATCCATCCCGACTGCTTGCACACGCGGCAGCCTTTGCCCGCACAGAAAATGCAGGAGATGTCCATTTCCGCAGAGGGCTCGGTAAAGGGAAAGTAGCTGGGACGAAAGCGCATGTTCACGGACGGACCGAACACATGTTGAGCCCACAGGAACAAGGTTCCTTTGAGATGCGAAAAGGAGATGTTCTCATCCACCACGAGGCATTCCACTTGCTGGAACATGGGCGAATGCGTGGCGTCGTTGTCCACGCGGTACACGAATCCCGGCGCGAGAATGCGCACCGGCGGTTCCTTGTGCTCCAGCAGGTAATGT
>OMJM01000088.1 GCA_900299345.1 bacterium | reverse complement strand
CCTTTTTCCAGCACCGTCCATTTGGATGAGTCCACCATGATGGGTGCACGGGCGATGTCGGGTTCCACGGCCACGAGATTC
The DNA here is from genome assembly GCA_900299345.1 of bacterium. Lineage (GTDB taxonomy): Bacteria > Fibrobacterota > Fibrobacteria > UBA11236 > UBA11236 > UBA11236. The sequence continues at coordinate 23,205 of OMJM01000088.1, read as the reverse complement.
AGGAAGCGTGTCATGGCCGCTTCCGAGTCGAGCATGCCTTCGTCCATGTTCACGTCGAACACCGAGGCGCCGTTTTCCACCTGCTGACGCGCCACCGAAAGCGCGCCGTCGAAATCCCCCGACAGGATCAACTTGGCGAACTTGGGGCTGCCGGTGATGTTGGTGCGTTCACCGATGTTGACGAAGGTCATTTCCTTGCGCAGGGTGAAGGGATCGAGGCCCGACAAGCGCAGCGTTTTCTCCGGCTGTGGAATGGCGCGGGGAGGAAACACAGACACGGCTTCCGCGATGGCCCGGATGTGCGCGGGCGTGGTGCCGCAGCATCCACCCACGATGTTTAGAAATCCGGACTGCGCGAAATCCCGGAGCAACGCTGCCATGTATTCTGCAGATTGGTCGTAGCCGCCGAACGCATTGGGAAGTCCAGCGTTGGGGTGGCAGGAGATGTGGCAGGTGGATTTGAGCGCCAGCTCTTCCACATAAGGCCGCATCATTTCCGCGCCAAGTGCACAGTTGATTCCGACCGAAAGCAGATTGGCGTGCGACACGGAAAGCCAGAAGGCCTCGGTGCTTTGTCCGGAAAGATTCCTTCCCGCACGATCGATGATGGTCACCGACACCATGATGGGTACGCGTTTCCCCGTGGCGGTAAAAACTTCTTCGATGGCGAACAAGGCAGCCTTGCAGTTCAACGTATCGAACACGGTTTCCACCAACAGCAAATCCGCGCCGCCCTCGAGCAACCCTTCCACCTGTTCGCGATAGGCCGTGACGAGTTGATCCCAGGTGATGGCGCGGAACCCCGGATCGTTGACATCCGGCGACATGCCCAGTGAGCGGTTGGTGGGCCCGATGGAACCGGCCACGAACCGTGGTTTGTCTGGATTTTTCCGTGTGAATTCTTCCGCGACTTTTTTCGCCAGCCGCGCACCTTCGACATTCAATTCGCGCGAGAGCGATTCCATCCCGTAATCGGCCATGGAAATCACATTGCTGTTGAATGTGTTGGTTTCGAGGATGTCCGCGCCCGCTTCCAGATAGGCGCGATGGATGTTTTCGATCACATCGGGCCGGGTCAGCACCAGCAAATCGTTGTTGCCCTTCACATCCCTGGGCCAGTCCTTGAAACGTACGCCGCGAAAATCCTTTTCCTCCAGCTTGTGCGGCTGGATCATGGTTCCCATGGCGCCGTCCAGAATCAGAATGCGCTTCTTGAGAAGTTCGTGAATGGGATGAGTACTCATAATTTTTGCCCCACAGCCAGCAACCCTTCCAGATCCGGGTATTCCGGGGACGGCTCCGTGATTTGGAAATGAACGATCTTGAATCCAGCGGTCTCGATCCAGCCGCGCAGATCCTCTTCGGAAAAGCCGAGCCAGAAATCGCCGAATTTTCCGCGCAGCCAATCTTCCTCATGCGCGAGGAGATCGAGTACCAGCAGTCGAGCGTTGGGCGCAGCAAGGCGATACGCTTCGCGCAACACGTCGCGTGGATTGGCGGCGTGATGCAACGATTGCGAAAGCAGAATGACGTCGAACGAGGCGTCGGCAAGGCCCGTGGCGTCCATGGTGCCCACGCGGAAATCCACATCGCTGGCGGTTTTTTTCGCCAGCTTGATTTGTTCCTCGCTGTTGTCGATTGCGGTGACCGTGTTCCCTGCTTCGGCGAACAGGCGCGCAAGACGGCCGCTTCCACAACCCAAATCCACGACGCGCTGTCCGGTAATCAATCGCAACAGACCGAGCGATAGAGCCTGCCATGTTTGTCCGGGCGATGTCATGTTCTGAACGGCTTGCTGGTTGAAAAACTCTCGAGACGTCTCCTCGCGTTCCATCAGGATTTTTTGCAGGTGTCGCTGATCGCGGGAATGCCAGCGCGCTGTAGTCACATTGTCTAGTGCACTGTGGACCAAGGTCAGCCGATGCGAATGGCGTTCATCGGACGGGATTCGGTAATAGACCTTTTGCCCTTCCTTGCGACTGGCGACGAGATTCTGTTCCTTGAGCAGGCCCAGTTGCGAGGACAAGGTGCTTTGTCCCATGCCGAGGCTCTTCTGGATTTCACCCACGGCCAGTTCGTTGTCGCGCAAAAGCGCAAGCACGCGCAAGCGAGTCTCGTCGCTGAGCAGCTTATAGACGGCGGTGAGTTCTTCGATGTCCAGTTCGCGAGCCACGGACATAATATATCAATATATCGCGATATAAAGATTTAATAATCGGGTTTTACCCAAAATCGTTTTTTTGGAAAATCTAGGTCTTTTCCCAAGGGGTATCATACTGAATCGGCCTGCCCCACCCCGGTTCTTGGAATTTGCCTTCCCGATAGACGAATTCGCCGCGCACCAACGTCATCACCGGCCAGCCCTTGGTGGTCCAGCCATCGTAGGGGCTCCAGTTCACCTTGGTCTGCAATTCGCCATTGCGGATGGTGCGCACCTTGTTCATGTCCACAAGAACCAGGTCTGCATCATAACCTATTGCGATTTTTCCCTTACCTATCATGCCGTACAGCCGGGCCGGCGCCTCGCACATCCAGCGTACGAGATCGGGAAGCGAGCACAACCCCTGGTTCACACCGTTGAGCATCATGGGAAACAAGGTTTCCACACCGGGCATGCCGGCGGGCGCGAGGGGGTAGCCCTTGCCTTTTTCTTCGCGGGTATGCGGCGCGTGATCCGTGGCCATGCAATCGATGACGCCGTCTTTGAGCGCCTGCCACAGTACTTTGCCGTGTCGCGCTTCGCGAATCGGAGGATTCATTTGCGCGTAGGTTCCCAGCCGTTCGTAATCCTTGGGATATTCCAGCAGAAAATGCTGCGGGCAAACTTCCGCAGAGATCACACCCGGTGTTTTTTCCTTTTCCAGAAAACGGACTTCTTCTTCCGTGGTCATGTGCAGGACGTGAAGCCTGCGGCCATATTTCTTGGAAAGTTCCACGGCCAGTTGCGTGGCTTTGAGTGCGGCTTCCGGTGAACGGATTTTAGGATGATCGAACAACGTCGCGGAATCACCCGCGGCAGCCTTGTTGGCGCGAATCGTTTCCTCGTCCTCGGCGTGCACGGCGATCAATTTTCTTCCGGAGGCGAAGATGCGTTCGATGTCCTTGCGTTCGTTCACCAGCAACGTACCCGTGGAGGCGCCCATGAAAATTTTGATCCCGCACGCTTCTTTCGACTGAAGCAATTCATCGAGGTTATTCGGGGTCGCGCCTACGAAAAAACCGAAATCGACATGGCATTTTGTTTTTGCCAGTTCGATCTTTTCACGAATGGCTTCAGCCGTTGTGGCCGGGGGATTCGTATTTGGCATGTCCAAAAAGGAGGTGACTCCGCCCGCCGCAGCGGCGCGCGATCCGGATTCCAGATCTTCCTTGTGCGTGTTTCCCGGTTCGCGAAAATGGACTTGGGGATCGATCACGCCAGGCAGCATCATCAAACCGCCTGCGTCCAGAACTTCGTCTGCCCGAACGGAGGAAAGATCTCCGATTTGGGAAAACTTTCCATTTTCAATCAATACGTCGGCTTGTTTTATTCCGGCGAGAGCGACGAGTTGCGCGCCGCGGATGAGGAGGGATTTCAAGGATTATTTCGTCAGTTGTTTCAGTGTTTTTTGAAGCTGGACAAGCTGACGCTTGAGGCTTTTCAGGTTGAGCAGAGCCGTCTTGACGCGCCGCAACTTCCGTCCATCGAGACCGGTCCGTGCGGTTCCGCGTCCACGGGGAAGGCCTTCAGGTCCGTATTTCATCCAGCGACGAAGGGCGATATAAGAAACGCCGAACGTGCGACAAGCGGCCGTGATGCCGCCGCGCCCGCGCTTCGCAGCAAAGGCGAGAATTTTTTTGCGTTCGGCAACGCTGTAGCGTTTTCCGGTGTCACCTTTTTTGCGGCGGGATTTGTTCAAGAGGATATCCTTTTCCAGAGCAATTAAAATACTTGGAGTGGTTCCAAACGTAACAAGGGAATGTGAAAACAAGAGAAACCGTTCTTTATACTCTCTTATTATACGCGAATTTCACTGAAAATTTTAGAATTCGGACAAATCGAAATAACCTTGCATGACAAAAGCCGGAAAACTTCAAGACTCTTTGAATCCCGAAAATTCTCCGGAGCTGACTCTGCGGCGAAGAAGCGGAACGCTTTCCGTGTCGGCGATACGGGAGCTTTCCCGCGAAATTCCAGGAACCGATTCGGACAAACGGGAAACAGCGCTGGGTTTGCTTTTGCTCTGGCACGATCATTGGTCGGAAGCGCACAAGATTGCGCAGGCACACGAGGGAGAAGCAGATTTCGACTTGTTGCATGGCATCGGACATCGTCGCGAAGCGGATTATTCCAATTCGGAGTTCTGGTTTAATGAGGCCGGAAAGCATCCGGTGTTTGAAATGCTCGTGACCTGCGCCACATCTTTGCTGAAGGATGAAGAGGAGCTTCGTCGCCAATTATTTCCAAACGGAAAATGGAACCCCTCGGGTTTTGTGCGCGCGGTCAAGGCCCGGCCCGATCATCCTGTGCTGCGTGCGATTCAGGCTGAAGAGATGCTGTGTTTCTACGAATACCTTACGCAATAATTTTTTGTTTCGCGGTTCTGGCTTTGCAAGTTGCCGGAGCCTCTCCAGCTTCGTTGCGGATCGCCTCGTTCAATATCGAATGGCTTGTGGCCACCGCTTCCGAGAACAACATGGATCCGTGGAAGGACGAAGAAAGCCTGGAGCATCATCGCCGGGAAATTGCCCGCGTGCTTGCGGAGAAGGTTCATGCCGATGTGGTGTGTGTTTTGGAGTCCACATCGAAGCTGGCCTTGGAGAAACTCGTTTCAGAACCCGCGTTGAAACCGTTGGGATACCGGATTTATCACGTGGAGTCCGGTGATGATGCCACCGGACAGGACGTTGCCTTTCTCTCGCGTGTTCCTTTGGATCGTGTGGAGGGTCGTTTCGTTTTCCGAGTCGAACCGAAAGGGTCGAAAGATCGTCTCACCAAACACGCCGTGATTTATTTGCACGCCGGAAAATTGAAACTCGGTCTTTTGGGGTTGCATCTGCTGGCGCATCCTGAAGACAAACGCCGGACAAGCAAGCGGATGCTGCAGGCCAAAACCGCAGACGAGATTATCCGCAAGGAGATCGTTGCGCGCGGCTATGTTCCCGTGGTGCTCGGCGACTTCAACGATTTCGATCCGGATGTGGCAGGTCCGGAAGGTTTCCCGGATCGCCGTCACAAAGTGCTGCGGGTTGTGAAGGATTTTGATAAACAACACGACGACTTGGAGCTGTTCAATGCAGCGGAACGCATCGAGTCACCCGCCGAGAGGTATTCAGCCTATTGGGATAAAAACAAGAATGACCGATGGGACAACGGTGAACCGATTTCCATGATCGATCACATCCTGTTGGATAATTCCCTGTCGTCCCGCGTGATCAACACCGAGATACTTCACTCCGCGCACGATGGTTCGGTATCCGATCATTGGCCGGTAATCGTAGAGCTGGCGCGTTAACGCTTTTTATTTCCGGAAAGCTTGCCTTCCTCCGCGAGCATTTTTACAAGCCACTCTCCGGTGTGAGACTCGGAAGCTTTCGCAATTTCCTCAACCGATCCCTTGGCGACGATTCGTCCGCCTGCTTCTCCGCCTTCCGGCCCGAGATCCACGATCCAGTCTGCATTGCGGATGATGTCGAGGTTGTGCTCAATGACCAAGACGGTATTACCCTGCGCCACCAAGGAATGCAGCACCACCAGCAGCTTGCGTACGTCCTCGAAATGCAAACCCGTCGAAGGTTCGTCGAGGATGTAAAAGCTCCGGCCCGTGGCGCGCCGCGAAAGTTCCGCAGACAGTTTCATGCGTTGTGCTTCGCCGCCGGATAGCGTCGTTGCGGATTGACCCAGCTTGATGTATCCGAGGCCCACATCCAGCAAGGTTTTCAACTTGCCAGCAATGGCAGGCAAACTGGCGAAAAATGCGTGCGACTCCTCGACGGTCATGTCAAGAACTTCAGCGATGGATTTTCCTTTGTAGAGCACCGTGAGTGTGTCACGGTTATAGCGTTTGCCCTTGCAGACTTCGCAGGTCACGTACACGTCGGGAAGGAACTGCATTTCGATGCGAATGAGTCCATCGCCTTCGCAATGTTCGCAGCGACCACCTTTTACGTTGAAGCTGAAGCGGCCAGGCTTGTAGCCCCGCACTTTGGCTTCCGCCGTCAGTGCGAACAGGTTGCGGATTTCCGTGAACAGTCCTGTGTACGTCGCAGGATTTGAGCGCGGCGTCCGTCCGATGGGGCTTTGGTCGATGACAATGGCCTTGTCCAGATTTTCCAGACCTTGAATGGATTTAAACTCGCCGGGTTTCAGCCGGGCGCCGTGCAGCTTCTGGGCGAGCACCCGCGCCAGTACATCGTTTACCAGCGACGACTTTCCGCTGCCGGATACGCCGGTCACCGCGACAAATTTTCCCAAAGGAATTTCGACAGACACATCCTTGAGGTTATTGTGCGACACGCCGTTGAGTTTCAGCGAAGATCCCGGTTTTTCCTGCCTGCTTTCACGGCGTATCAGGTTCTGTGCACCAGCGAGAATCGAAGCACGGTCGATGCGTTTTTTTCCGCTCAGATAAGCGCCTGTGTCCGTGTTTCCCGAAGCAATGAGTTGCTGCGCGGTTCCGGAGAACACGATGCGGCCACCGTGTTCGCCCGCGCCTGGACCGATGTCGATCACCCAGTCCGCCAGTTTGATGGTGTCGGCGTCGTGTTCCACCACCAACACGGTGTTTCCCAGATCGCGCAGGCTTTGCAAGGTTCGCAACAGGCGATCGTTGTCGCGTTGATGCAACCCGATGGAAGGTTCGTCGAGAACGTACAACACGCCCGTGAGGCCGGTGCCGATTTGCGAAGCGAGGCGGATGCGCTGCGCTTCGCCGCCTGACAACGTTCGCGCGGTGCGGCCGAGGTTGAGATAGGAAAGACCCACGCTCACGAGAAAGGTGAGACGGCTCAGGATTTCCTTGAACACTTGTTTTGCGATCACCCGTTCGGATTCGGAAAGATCATCCTCGGCGGGTTTGATCTTTGGGAACTTGTAGAACTGGTAAAGGCACGAATCGACGGGATCGGCAAATGGTTTGTCCGCTTGAAGCGCTTTGGTCCATTCGTGCGCCTTGCCGATGGACAGGGAACACACGTCGATGATGTTTACGCCGCGAATGGTCACCGCGAGCGATTCCGGTTTCAGGCGCAAGCCCTTGCACGTGGCGCAGGGTTTGTCATCCATATAGGCTTCAAGATCGCGGCGAATGTGTTCGCTCTCGGTTTGATCATAGCGGCGTTTGATGGACGGAATCACGCCATCGTAGCGGGCGTGCCATGTATTTGTGTGGCCGGAGGCCTGTCCCCATTTCACCTTGTAGCGCGCATCGCCCGTGCCATACAGGATGATGTCGAGATGCTTCTTGCTGAGTTTCTTGAGCGGGGTCGAAAGGGAGAAGCCTTCCTGCTTGGATATTTGCGCAAGTAACTGAGTATTCCAACCTTCGGCATTATCCGCACTGCCCGCCCACGGTAAAATCCCACCGTCCTCGATGGAAAGTTCGGTGTCGAGCACGGCACGGGGATCCACTTCCTTGATGAATCCCAATCCGTTACAGGCGGGACACGCACCATGCGGCGAGTTGAACGAGAAGGTGTGCGGTTCAATCTCGGGGAAGGATTGGCCCGTGGCCGGGTCCACCAGTTTTTCGGAAAAGAAAACATCTTCCTTTTGATCCACGAGATTGACGAGCATCTCACCTTCGCCATGCTTCAGCGTCAACTCCACGGAATCGGCAAGGCGTTTTCTGAACTCCGCATCCGATCCCGCATTCGCTTTAATCGCCAGGCGGTCCACCACCAACTCGATGTTATGCTTCACATAGCGGTCGAGTTTGATCTTTTCCTCGAGCTGATAAACCTGTTTGTCCACGCGAGCGCGGACGAAGCCTTGTGCCAGATAGCGCTGGAATAGTTCTTCGTAGGTTCCCTTGCGATCCTTCACCAGCGGAGCCAGCAACATGATCTTGACGTCGGAAACTTTGCGTGATTGCGGAAGCGCAAGCACGGCGTCCACGATTTCCTGTACGGTCTGGTTCTTGAGCCGCTTGCCCGATGCCGGGCTGCGGGCGTGGCCCACGCGTGCGTAAAGCAAGCGCAGATAGTCGTAGATCTCGGTGATGGTTCCGACCGTGGAGCGCGGATTGTGTCCTGCGCTTTTCTGATCGATGGAAATGGCCGGGGACAATCCTTCGATCAAATCGACGTCGGGTTTTTCCATCAGGCCCAAAAATTGGCGCGCGTAGGCGGAAAGGGATTCAACGTAGCGGCGCTGGCCTTCGGCGTAAATGGTATCGAATGCCAGCGAGGATTTTCCCGAACCGGACAGGCCGGTGATGACCACCAACTTGTCTTTAGGGATGTCGACGTCGACGTTTTTGAGGTTGTGGGCGCGGGCGCCCCTTACTCGAATCAGATTGTCAGTCATGGAGGAGGAAAAATACACGAGGGAAGGTCTGTGAGCGGCTGATTTGTAAGTTTGAAACCCCACAAAAACATATTTCAGGCAGGGAATTCGAAATGGCCGAGAAGTTCATCTACTACATGCACCGCATGTCCAAAATTTACCCCCCGAACAAAAAGGTGTTGGACAACATTTCGCTGTCCTTCTACTACGGGGCGAAAATCGGCATCATCGGTTACAACGGCGCGGGAAAATCGACGCTGATGAAAATCATGTCCGGCATCGACAAAGACTTCGACGGCGAAGCCTGGATCGAATCCGGCCGCACGTGTGGGTACCTCTCGCAGGAACCGCAGCTCGATCCGAAACTCACGGTGAAGGAGAATGTCGAACTCGCCGTCGCTTCCACCAAGAAGCTCCTCGACGATTTCAACGCCATCTCCGCGAAGTTCGCCGAGCCCATGGACGACGACGAGATGAACAAGCTGTTGGAAAAACAGGCCAAACTGCAGGATCAGATCGACGCGGTGGACGCGTGGGAACTCGACCGCCATCTCGAAATCGCCATGGACGCCCTTCGTCTTCCGCCCGGAGACTCCGCGGTCACCAACCTTTCTGGCGGTGAGAAGCGCCGCGTGGCGTTGTGCCGTCTGTTGTTGGAAAAACCGGATCTGCTGTTGCTCGACGAACCGACCAATCATCTCGATGCAGAATCCGTGGCATGGCTCGAACGTCATCTCAAGGAGTACAAGGGTTCGGTCATTCTGGTGACTCACGATCGTTATTTCCTCGACGGGGTGGTGGGTTGGATTCTGGAACTCGATCGCGGACGCGGAATTCCCTACGAAGGCAATTACAGCTCATGGCTTGAACAGAAGCAGCAGCGACTGGCGCAGGAAGAGAAGGAAGAAAGCCGCAGACAACGACAGCTCAAGGCGGAATTGGAATGGGTGCGATTGTCGCCCAAGGCGCGCCAATCCAAGGGCAAGGCGCGACTCAATGCCTATGAAGATTTGCTCAAACAGAGCACACCGGAAAAACTTAAAGGTGCGCAGATCTCCATTCCCGCCGGTCCGCGTCTCGGAGATTTGGTGATCGAGGCCAAGGGTCTTTCAAAAGCCTATGGCGACAAATTGCTGTTCGAAAATCTGGAGTTCAACCTCCCGCGCGCAGGCATCGTCGGTGTCATCGGTCCCAATGGCGCGGGTAAGACCACGTTGTTCCGCCTTATCACCGGGCAGGAGAAACCCGACTCCGGAGCGTTGCGTCTCGGAGACACGGTGCAATTGAGCTACGTGGATCAAAGTCGCGACACGCTCAATGGCGAGAAGAGCGTCTTCGAGGAAATCGCGGGCGGCGACAAGGATTTGATCAAGCTCGGTGGTCCCAACGGCGTTGAAGTCAATGCGCGGGCCTATGTCGGCAAGTTCAACTTTTCAGGAAGCGATCAGCAGAAGAAGGTGAAAGATCTTTCCGGCGGTGAACGCAACCGTGTCCATCTCGCAAAGCTGTTGCAAACCGGCGGTAACGTATTGCTTCTTGACGAACCCACCAACGATCTCGATGTGGACACGTTGCAGGGATTGGAGCAGGCGGTGTCCGAATTTTCCGGTTGTGTCGTGGTGATTTCCCACGATCGCTGGTTTCTTGATCGGCTGGCCACGCACATTCTTGCCTTTGAAGGCGATTCGCAGGTCGTGTATTTCGAGGGGAACTATCAGGCTTACGAGGAAAACCGCAAGAAGCGTCTTGGATTGGATGCGGACACTCCGCATCGCATTCAATACAAGCCGTTGGTACGCAAGAGCTGATTGTTTCCCTTGGACGCAACAAAAAACCCCGGTTGTACACCGGGGTTTTTTGTTTTCGAAAAGTTTTGGGCTTAGGCGGCCAAAACGCGCACCTGCTTCAGGGCGGCTTCAATTCCGTTCTTCGCAATGAAGCGAATGCCGGCGCTGCTGACGCGCAATGTCACCCACTTTTTTTCAGATGCGACCCAGAAGCGCTTCTTCTGAAGATTGACTTCGAAGAACTTGCGGCTGTGGTTCATGGCATGGGAAACTTGGTTTCCCTTTTGGCGTCTTTTACCGGTTACGTCGCAAATGCGGCTCATGGGTGCCTCGTTTTTAGCGAAAATTTGGAGGGTGGAAGTTAATAAATCCCCCACGGAAATCCTAGTGAAGCAACGGGTTAAGCGGCTGTAAGGGCTTCCGGGAGCGAAAAACGGACGTTTTCCTCGAGAATCACGTAGTCCTCAGCTGCGGTTCCGGGGAATTCCTTCTGGATCCATTTGACCACATCTTGGACCAAATCTTCCGGCGCGGAGGCTCCCGAAGAAATCCCCACATTCTCCATCCCCGCGAACCATTCCCGTTGCAAGTCGGTGGGTCCGTCGATGAGATACGACGGTTTCCCCATGCGTTCGCCCAGTTCCCTCAGCCGGTTGGAGTTCGAACTGTTGCGCGATCCAATCACGAGCAGCATGTCCACGCGCTCGGACATTTTCAACACAGCGCTTTGCCGGTTGGTGGTGGCGTAGCACAAATCGCCTTTTTCCGGACCCTTGATGGCCGGGAAACGCGCGCGCAATGCCGCGATGATATCCTTGGTTTCGTCGATGGACAACGTGGTCTGCGTCGTGTACGCCAGCTCGTTTTCGTCGGGAACGTCGAGCCGTGCGACGTCTTCCACGGTTTCCACCAGAATTACCTGACCCGCTTCGAGTTGTCCCATTGTGCCGATCACTTCGGGATGGCCCTGATGTCCGATCAGGATGATGCGTCGGTGGTTCTGATTGTGCCGCTTTACCGATGTGTGAACTTTTTTCACCAATGGACATGTTGCGTCCAGGGTCATCAATTGGCGCGACTCAGCGTCCTGATGCACGGCAACAGGAACCCCGTGCGCGCTGAATACTGCCACGGATTTTGCCGGGACTTCTTCCAGTTCTTCCACGAATACCGCGCCTTTATCGCGCAACCTCGACACCACGGCCTGGTTGTGCACGATTTCATGACGTACGTAAACGGGCGCACCGAATTTTTCCAGAGCGGTTTCCACAATGCTGATGGCGCGATCCACACCGGCACAAAACCCGCGCGGCGAAGCCAGATAAATTTTCATGGGTTTAAAAATAAGTCCCGAGCCTTTCTTTCAACACCGCCGCATTTTCCCGAAATCGTTCCTTTTCGGAAGCTACGAAGCTACGACAGGCCGGACCCGGATCGATCGCGGATTTTCCAAGAGTTTCCGGAGATAGCGAAGAGCCCGTGATTTTCAGCAACGCATTTTCTTTGAGTCGATTCACCAGATAGGTTTGGTTCGAGTTGTGCGGTCCCATGACCAACGAAGTTTCGGCAAGCAATGGTTCCCACAGGTTGTGCCCCCCGCGAGGAACGAAACTGCCCCCGATGACCGCGACATGGCATCGCCCCAAATATTCCGGAACGCGACCAAAAGAATCGATGATGAGTAACGAATGATTTGGATCAACAGAATGACGCCGGAATCCAAGTTTTAAAAAGGCTTTGTCAAAGCACGATAGTTCTTCCAGCTTGCGCGGAAAAATGAAAACCGGAAATTTGACGCGAACAGATTCAATAGCGGCCATCACAGAAGAAATTTCATCCGAGTGCAATGAGGTAAAAGCAACGCCATTTCGTTCTTCCCACGAAAGGGCGTCGTGTTGCCCAAGATGGTTGAGATAATGCAAACCGCGCCAATCAATTCCAGTGGAGATATTTTGTGCTCCCCATTTGATCAGGATTTCGGTTTCCTCCTTGCTTTGGGTTTGAATCCATTCCATGCTTTCAAGGAGTTTTCGGGTTGCGCCGGGAAATGCACTGTAACGCTTCTTCGCTTTGGGAGTCAGTCGCGCAGAGATCCAGAATACGGGCTTTTCTGCTCCTCGTACAGTGAGGATAAAGTGAGGCCACAGTTCCACCTCGAACAAAATCAGTCCGCTCACATTGAAGTGCCGCATGAAGCGTCGGATCCAGCGCGGATGATCAGGCGGAGCAAGTACAGCCTGATATCGCGATGCATTTTGGCTCGCAATGATTTTCTCGGACAATAATTTCAGTCCCGCGTCCGTATTGGTTGTGAAGACGAAGGACATCGGTAAATCATCAAGTGTTTGAGCTAGCGACCACAGGCCTTTGCATTCACCCAACGAAGCGGCATGCAGCCACAAGGTCGGATGGGAAGATGTTCCCGGCCAGTTCTCTCCAAGCCTTTCAGCAAGTCTCCATCGCGGGAATAGTTTGAGAAAAGCGGCGCACCGAAAAAAAAGGATCGCGGGTTCCCAGGCGATTCGATAGAACCACAACGCAACCGAAAAATTCATTTCCACACCGCAGCGATCCAAAGAACAGCGACAGCAGCGCACGCGTAGAGAAGATTACGTCCTTGCCAAGCAAAGGTTTTGCGGAATGAAGTCAGGTATGGTTCATTCGCCGGAAAATGCCGCAAGCCGAGCCATTGTGGAACCCTTTGTAAATAGGTCGCATGTTCATCGCGCCATTGTTTGCGCAAATGGGATTCTTCCCAATTTGCCAGCAGCACGTGATGCGCAATGATCAAAAGCAAAAGAATGATATTGGCTGCAGTTGAAAATGCGTTTGCAAAGAAAATGAGTCCCGCGGATATGAGAATATTGGAGAGGTACAGGGGATGTCTTGAAAATCGGTAGGGTCCGGTTCGACAAAGGAACGGTGATTCTGCAGATGAAGAATTTCCATGCGGCCCCAAATGCGATCCAGCCCAGATGCGGAGACACATTCCCAATGCGATCAAGAAGAGAAACCCGTAATGCAGAAGCGCATTGCTGTGAAGGCGGGCATATACAACGGTTAAGAACAGGACGGCGAGGGTGTATCCGCGAAATGCGAAATACCGGGTATGAAACCGCGAGGGATCAGGAACCGGCAACCTGCTTTTCCCTTGCCGTGAATTCCTGTTTTTCATTCAGGGCGAACGTCGCGTCGCAGAGGCGTTCCACGAAAAGTTCGTGGGAAACGATGATGGCTCCTCGCCGGATGCCGTCGGGCCCATGGGGCCGGGTCCATAAACGCAAGGCGTCTTCCATGATCCGTTCTCGCTCATCGCCCGGCAATGCCGTGGTGGGTTCGTCCAGCAACAGGAACGGCGCATCGGAGGCGAGCACCCGAGCCAGGGCCATGCGCTGGCGTTCACCACCGGAGAGAGCTTCTGGATGCACTGATTTTTCGAGCAGTCGTTTCACGCCGAGAATGGAATTCAATTCTTCCCAAAGCATGGGCTTGGAATCCATCAGATTTTTCGCCCATGTTGACCAATCGGAACCCGGTGACACGCGTTGCGGTAAATATGCCATGCTGCCGTGGCGTCGCAACGCTGCGGCCCAGAGTACACGTCCCTTCAGCGGAATCTCCACGCTGGAGAGAAGCCGCAACAATGTTGTCTTCCCCGCCCCGTTGGGTCCCGTGATTCCCGTGACCTTGTCCACCGGAAAACTCGCTGAAAATTCTTTGAACACTTCGCGGCGTTGTTCGTAGCGGAACTCGACGTTTTCCACCGCCAGCGCATTTTCAGGATGCACGTCCGGTAAAGCGCGGACGGGAAATCCTTCCCACGATCGCATCAATGCTTCGCCGTCGCGCAAGGCTTCACGGCCTTGCATGCTGATGGGATAATGCCGCGCGGCTTCGCGCACGGGGCGATAGGCGAGCAACAGCAAACCGGAGAAGAGAATCCAGCTTTGCCAACCGCCGAGCCATTTGTAGCCCATCCAGATCACACCAGCGAATACGAAGAAGAAGGCGGTTTCCAGCCAGGTCGGATAACGCGCTTGCGCCAAACGCCAGCGCCATTCCGGAGCGCGGGTCTGTTCCAGCTGTCCTTCGAGCGTGCGCAACGCTGAGCCCAGTTTTCCTCCGGAAGTGGATTCCAGGCTTTCTCCGAAATCCTGAAGCGCGAGTTGTCCATCCACCCGTCCTTGCGTCGCCGCGCGTTCGTGATTGCGGAGCGATCGGCTTCTCCATCGCGCCATCCACCAGGCGGGAGCGATCAATATCAAGGAAACCAAAGCGAGACGCCACGACAGAATGAACAAGCATGGAATCAATATCAATGCCTGTAAAACCGCGGCGGTGAAGCGCTCATTGGAAAGAAATCCGTCGCCGACACGTGCCGCGGTTTCGTCGAGATTACGCAGGAGGTTGCGACGATAATCCGGCCGGTAAGCCGGTACAGAACGGAGACGCAAGGCGTCCATCAAACGCTGGCGGAAACCGGAAATGATTTCCCGCACTGCTTTCATTTCCAAAACCGCGAGACGATCTTGGAACACAAACCGCATGACGGCCCATACCGAAAGCCAGCCGAGGATTGAGATGTGTCCCTTGACGATCCCCCGGCGGGCCATGAATATGAAAGATGCTTCGGATAAGGCCTGCCCCAAGGCCAGCAAGGGAATCCCAAACCTGTAAATCAGGCCTGCTGGAGCAAGGTCGCGGTAGCGCACAGGGTAAAAGGTATTTCGTTTTTCATGGCGCAACCCCCGTTTCGACCTTAATATTAAAGGAACAGGTAAAGAGCCATGAAATTCGGTTCTTTTTTTCTTGCCCTTCTTTTGTGTTTGACGCTAGAAGCAAGGGCCGCTTGGACGCAGTTAAACAGCGGCACGACACAGAAATTAAACGCAATTTCTTCCCGGCCTTCATTTACTATGAACTATGTCGTAGGAGACTCTGGAGTCATCCTTAAAACCTCCAATAATTATGCGTGGGTGAAGCAATCCAGCAACACGCATCTTACTTTGCGATCCGTTTATGCCTTGAATGACACTCTGGTATTGGCGGTGGGAGATTCGGGTATCATACTCAAAACGACCAATGGAGGAAGCGTATGGGCGGTTGTTCGAAAAGGTACGGCCCCTCTGAACGCTCTTTCATTTAGTGACATGAATAATGGGTTTGCCGCAGGAAATAATGGCGTCCTACTTAAAACGTCCAACGGCGGAAATTCTTGGACAGAAATCATAAGCGGAACCAGCCAGAATCTTTTTTCAATCGCCTTTGGGAATGGTGCGGGTTATGTGGCAGGTGCTGCTGGGATCGTTCTTAAAACGGTTAATAACGGCACCACATGGATTTTGCAATCCAGTGGAACAACGAAAACCCTTTACTCTGTTTCTGCTGACGGTGATTTTGCAAATGCTGTCGGGGCCGAAGGCACGCTCCTTTATACAGATAATGGTGGTTCAACATGGACTTTGCTAAACAGTGGTACCCAGCAAACGCTTTATTCCGCCAGCATTGGCTTTGGGTTTGTCGCTGGGGATAGTGGTGTTGTTCTCCGAAGCCAGAATCTCGGCAAAATGTGGTTTTCCGAGATTACAGGAAGTGCAAATCAACTGACTTCGCTTGGTTTTTCGTATAGCTGCGGAGATTGCATGCTGATTTATGCTGTTGGAAGCAGGGGCACGATTTTGACATCCTCAGTCGGCGGTGCGATCCAAGAATTCACCAACAGATCTTCTCCGACACGATTCGGATTGATGGGCGGGGAAAATCTGTGGTTCGATCTATCGCGGCAAGCCCGAGTAATTATCCGGCTCTATGATAGCCGTGGCAAGCAGTCACAGCGAATTCTGGATGCAACCCAAGGGGCCGGGCAGCACGTTATCCCCTTTCCGGTTACTGGTCCCGGGGTCAAGATTCTGGATTTCCAGGCGGGCGGTTTTCGTAAGGCTGTCAAAATTCATTAAATCCGTTTTATCGTTTCAAATCGAAACGCCCTTTAGTTTCTTATCGGTTTCCGGGGGCCTAACCCCTTGACTTTGCAAATTCTGGCTAATAAATTGGTCCCCGCCTTTTAGCAATCGTCTTTTGGGACTGCTAAACTGAAATTTTTCACATCAAAGGAGAAAAACCATGAACGTCAAACCGCTTGCCGACCGCGTTCTCGTTGAGCCCCTCGAGGCTGCCGAGAAAACCTCCGGGGGACTTTACATCCCGGATAACGCCAAGGAAAAACCCCAGAAGGGCAAGGTCATTGCCGCCGGTCCGGGGAAGGCATCCGACAGCGGCACCATCGTGAAGATGGAAGTCAAAGTCGGCGACACCATTCTGTACGGCAAATATTCCGGCACCGAAGTCACGGTGGACAGCAAGGAATATCTCATCATGCGCGAGAGCGACATTCTCGCCATCATCTAACCGGAATTACAAACAAGGAGAACAACCACAATGGCAAAGCAACTCATTTTTGACGCCGCCGCGCGCGCGGCCATGAAGCGTGGCGTGGACAAACTCGCCAACGCCGTGAAGATCACCCTCGGCCCCAAGGGCCGCAACGTCGTGCTCGCGAAGAGCTTCGGCTCCCCCTCCAGCACCAAGGACGGAGTGTCCGTGGCCAAGGAGATCGAGCTCGAGGATCCGTTTGAGAATATGGGCGCCCAGCTCGTGAAGGAAGTCGCTTCCAAGACGTCCGACGTCGCGGGCGACGGCACCACCACGGCGACCGTGCTGGCGCAAGCCATCGTCACCGAAGGTCTGAAGAACGTGATCGCCGGCGGCTCCCCCATCGATCTGAAGCGTGGCATCGACGCCGCTGCTGAAGCGCTGGTCAAGGAAGTCAACAAGATGGCGAAGCCCGTCAAGACCAAGGACGAATGGGCCAAGGTCGCGGCCATCTCCGCCAACAACGAAATGGAAATCGGCAGCTTGATCGCCGAGGCCATGGAGAAGGTCGGCAAGGACGGCGTGATCCAGATCGAAGAGGCCAAGTCCTCCGAGACCAAGGTGCGCGTCACCGAGGGCATGATGTTCGATCGCGGCTATGTTTCGCCGTACTTCGTGACCAATCCGGATTCGATGGAAGGCGTGCTCGAGAACGCCCTCATCCTGATCTACGACAAGAAGATCAGCAGCATGAAGGATCTTCTCCCCATCCTGGAGAAGGTTGCGCAAAGCGGCAAGCCCCTGCTCATCATCGCCGAGGACATCGAAGGCGAAGCGCTCGCGACCCTGGTCGTGAACAAGCTGCGCGGCACCCTCAAGGTGTGTGCGGTCAAGGCTCCGGGCTTCGGCGACCGCCGCAAGGCCATGCTCGAAGACATCGCCATCCTGACCGGCGGGCGCGTGATCTCCGAGGAGACGGGTCTGAAGCTGGACAACACCACCATGGATGATCTCGGTAGCGCCAAGACCATCAACGTGGACAAGGACAACACCACCATCATCGACGGTTCCGGCAAGCAGACCGACATCAAGGCGCGCGTGGGCCAGATCAAGAAGCAGATCGAGGAGACGACGTCGGATTACGATCGCGAGAAGCTGCAAGAGCGCCTGGCCAAGCTGGCCGGCGGCGTGGCGGTGATCGAAGTCGGCGCCGCGACCGAAACGGCGATGAAGGAAAAGAAGGATCGGGTGGACGACGCTTTGCATGCGACGCGCGCGGCTGTTGAAAGCGGCGTGGTGGCGGGCGGCGGCGTCGCGCTCATCCGCGCGGCCAAGGCCATCGACGGACTCAAGCTCTCCGGCGACGAAGCCGTGGGCGCGTCCATCGTGCTGCGTGCGGTCGAGGAACCCCTTCGCCAAATCGCCTTCAACGCGGGTGCGGAACCTTCCGTGGTCGTGAACAAGGTGAAGGAAGGCAAGGACGATTACGGGTACAACGCCCGCACCGGCGAGTTCAAGAACCTGATCGCCGACGGTGTGATCGATCCGGCCAAGGTGACCACCACGGCTCTGCTGAACGCGGCCTCCATCGCGGGGCTTTTGCTCACGACGGATTGCCTCGTGGCGGAGAAGAAGGAAGACAAGCCGAAGGGCGGCGCGCCCGGTGGCATGGGTGGAATGGGCGGCATGGACGACATGATGTAAGACCACGTCCGCTGGCTTCGGCTGCGCTCAGCCAGCGGGACAATGGTTTTACGGAAAGTTCAAATCCCCCGGTCGTACCCGATCGGGGGATTTTTTTAACACCAAACGAAACCAATGAAAGGAAATCAAATGCAATTAGACTATGGCCCAATGAAACCCATTCCGAAAAACCCCGGGGATGAATATTCTCATGCGGATTGGGTGTTTGAAGAAAATCAAGCCCTTCTAGATGCAGCAGGATTAGCGGGCATAAAAAATATTGATGAGAAAAATTTTTCGGAAATTCGAGATGAGCTAGAAAGGTCGGGCTCCAGCATTTATAGAACTTGGATTCAATATAAAGAAGCCTTAGCTAGATGGTTTTTCGTAAACCTTGCAATAAGAAAATCGGGGTCATCGCAAGATCTTCTTAAGCAGTGGGATATCTGGAATTCGCAGTGTGAAGAACTAAAGAAAAAATTAGAGGGATAAATCATGCCATTACCAAAACGACTTCGTACTGAGGAGTTAGAAACAAATGGTTTTACAATAATTGCATCTGATACTGCACTACATACAACATGGCAATCAAAACGGTATAAATGTTACAGATGCGGCCATTGGGTTAACCAAGCGCAATCTACTACATACGGTTCTATAGACAGAGAGAGTCACTGGTATTGTCCTTCCTGCTACGGCAAAACGAGCCGTCGAGATTACATACCTGTTTAAGTGTTATGATCGGCGTGTCCCTTAACCGCAGGGTTTTGCTGGCTGAGCGCAGCCGAAGCCAGCCCAGTGAGCAGACATGAATGAAAATCCCCTAAACCCCCGCCAGAAAAAAGTCCTCACGGCGATCGTCGACCACTACATCGTCAAAGCCGAACCGGTTTCATCCGGCATGCTCAGCCAGAACGCCGTCGTGCGTGCGAGCAGTGCCACGATCCGGAACACGATGGCCGAACTCGAAGACCTCGGCATGGTCGAGCAGCCGCATACGTCTTCCGGACGGTTGCCCACGGATCTCGGTTATCGAACGTATGTGGACGAGCTCATGCATCCCGAGCCGTTGCAAGCCGACGATCGGCAAACGATCGATCGGGAACTGACCGTCAAGGAAAGTCTCGAAGCCCGATTGGCCCGGGCGGCCAAGACGATTTCGGAAATGACTCGGCTGTTGGGACTGGTGATTCCTCCTCCCAGCCATGAAGCGACCTTTAAAAAAATCTCCCTAGTTCCGGTCGAAGAAGGAAAAGTTCTGCTGGTGCTGACCAGTTCTGAAACAGAGGTCCGGTCTTTGCTCTTGGAATCTGGATCGGAGACCTCCATTTTTCGTTTGGAGACCCTTGTGAACCGATTGAATCGGTCCATGGAGGGGAAATCTGTTTCATTATTAAACAATTATATTGATCCACTCAGAGATCAGGCCGTTTCCAGGGACGAAACGCAAGGTCTGGAGATTTTGAGCCGTTCCATTTTGAAGCTGACCCGTCCAAAAACAGGCGATGAGGTCTTCGTTTACGGAGTTCGCAATCTTTTGGGAAGACCGGACTTCTCGAAAATTGATGAAATTTCGTCAGTTTTGGAGCTGATGGAGTCCAAGGTGACCTTGGTACACTTGTTGCGTCAGAAGGGGGATGTGGAAGGGGTGCATGTCACGGTGGGAGAAGAACATACGGAAGATGGAACCCCCTTCCGAAGTCTCTCGCTGGTCACCTCGGGTTTTACTGTGGGTGGCGCCCAAGGGGTCGTCGGGGTGCTGGGTCCCAAGCGAATTCCGTACGCCCGTCTGATTCCGGTAGTGGGTTACGCCGCCCGGGCATTGAGCCGCGCAAACGAAAAAGGAATGGAATGAGTACGTCGCAAGAAGAACAATCCCTAGGCCGCGAGGAACCCGCGGAAAGCGTGGGAGAAAATCCGATGGATGTTCCTTCCATGGAAGCCGCGACCGAGGAAGCCCTCAGCGCCAACACCGCAGGGGCGATGAAGCGCCTGGAGGCGGAACTGGCCGAGGCCAAGGACAAGCACCTGCGCCTTTACGCCGAGTTCGACAACTTTCGTCGCCGCTCGGCCAAGGAAGGTTTCGAGCTGATCGCCACCGCCAACGCGCGGTTGATCGAAAAGCTCACGGAAGTGCTGGACAATTTCCAGCGCGCGTTCGATCCGAAGAACAAGGCTTCGGCGGAGGATTTTGAAAAAGGGGTGAAGCTGATTTACGGACGCTTCAAGGAATTGCTGGAGGAGGAAGGCCTCGAGGAAATCGATCCGGCGGGTGCCGAGTTCGATCCGAACCTGCACGACGCGCTGTTGCAACAGCCGAGCGATACGGTTCCCGAGCACCACGTCATCCAGACAGTCCAGAAGGGTTACAAGTTGAAATCGAAAATCCTGAAACACGCCAAAGTGATCGTGTCGAAGGGCAAGGAATAAACCACAGGGAATTGTAGGGGCGGAGTCATCCGCCCGACGAAGAGAAAAAAAGAGGAGACAGTATCATGGGTAAGATCATCGGAATTGATTTGGGAACGACGAACAGTTGCGTCGCCGTCATGGAAGGCGGCAAGCCGACCGTGATCCCGAACGCGGAAGGGCATCGCACGACGCCCTCCATCGTGGCGTTCACGAAAACCGGCGAGCGTCTGGTGGGTCATGTGGCCAAGCGCCAGGCCATCACCAACGCCGAGCGCACCGTGTATTCCATCAAGCGTTTCATGGGCAAGAGCGGCGCGGACGCCGAGGGTGAAAAGAAGCGTGTGCCGTACAAGGTCGTGGGCGCGGGTGCCGAGTCCGCCGCGGTCGAGATCGACGGCAAGAAATACACCCCGCCGGAAATTTCCGCCATGATCCTGCAGGCCATGAAAAAGATCGCCGAGGATTATCTGGGCGAAGATGTCACGCAGGCCGTGGTTACGGTTCCGGCGTATTTCAACGACGCGCAACGTCAGGCCACCAAGGACGCGGGCCGCATCGCGGGCCTCGAAGTGCTCCGCATCGTGAATGAACCCACGGCTGCGGCATTGGCCTACGGTCTGGACAAGAAGAAGAACGAAACCATCGCGGTCTATGACTTGGGCGGCGGCACGTTCGATATTTCCATTCTGGAAATCGGCGACGGTGTGTTCGAAGTGAAATCCACCAACGGCGACACGCACCTGGGTGGCGACGACTTCGATCAGGTCATCATGGACTGGATCGCCGAAGAGTTCAAGAAAGAGAACAGCATCGATCTCCGTCAGGACAAGATGGCGCTGCAGCGTTTGAAGGAAGCGGCGGAAAAGGCCAAGATCGACCTCTCCGGTTCCACGCAAACCTCCATCAACCTGCCGTTCATCACGGCGGACGCCTCCGGTCCGAAGCACTTGGAGATGACGCTGACGCGCGCCAAGTTCAACCAAATCACCGCGCATCTGGTCGAGCGTTCGCTCGAGCCCTGCCGTCAGGCGTTGAAGGATGCGGGCAAATCCGCCAAGGACATCGACGAGGTGATTCTGGTCGGTGGTTCCATTCGCATTCCTGCGGTACAGGAAGCGGTGCAGAAGTTGTTTGAAAAAGAGCCGCACAAGGGTGTGAACCCGGACGAAGTGGTGGCTGTGGGTGCCGCGGTGCAGGCCGGTGTGCTGGCGGGTGACGCCTCCGTGAAGGACGTATTGTTGCTCGACGTCACCCCACTGTCGCTCGGCATCGAGACGCTCGGCGGCGTGATGACCAAGCTCATCGATCGCAATACGACCATTCCCACCCGCAAGAGCCAGGTGTTCAGCACAGCCGAAGACAACCAACCCGCCGTGAGCATCCACGTATTGCAGGGTGAGCGCGAGATGGCGCGGCACAACCGCACATTGGGCCGCTTTGAGCTGACCGGCATCAACGCGGCGCCGCGCGGCATGCCGCAGATCGAAGTCACGTTCGACATCGACGCCAACGGCATCGTGCACGTGTCCGCCAAGGACAAGTCCACGGGCAAGGAACAGAAGATCCGCATCGAAGCCAGCTCGGGTTTGTCCGAGGCTGATATCCAACGCATGGTGAAGGAAGCCGAAGCCAACGCTGAAGCCGATCACAAGGAAAAGGAAAAGGTCGAAGTCCACAACCAGGCCGAGCAACTCGCCTACGGCATCGAGAAGGCGTTGAAGGAACATGGCGACAAGGTATCCGCAGAAGAGAAGGCCAACGTGCAGACGGCGCTCGATGATTTGAGGAAGGTGGAGAAATCCGACAACCTCGATGAAATCCGGACGGCAATGCAAAAGCTGGAGCAGGTCTCCCAGCAGTTGGCGCAAGCCGCGGCTCAAGCTGGCACTGCAGGTGCGCAAGGCGCAGGCCCTCAACCCGGAGCCGCTCCAGGTGCGGAATCCTCTGACGCCAAAGAAGGACCGGTGGACGCGGACTTCAAGGAAGTGGATTAATACTCCATGGCCGCAAAGCGCGATTATTACGAAGTGCTCGGCGTCTCCAAGGACGCCGATGCTTCCGCCATTAAGTCGGCTTACAAGAAGCTGGCCATCAAATACCATCCCGACAAAAATCCGGGAGACAAGCAGGCCGAGGAAAAGTTCAAGGAAGCTTCCGAAGCCTACGGTGTTTTATCCGACGAGCAGAAGCGCGCGCAATACGATCGCTTCGGCCATGCCGGAATGAACATGGGCAGTGGCGGCGGGCCGCAAGGCTTCAGCAACTTCGAAGACATCTTCTCTGCATTCGGCGACATCTTCGGCGGCGGCGATATTTTTGGAGGCGGTGGACGGCGCGGACGTTCCGGTCCTCCGCGCGGTCAGGATTTGCAAATCGCCCTCACGCTCAAACTCAAGGATATCGCAACAGGCGTGTCCAAGAAGATCCAGCTCAAGCGCCACAACAAATGCGGCGTGTGCGACGGTG
>OMJM01000087.1 GCA_900299345.1 bacterium | reverse complement strand
GAAACGCTGGCCGTGGATTATGCCCCCACCGCTGTTGGCATCCTCTCCGGCCTCGCGGAAAAGCATTCGAAACTTTCGGTGTTGAACATCGACCTGTTCGAAATGACGCCCAAGAGCACGGACCCGTTCGATGTCATTTATGAATACGGTTGCTTCAGCGCCATTCATCCCGGACGCCGCGACGAGTATTTCGAAGTATGGGACAAGATGCTGCGACCCGGCGGCTTGGTCATCGCCATCTTCTACCCGCTTATCAAGACCACTTCTCTGGGTGGACCGCCGCATCCGACTTCGGAAGGCGAACTCATGGCGCGGCTTGACGGTGTTCTCGAAATCGAAGAACGGGTCAAGCCCAAGAAGAGTGTTCCCGAGCGCGCGGGCAAGGAAGAAATCTGGTTGTTGCGCAAAGCCAAGCGATAGCCTGCTGACGGGGCGGCAAGGTGGCTTTTAGCTACCTTGCCCTGCACCTCGTTTTCGGGAGGCCGCATTGAACGCTTCGCAAAAAATCACGACGGAAACTTGGAAAGTCTGGCTGGCTTCCAACTGGAAGGCCTTGCTGGGCATTGCGGTCCTGGGACTGCTTCCCTTCCTGTCCATCCTGCTTTCCGGTAAGATTCTGTTCGCTTCGGATCAAATGGGTTCTGCCGGTGCAAAGTGGTACTTCGACGCGCTACATCACGGTGAAATACCCCTATGGAGTCCGGATTTCTTTGGTGGGATGCCCACCTTCGACGCCATGTCGGGCGACGCTTCCTATCCCCTTTTCATCATCCTTGGTTTTCTGTTTCCGATCACGCACGTCGTCACCTTCAACTTTGTGATTCACGTTTTGATCGCAGGCCTCACGGCCTATCTCCTGCTGCAGCGTTACTTCCGTCTGGATCGATGGCTGGCAACCGCATTGGCCGTTGCCTACATGCTGAATACCAACTTCATCTCTCACATTTACTCCGGCCACACCGCCAAGTTCTTCATTCTCGCATGGCTGCCCCTTTCCCTGTATTGCCTGCTGCGCACTCTCGGCCCCAATGCTTCATGGAAGCATCCCATCGGCCTGGCGTTTTCGATCGCGCTTTTCATCTCAACCTCCCATCTCCAATTCACGTATTACGTGCTGATGGGATTTTTTTTGGTGTGGCTTTACTTCTTCGTGCCGGCGCTGCGCTCCAAACGTTTTGGAGAGGCGGGGTTGCTCATCGCAAAATTCTGGGTTCCCGTGCTTCTGGGTGTGGGTCTGATTTTCTTCATTCTGTATCCCCCCATCAAATACAACAAGGAATTCAGCGTTCGCGGCGTGGGCATGCGCACCACGTACGAATACGCGACCTCGTGGTCCATGCATCCCGAGGAAACAGCTTCACTCCTGGTTCCCGAGTTTGGCGGAATCAATCAGAATTACTGGGGACGCAATTACTTCAAACTGAATTCCGAGTATCCCGGAATTCTCGTATGGTTCCTGGCTTTGCTCGGCTTCTTTGCCTTTCGAACCCGTTGGTACTGGCTCTGGTCCGGAGTGGGAGCTCTCGCCATTTTGTACGGACTTGGCGCGGACACTCCCGCCTTCCGGTTGTTCTATGAAACCATACCCGGTTTGAAAAATTTCCGCGCACCCAGCATGATTCTGTTCTGGCTGGCAGCGGCGCTGTTGCTCATGAGCGCGGAGACTCTCCGGAGGTTGACCCTTGTTGGAGAAGGAGCGCTACCCGAGGAAAAGCGTGGAAAAATTCTGAAGCGACTGCGAGTTGTGGGGTTTTCAATCGTCGGAGCTCTCATACTTTTCGGGCTATTCCCCGACCTTCCTTATTCCATCTGGAATGGGATGGTGGATGCTTCCCAGATCCCGAATTACGCACGTCAACCCGCCGGCAAGTCCGCTTTCGCGCTGGGGGCATTCCGGGCCGCCCTCTTGACCGGATTGCTGACGTGGGCAACGGCGGCTTTTCTTTTGAAATCCAGAAAACCCATGGCTTTCGGGTTGATAGCATTGGTCGCCGGGTTGGGAGACCTGTATTGGGTCAACTCGAATTTTGTCCAGGCTTACCCCGTTGAACAGGTTCAGCATTCGGATCCGGCATTGAATGCGCTCAAGGCCGATACCTCGCGGTTCCGGGTGTTTGGGCTTCCCGGTGCTTTCGAGGGTCTCAGTATGAGCTATAACGGCTTCGAAACCGTGGATGGCAGGGCCGACAACGAATCGCGCCATTACCGCGCCTATCGCGGCGAAGATTATCAGAACAATCCCAACTTCATGGTCGGACTCAAACAAAACCCGGATGGAACGGTTTCAGGAAGCGCTTTCCTGGATCTGCTCAATGTCAAGTACATCGCATTCCGTACGCCCGAAGCTCCGGGTCTGCAGTTGGTTCGCAATGTCTCGGCGATGCCCCGCACCTTTTTCGTCCCTGCCTGGGAGGCCGTATCGGATTCCGAGGCATTTCGCAGGATGAAGGAACCCGGATTTGATCCCCGGCGCGTTGCTTACGTCTCAACCCCCGGCTTTACTTCCGGGGGGCAACCCGCAGATTCCGGAGCGGCCTTGGTGAGCGCGACCCAGACATTGCGAAAAATCAACCGTCAATCTTATGTCGTGGATGTGCCCGCGGAAGGTGTACTGGTTCTTTCTGAGATCTGGTTCCCCTTCTGGCGCGTGAAGGTGGACGGGATGGAAACTCCGTTGTTGCGCACGAATTTCACGTTCCGGGGAATCCTGTTAAAGCCCGGACATCATGAAGTGACGCTCGAATATCATTCTCCCTGGATTCGTGCGGGGCTTCTGGTGTCTCTCGCTTCGCTTTTGGGTTTGATTCTCTTTGCCTGGCTCACGGTTTTCGGCCGTTCGAGAGTGCGTTCTTCCAACCCTTCCGCATGATGGGCGTGGCGGATAGCGCACCAAATTTGCGCGATCCCTCACGCACCCGCGTGCGGCGCAATGCCGTGTGGAACCTGATTGGACAGGGCCTTCCGCTGGCATTGGCCGTGCTGCTTGTCCCCCGCCTTATTCACGGCATGGGAACGGAATTGTTCGGTGCGTTGACGTTGATATGGGCCTTCCTCAACTATTTCAGTCTGTTCGATCTCGGATTGGGACGCGCTCTCACCCAATTGATCGCGGAAAGCGCAGAAGAGGACAAGAAGAACGAGGAAGATTTAATCTCGAAGGCATTCACGTTATCCACGATGTTGAGCCTGATAGGACTCTTTCTTCTTTTCTTCTCCGCGCCCTTTCTGGTGTTAAAAGCCCTGAAGCTTCAAGGCGCCCTCGCAACGGAAATGCTTTGGTCCTTGCGCGCATTGGCATGCGGTCTGCCCGTTTTGATCTATGGCGTGATGTGCCGGGCCATCCTGGAAGGGAAGCGGCATTTCAATCTTTCCAACGTCACCAAAATTCCCCTGGGTATTTCCACCTATCTCATTCCGCTTCTGGTCATTCCATTTTCCCGCAACCTGTTCGTCATCGTCGGCTGGTTGCTGGCGGCGAGGATTCTGATCCTGGTCTGGGCCTTTGCGCAGGTACGCAAAATGATGCCCCATGTGACGTGGAGGTTCAACTGGAAACCCTCTCCGAATCAGAGAAAGCTGCTGCGTTTTGGAAAATCGATCACCGTTTCTTACGTAGTCACGCCTTTTACGGACAACGCGGACCGATTTCTCGTCACTTCCATGTTGTCCATCTCGATGCTGGCGTATTATACCACCCCTCTGGAGCTGACCAACAAATTCTCCATCGTCTCTCTGGGAATCGCGGGCGTCATTTTTCCGGAATTCGCCGCCCGGTTCTTGCGGAGCCCCAAGGAAACGGCAAGCCTGTATTTGCGGGGCATGAAATACATCCTGGCTGCACTGTTCCCACCGGTACTGCTGGTCACCGCCTATGCCCATGAAGGTCTTTCCGTTTGGCTGGGTCCGAAGTTTGCAGACGCCGGAAGCCCCGTCATTCAATGGCTGGCGCTCGCTGCGTTGATCAGCGGGTTTCGCCTGATTCCCTATTTTTTTCTCGTCGGGATCGGCCGCCCTCATATTGCGGCCCGCTATGACTTCTTCGAACTGCCGATTTATGCCGGTGTGCTTTATGTGTTGATCAAAACCTTGGGATTACAGGGAGCCGCCATTGCCGCTGTTCTCCGTGTGACCGTGGGCGGCCTGCTCTACCATTTTCTCTCCGGGCGTCTGCTGGAATTCCGCTCCTCCACTTTCATGAAAACACTTCTACCGCTGGCGCTGGCAACAATCATACTCCTCGGATTTCATCTCGCAATGGTACCGCTTTTGAAAGCGATTCTCGTGTTTGGTATACTTGCCCTGCACGTGTATTTCGTCTGGGTTTTGGTGCTGGAAATGGATGATAAAAATTTCATTTTGAAGCGATTGGGCAGACCGGTTCATTCATGACCCCCAAAGCCCCCAGGATCTGTTTCAACGGTTTGTTCCTGCAGGATCCTCTCGACGGAATAGGCAATTACTGCTTCTATCTGATCCAGAACCTCATCCGGCAACATCCAGATTGGAAATTGTCGCTGCTTGTGAACAAACCTGCCGCCCGTCATTTCAGGGTTTTCAAAGAGAAGCTCGAAATCATTGAAATCGACATTGCGAGTGTCGGTTGGCGGGTTGTTTATCTGCACGCAATTTTTCCATTCCGAACCTTGCGTTTCGATCTGCTGCATTCCATTGCCAATGTCGGCCCGGTTTTCTGCCCCGTTCCGCAGATTATCACCGTCCACGACACTTACGAGTACGTCCGTCCCGACCGCATGACCCCGCTGAAGAGAAAGCAATTCATTCTCACCAAAGCGCTGTCCGGGAAAAATGCGGCGTTCATCATCGCCGATTCGAAAAGCACCCAGGAGGATCTCGAAAAATTTTATCCGGGACTGCGCGGAAAAAGCCACGTGATCCATCTCGGATCCAAGTTCCCCATTGCATCCCCCTCGGAAGAAATGAGCCGTAAAAATTTCCTCGCGCACGGAACCCTCGATCAGGGAAGGAACCTGACGCAGATTCTGCAGGCGTACGCCCGATATAGCCGGAAGGACTTGCACAAATTGGTTCTCTTCGGTGTGAGAAAAAACGGGAAGGAAGCCGGCCTTCCAGCTCTCTTGCAATCCCTTGGCATAGAAAATCATGTTACGTTGCTCGGCTACATTTCCGATGACGAATTGATGAACCTTTACCGGACATCCCTTGCCTTCGTTCGCGCGCAGGATTACGATGGTTTCGGCCTTCCTGCCGTCGAAGCCATGTCATGCGGTTGTCCGACAATCCTGGCCTACAATTCCAGTCTCGTCGAAGTGGGCGGTGATGCGGCCCTGTTCTTTGAGACGCACAACGTGGAAGATTTGACCGCGAAAATGGAATCGCTCAATGATGCCGCGGTTGTCAGAAATCTCGTTCAAAAAAGTCTGGCGCACGCACGCAATTTTACCTGGGAAGAAAACGCCCTGAGGGCCTCGGACCTGTATCTCCGGTGCCTGAACAAAACGCCCTAGATTACGCAAGGAGAAACGCCGTGTTCACAAAATTGCTGAAAAGAAAACTGGGGACCCTGAAAACCAAGCTGATGGCCTTTGTGTACATGGGTGAGATGACGAAGCGCATCCATGACGGAGTATTGCACGACTTGCTCGACAAACTCAAACGCTCCCCGCGCTACCAAGACCCCAAAAGCCTGATCCCCTTCGGTTATTCGCTTTATTCCCAAAACGAAGAAGACGGCATGATCCGGGAAATATTCAACCGTATCGGTACCGCCAACAAGACGTTCATCGAATTTGGCGTGGGCGACGGGCTGCAAAACAACACTCTGGCCCTGTTGTTCGAAGGTTGGAAGGGATTATGGATCGAAGCCAATGACATTTCATCGCAACAGATCACCGAGAACTTTAGAGGCACAATTGAACGGGGGAATCTGAAATTCATCAAGTCCTTTGTCACCAAGGAAAACATCGACGCGTTAATATCCTCTGCCGGATTTCCGGAAGACGTCGATCTCTTATCCGTGGACATCGATGGAAATGATTTCCACATCCTCAAGGCGATTTCCTGCGTCAAACCCCGTGTGCTCGCACTCGAATACAATGCGAAATTTCCACCGCCAATTCTCTACTGCATGAACTACAACGGCCAGCACGAATGGATTCACGACGATTGTTGGGGAGCATCGCTGAAATTCTTCGAGGTCGAGCTCTCAAAAATGGGCTATTGCCTGGTCGGCTGCTGCCTTTCCGGGGTCAACGCCTTTTTTGTCAAAAAGGAACTGGTCGGGGAGAAATTTCTCTCGCCATTTACCGCTGAACATCACTACGAGCCGCAAAGAGGGTATTTTGCCACCCTTCCTTCAGGGCATAAGCCGTCCTATCAGGCGTTGGAGAAAATGCTGCCCAGCTTGCGTCAATAAGCGCGTCAGTGAATTCCGGCGTCTGTTTTCCTGGAAGCGTTCATTTCCAGTTTTTCAATCAAGCGCTTGCCCAACGCGATCCCCCGTTGTTCCACATATCTGTAGGAAAGAAATGCGAATGCCGTGGTGGCAATTACAACACACAAGTAATACGTCACACTTCCAATGTTTGATCTCGGAAACATCCGGTTGAAACCGAATTTCTCGAAGTATATCAACGTTGCGAAGTGGACCAGATAAAGGCTGTAGCTCAACTTTCCAAGCGTGGTGGTCACCGGATTGACAAGGAGACGGATCGGCCAGTTGGCCGCCAAAACCGCAAAGGTGGAAAGAAAGAACGCAGAAGCGATGATGTGATGGGACGACTTTAAGAAGAACAACAATAGCGCGACAAAAAGCGGCACCGCCACCATGGCAATCCGTTGCCGTGGATAGCCTTTTCGTATCACCAGATAACAGAGAATGCCGACCATGAAAACCGGAAATTGCCCAAAAAAATTGAAGTAGGCAAAATTCTCAACCAAATATTTCTGGCTTTCCGGATACGCGTAAATGTGAGGCATCAAAGCTTTGTTTAAAGCGAACAGGCCGAGGCTGATGAAGAAGAAAACCAAACAAGACTTCATTGATTTGATATGGTGGAATAAAAAAGGCAGCACCAGATAAAAAGTCATCTCCACCGCGATGGACCAACCTCCCGGGACAATCGAAGTGATGGTTTCAGGATGAAATCCGTTCAGAAAAAGAGCCGTGATTGGAATGAACCACCCGCGTATGCCATTGGGTGCCCAGTGCGATGCCGAAAGTCCGCTCAACAAGAGGTAAGCAATGATGGCGATGTAAAACATGGGCGCGATTCTGAAAAAGCGCCGGATGTAAAAATTCCGGATTGGATGGGCTTCGCGGGAACTTCTGGCCATCCACGACATGCAAAGCGTAAGAGCGCTGGCGATATAAAAAAGCTGCACCCCCCTCGCCCCCGTGCTCATGAACCGCAGAAGTTGCGCGCTGGCTGGCGCCACCGATTGGGATGAATGGACAAGCATCACCCCGAGAACAGCAATGCCCCGCAAGGCATCGATGTACGCGTACTTCTTTATATCGGATTGTGACATTTCGAGGCCTTTGGCAAAGACTATCCCTTCGCCGGGTATGCCAAATTAATTAGTTTACTCCCTCGTTCCTGCAGGAAATCCCAGGGGTTAAAATGGCCTATCGCGAAGTCAACCAGTGCCGCATTTGCGGAAACACAAGGCTGGAACCCATCCTCGACTTGGGGGTGCAGGCCCTGACCGGCGTGTTTCCGAGGCCGGGGGAAGAAGTCGAATCATCTCCAGTGGTGCTGGTTAAATGCCATGGAGAAGGGGCCTGCGGACTGGTTCAGATCAAGCATAGCGTGTCCGTGGAACAGATGTACGGCGACAATTATGGCTATCGCTCCGGCCTGAATCGTTCCATGGTCGAACATCTTCAAGGGATGTCGCGTTTTTGCACCAGCACAGCCAAGCTCGCGCCGGGCGATTTGATACTGGACATCGGCAGCAACGATGGAACGCTTCTTCGTTCCTATCTGGACCTGCAGGCGCAGGGAAACGCAGTTCCACAAGACATCACCTTTGTGGGCATGGATCCCACCATCAAGAAATTCAAGCAGTTCTATGATCCCCGCATTGTCACCATTCCGGACTTCTTCAATGCCAAGGGATTTTTCGGGCAACTTCAAGATTCAAATCGCAGAGCGAAGATCGTGACCTCCATTGCGTGTTTTTACGACTTGGAAAATCCGGTCGCATTCGCCAAAGACATCAAGCAGGTTCTGCATCCGGATGGAATCTGGGTGTTCGAGCAAAGCTATTCGTTGCTCATGCTGGCGAAAAACATGTACGACACCGCGGTACAGGAACACATCGAATATTATTCGCTGGCCCAAATCAGCCGCATCCTGAAAGAGGCGGGCCTTTCCGTCCGTTTGGTGGACTTGAACGATTGCAACGGCGGCAGCTTCCGCGTAGTGGCGGAGCATGCGGGAAAAAATCCTGCGGATCCTTCGGTTCGCCTGCTGGAAAAACAGGAAGAAATTCTCGGACTGAATGAACTGGCCATCTACCGGAACTTCGAGAGCAGTGCAAAGCTGCACAAGCAGGAGTTTCGCAAACTGCTTCAGGACATCAAAAACAAAGGCCAAACCGTGTTCGGATTGGGCGCCTCGACCAAATTCAACGCGGTGTTGCAATACTGCGACATTACGCCCGAATTATTGCCCAAAATCGGCGAGGTCAACAAGGACAAGTTCGGCTGCACGACGCCTGGCAGCAAGATCCCCATCGTTTCGGAACAAGAAGTGTTCGCGAGCAAACCCGACTACCTCGTGGTAGGCCCGTACCATTTCAAATCTTTCCTGTTGAATCTGCCGCACGTGAAGCAGTACATCAAGGACGGCGGAAAACTGATCTTTCCGCTTCCATCCCTTGAAATTGTGTCGAACTAACCGCGCAGGTACTCCAGATAATTCCGAGCCGCCACGGACCAATTGGCCTCCGCGCGGTACTTCTGAATACCCTCGAGGTAATGAGGATAATTTCCGAAGATCTTGTGGATGGCGGTTTTGATTGATGCGGCATCCACCTGTTCCACCGCCTCTCCCACATGGTACTTAAGGGTAATCTCGCTTAAAGGACCCAGTTTGGGAACAATCACGGGAATGTTGTACACCCCGGATTCAGAAGCAACGCCGGACTGGTAATAAGTGTCGATGTAAGGAAGCACTAGCACATCCGCCGCCGTAAAGCAGGCCTCTTTTTCTTCATTCCCAATCCAATCCCTGCACACAAATTCGATATTCGGGATCCCCTCAAAATCCCGCACCAGCTGAAGACGGTATGCCTCGTACTGTGGTTCCACGGAACACGCAAGCACAAAATGGACCTCCGGACATACCCGTGCGATTCCGGAAAAAAGATGGGCGCCTTTGAAAGGCACCAATTTTCCGAAGAACAGCGCTTGGCTCAACGCCGTTCTTGTCCGCGGAATGGATTTGGTCTGAATCCCGAGATAAACGCAACGGACGTCCCGGATGCCGTACCTTTTAAGATCGCTCACTTGGGCTTCTGTGTGAAGAATCACGCCCGTGCTGAAGCAGGAAATGAGAACCTCCAGTGTGATGTGAAAGAGGTCCAGCGGTTTCCGGAAAATCTGCCCGAAGGAACGGATATGATGCAACTCGTGCAGCGTGACGATGACGCGCTTCTTCCGCAACGCCCACAAAAAAAGCAGGAAGTTCAGTCCGAAATATTTCTTGCCGTAAAAGCCGATAATAAACTGCACGGAAACATGCTCGATCTTTTCGCGCTTGATGATCGACGCGACTTCCAGGAGCCCGGAAAAAGAATTCGTGTTGATCTTGTAATCGCACTCCGACACATCGATCCCAAAAGTGACGAGTTGATGGCCCTGAGCCCTCCATTCATCGAACAAATTCTTGGTAAGATGCGCAATGCCGCATTTTCTGGGGGGAAAACTGGAGAGGACGGCAATTTTCATTTTGGAAAGCGAGTCTTTGCGGGATAGGCTTCCAGCAGCTTCACGCTCAACAATACAAACTTTTAATCCCGATGAGAATATCCGGTGGAGCTTGTAACCAGAAGATAAACGGCTACTAGGGCAACAGACTCAACCAAGCGGTCTTGCCATCTCCCTGAATACGGAGAATCAGCAGACCGCCACCGGATATCGCACTGTTAATTTGGATCGGCCGCCCCTCAACGATGTCATTCCAATGCTCGACATTCCTGCCCATCGAGGTGTATGCGCTAACCTGTACCCTGGATTTTCCCAAGCCGCGCAACACAATAATATTGTTGCCATTGCGCTCAAACCGAAGTTTGGCCATGTCCTCGAAACGATTCGGCTGGGTGCCAGTCGCATTATACCCGCCATATAACGAGGCAACCTCCTGAGCGGTCAAACCTTCCGAATAGATGCGCACATCATCCATCCGACCGGAAAATGTGGCTCCTTTGCGGGAATCATTGCTTTGCGTCGAACGGCGCCAACCGAGAAACAAAGACCCTTCCGTGGAAGGAAATTGGCCCACAGGCACATTCATGGTCAAACTGCCACCCAGAGCACCATTTACATAAACTCGACCCGTACGCGTCAAACTGTCGAAGGTCAACGCAAGGTGGGTCCATTGATGAATCGGAACGGTTCCCGTGGTTGTGTAGAATTGATTGCTTGATTGAGGATTCACAACTCGCATATTGACGCACACGTTTGCCGGGATAATAAAACTGCTCCCCGCCGTGTTCGTCCACATATGCAGACCCGTCCATGTACCCGGTTGGGAAAATTCAATGACGGGCAAATCGACGTTCTGTATCTCTTGCCATACCCAGGCGGAAAAAGTGAAATCACGCAGGGCTGAAAAATCCGGCGATGCGGGTATTTCCACGTGCGTCGCGCCATCAAAATGAAGGGAGCCGCCCGCAATCCCGTCCGAACCCCATGTCGGATTGCCTGTAATGGCGCCATCATGTCCGTTACCTGCAACGTCATGAAGTGTAGCCCCAAAACCTTCATCAAAATCCCAGTGCGCAACCAATTTGGAAGAGCGTCCGTCCGTATGGCACATGGAATCAATCTGAAATCCATTGAAAACACTGGAATAAATGCGCACTTCATCCAACCTGCCGACAAGGTGCGCTCCACGGCGGGAGTCCTTGGAGGTGGAGGGACGCCAACCGAAATACAGAGCGCCCTTGGTGCTTGGGATTTGTCCGGCGGCAATGGTTTTTGTGACCACCAGACCGCCATTGACATAAATCTTCCCTGTACATGTCAGACTGTCGTAGGTTAGAGTCAGCTGATTCCATTTCCCGACCGGGACTGTGCCACCGGCGGCGCTGAAACCATTCGCATCGCTTTTACTGAAAGAGCTGTCAGCAACCCGTAAATTCGCGAAGGCGTTTCCGGGTACAACCAGATCTCCCAATGCATTGACCCAGACATGCACGCCGGAATAGGAGTTTGCCTGCGCGAATTCCAGCACAGGCCAATCCGTGTTCTGGGCATCCTGCCATACCCAGGCAATCAAAGTGAAATTTCTCAACGAAGAAAATGCGGATGATGCGGGTATCGTCACATGGGTGGAACCATTGAAATAAAGACTATTTCCTTTGACGCCTCCAGAAGTCCACACAGGCGAACCCGTGATCGTTCCGTTATGACCGTTTCCGCTTTTGTCCACAACCTGCGTCCCACCGCCTTCTTCAAAATCCCAGTAGGCAATCGGTGAGGGCAAAGCAATGGTCAGATTACAAGCACACGCGATGACAGTAAATACCGGGCGCAATCGAAGCATGTCAGGCCTCCGTAGGTGTCATAAAAATACCCCGGAACGGAAAAACGAGTGCGGACTTATTAGAGAATAAGCGACACAAGGGATTTATAAATGTCGATTTTTCAAGGATTTCGCTAACTCCGAGACATCATCCTCTCCAGCGAGAACTTCCCCGGCCCTACAAACAAGATGCACAGCGCCGAACAAAGCACAAGAAAATCGAACTCCCACCCCGTGGTCTGCCCCGCAATGAAGCTTACGTGCATGACATTGATCTTCATGTTGATGACGCCGATCATCAGCACGCTCATACCGATGGATGCAAGCGGAGTCAGAAAGCCGGTGATCATCGAAAGGCCGCCCAAGGGTTCGGCCACGGCAAGAATTTTCATGATCATCAGCATGGAGGCAGGCATTTGATCCGACGGCTGCATGCCCCACATCTGCCACTTGAACATGCCGTGCTTGATGAAAATGATTCCGATACCCAGACGCAGGATCAACAAACCGACATCACTGAAATTGTTGAGTTTGGAAAAGATTTTCATGGCCGCACCTCGAGGGTTGATGGGAGTAATTAATGTACCCCGAATCTCTTCAGGCTGCGGCGGGTTTGTCGTAATTTTGGAACGGGAAAGGGGTTGAAATCGTGGAAATCCGTGCTTTGGGAAAATCCGGATTGAACGTCCCTGTGGTTGGCATGGGGACATGGCAAACCTTCGACGTTCGCAGTCAGGCCGCCGAGAAAAATTCCCGCAACGTGGTCGATCAAGCTTTGAAAGCTGGCGCCAATTTTTTCGACTCTTCCCCCATGTACGGTGAGGCGGAAAGAGTGCTAGGATCAACTCTCGAACGACGTAGAAATGCTGTCTTAATTGCCACCAAGGTGTGGACATCTTCCACACAAGAAGGTCGAGTTCAAATCAACCGCTCACTTGATTTGTTCGGTGGCCACGTCGAACTTTTCCAAATCCATAATCTTGTGAACTGGCGCGATCATCTTGACACTTTGGAATCTCTGAAACAAAAAGGAAAGATTGCGGCGATTGGTGCGACGCATTATCAGGCGAGCGCTTTCGGAGAACTCAAGACGGTGATGAAGACAGGACGCATCGCAGCGATTCAGATTCCCTACAATCCCCTGGAACGCGACGTTGAAAAAGAAACCCTGCCGCTGGCCGCGGATCTCGGTTTGGGTGTGGTGGTCATGCGCCCATTCTGTCAGGGCCGATTGGCTCGCCGCGTTCCTTCTGAATCTGAACTCAAACCTCTTACGGAGTTTGGAGTGAACACCTGGCCACAAGCATTGCTGAAATGGATTCTGAGCGACCCTCGCTGTCATGTCGCCATTCCCGCCACATCCAAACCGGAGCGGATGACGGAAAACGCGGCGGCCGGGTCACCGCCGTGGTTTGGCCCGGAAGAACGGACTTACGTCGCGAAGTTGGCGACGTCTTTGGTTTAAGCCGGTTCCCGAATCACTCGAACATCCACTTCACGTTCAACGAATTCCCATTCCTTCGTAGCCCGTAATTCCTTCACCAATGCGCTGAAGTTTTCGGTATGCTCCGGCGCGAACTCAAACCATGTGATGAAATCAAAGGGTTCACCCAAATCCCGGGAATGATGTAACCGGCGGGCAATCGCTGGCAGGTATTGCATCCCAATATGAATATGCCGGGATTGCTCCTCGAGAATCGCCCGACGTTCATCTTGTGAAAGCGCCCACCACGCCTCGGACTTTTTGATCAGGATCATGGCGGCGCAAGTTGCTTTGGCCCGGTTCAAGGGCGGCTGTTTGGCGACGAGATTTTCTTTTTCATCGCGATGCGTGTACCGCAAATTGCTCACCACGCCTTTGAAACTCCAAACAGCATCTGCCGTCGAAATTTGCTCGGAACTCAGAATCTTGAGTCGATCTGCGGAGGGAATTGAAGGTCCGACGATGGCGTCGATGCTTTGAATGCGCCAATCCCCCTGCGCTCCGCCGACAAAGGTGAAGAACGGAACGGTCATCGATTACTTGAACAACAACGGTGCGACATCGTAGAGGTGATGCCGCCACACCGTCCATTCATGACGCCCGTCGGTTTGGGCAAACATGTGGGTAATGCCCCGGCGCGTCAGCATTTCATCGAACTCGAGGTCGCCGGGACCGGTAAGCACGTCGTCCCGTCCCACACCGACCCAGAACAACTTGAATTGCGCATTGGCCTTGGAAGGATCGCTGAAGAATTTCGGATACGCTGCGTCCACCTTGCCGTTGACGGCCGGACTCATGGCGATCACGTAGCGGAAAAGATCGGATCGGTTGAAGGCAAGATTGATCGCCTGTCCACCGCCCATGGACAGGCCCGCGATGGCGCGATCCTCCGGCTTGGTGGAAACCTTGAAGGTTTTCTCAATCATTGGCATGACATCTCCGACCAAATCCTG
>OMJM01000086.1 GCA_900299345.1 bacterium | reverse complement strand
GCGAGAGGCGTGAAACTCGTCTTTCAACCCTCGGAAGAAACCGGCAATGGCGCACCCAAGATGATCGCCGATGGGATTCTGGAAAATCCCAAGGTCGAGGCCATGTTCGGTTTGCATGGTTGGCCGGAGCTGCCTGCGGGAACCGTGGCCGTTCCCGACAAAGCGGCCATGGCCGGAGTGGACAACTTCACTTTGACCTTGCGCGGACGCGGAGGACATGGCGCCATGCCTCATCTCACCCGCGATCCCATCGCGGCAGCGGCGGCGCTCATTCTGGCGGCGCAAACCTTGGTCAGTCGCAAGACTTCGCCGTTGGATCCCGTGGTGGTCACTTTCGGCAGCATTTCGGCCGGAGAGGCGCCCAACATCATTCCCGAAACGTGCACGTTGCGCGGTACGATCCGCACCTTCGATCCTGCAGTGCGCTCTTCCCTGCTGGCGGATTTTGAAACCTTGATCCGCAACACTTCCGCGGCACACGGCGTGACGCCCGAACTCGGATGGCTCGATGCGTGTCCACCCACGATGAACGATCCGAACATGGCTGTGTTGGCGCGCAACGCAGCGTCGGAAGCGCTGGGATCTCAAAATCTCCGCACCTCAAATCCCAGCATGGGCGGAGAGGATTTCGCTTTCTTTCTGGAAAAAGTTCCCGGGGCTTATTTCTGGTTGGGACTCGGCATGGATCGCGGCCCGCTGCACAATCCGCGTTTCGACTTCAACGACGAGACGTTGGCCGCAGGAATTGCGGTATTTGCGGGAATTATCGCGAATTACTGCAAATCCGCCTGACTTCCGGGTCGGTCTTTGGTATCTTTACCCGTCTTCTTCCGGGAGATTTCCTTCCATGCAGCTTCCCAAGTACAAAAAGAAAAAGCGCATCAAACTCAAGGTTTGTCAGGAACCCGGTTGCGGGCGCGAATTCTGGGGCCACCCGATTGCCAAGTACTGCGAGTTGCACCGCGACATCAAGCAGCGCGCCAAGCACAAGAAGGAATTCGAAAGCGTCGATGTCAAGAACATGGTGTTCAAGCACAATTACACCGAGGTTCTGGATCTTGAATTTCTCTGCTGCCTCGAAGGCTGCAGCCAGAAGTACATCGTGAAGGTGTTCCCCAAGCAGTTCGTGTACCCGCGCTATTGCGTGGAGCATCGCAACGACTTCCGCCGCGCAAACTTCATGCGCATGTACAAGCGGCAACACGCCGCCTAATTCCTGTCCCTCTCATCCGGGAGGAGAACCATGAGCAAGGTCTTCGTCAACATTGGACTCAGCCTCGACGGCTACATGGCGCCGGAAGGCATGACCATGCAAAATCCCGGGTACAAGAACTGGGGTGCCAAGTGGGGCGCGCTGATGTCCTGGCTTGTCAATCAACAGTACTTCCGCGAGAACCTCAAGTTCGGTCCCGGCGGAGAGACCGGCCCGGTTAATGATTTGGTGCGCAGTACCACGGAGCGCATTGGTGCCAACATCATGGGTAAGCGCATGTTCGATCAGGGCGAGATCGCCTGGCCGGAGGAAGCTCCGTTCCACACGCCGGTGTACGTGCTGACCAATCAGAAGCGCGAACCGTGGATGCGCCCCGGCGGGACAACTTTTTACTTCGTCAATGAAGGACCGGAGCGCGCGTTGGAACTGGCCCGGCAATCCGCAGGCGGCCGCGACATTCGCATCGCGGGCGGAGCGGATGTAATCCAACAGTACCTGAACTTGGACGCCGTCGACGAACTGGAAATCGCACTGGCACCCGTGTTCTTCGGCAGCGGACGGCGCCTCTTCGAGAACCTGCGCGATCCCGGTCCGAAGTTTCGCATTGATACTGTTCTGAACGGCTCCGCCGCCACGCACTTGCGCTACGTGCGCCAGTAACTCCTTTTTTCAGAAATTTATTGCGCAATCGATCGGTTGCGCGTATATTTGCTACCGAACGGTTGCGAATCAACCGTAAGGAACCGGATGAGACGGGACATTTTCCAGGCCATCGCCGACCCGACGCGACGAGCCATCGTCATGCTCCTGGCCGTGCAGGCTATGACCCCGAATGCCATGGCGGAGCACTTTGAGACCAGCCGGCAGGCTGTTTCAAAGCATATCCGGATCCTGATGGAATGCGACCTGCTGGATCAGAAACAACAGGGACGCGAAATCCAATACCACTTGAGATCGGACAAGATGCGGGAAATCGAGAATTGGCTGGAGCAATTCAAGGTCCTGATGGGCCGGCGTTTCGACCAACTGGACGAAGTACTGACGAAACTGAAAGCGAGGAAGAGATGAACACGGACAAGATTTTCAATTTCATTGTGGACAAGGACAACCTGTCCGTCAAGGTGGAGCGCTCGTACAACGCACCTCTCGACTTGGTTTGGTCGGCATGGACCGAGGCTGAACTCCTCGACAAGTGGTGGGGGCCCAAGCCCTATCACGTGGAAACCAAGTCGATGGACTTTTCCGAAGGCGGTACGTGGTTGTACGCCATGGTCAGCCCCGAAGGCGCGAAGCATTGGGCGATACGGAAGTTCCTGAAAATCGCGCCGCGGAAGAGCCTGACGTTCCGGAGCCTCTTCTGCGATGAGAACGGAAAGGTGGATGCGGCCACGACGGGTTCGACGTGGGCGACGTCGTTCGCCGAGATGAATGGTGTCACATTGGTCACCAACGACATCCGCTGCGATACGCTCGCGCACCTCGAAGCCCAGATCAAGATGGGGTTCAAGGAAGGCTATTCGGTGTGCCTGGATCAGCTGGAAGAAGTGGTGGCGCGCCTCGCGAAAAAAGGGAAGTGAACCATGCGGAAACTCATCGCCATCACCCAACTTTCCCTCGACGGTGTCATGCAGGCCCCCGGCGGTCCCGATGAGGATCCCCGCAGTAACTTTACCCATGGCGGCTGGTTCATGGGGTTCGATGACGACGCCGTTCCCAAGGCCATGGACAAACTCATCTCCGGCAAATTCGATTTGCTGCTGGGACGCCGCACTTACGATATCTTCGCGAGCTATTGGCCGCAACACGTCGACAATCCCATCGGCAAGGCGTTCGGCAAGGTCGTTAAATACGTCGTCACAAGCAGGGACAATGGGCTCGACTGGAAAACCTCCGTGCGCGTCGGCGGCAAGGCCGCGGAGGGCGTGCGCAAGCTGAAGGCGACCAAGGGGCCGCCTTTGCATGTCTGGGGAAGCAGCGAGTTGCTGCAGACCCTGATTGCGGCGGGCCTCGTCGACGAGTATCAATTCTGG
The DNA here is from genome assembly GCA_900299345.1 of bacterium. Taxonomy (GTDB): domain Bacteria; phylum Fibrobacterota; class Fibrobacteria; order UBA11236; family UBA11236; genus UBA11236. The sequence goes on along the minus strand of OMJM01000086.1, from coordinate 6,085 downwards.
GTCGCACCAGTGGTACTCGGATACGGAAAGCGGTTGTTCGGGCCGGGCGCTCCGCCGCAAAAATTGGAACTGGTGGACGGAAAAATCGGGTCGGGAGGTGTGTTGGTCAACACCTACCGGCCTGCCGGTCCGCTTCCGGAAGACTCGAACGCATCCCCGAAATCGAAACGGGCCGCGGCCAAAAAACCGGCGAAGGGTAAAGGCTGAGATCAAGCATTCCGGGGCCAAATTCCCGCGCACCCGTTCGATCCAAATGGTGATCAAGTCGTCGAAGAAGAAGGGGAAATCGGCATGACAGCATTCTCGAAGATCCAGAACAGAGTCCGTCTACTCGCTGCTATCGGAATCATGCTCACACTGGCAAGTTGCGCCACGCACTACACTCCGGAAGCCATAGCTAGTCCTTATGGTTTCTTTTTCGGAATCTGGCACGGCATGATCTTCCCCTTTTCCCTGCTGGCAAACATTATCTCGTGGTTCCTATCTCTGTTCGATGTCCATGTACTCCAGAGCGTTCAAATCTTCGGCCGACCCAATACTGGATTCTTCTACTACTTTGGTTTCGTGATCGGACTCTCTAGCTGTGGTAGTGCTGGTGCAGCAACTCAATAAGAAAAACAAACGCCTCATCTTACTTGCATCCTCCGTCGTATGCGGAATCAGTCTCTTCCTTTCCGCATGCAAATCAAAGACCATGGTCTTCCAAGCCGAGAGGAAGGCCCAAATCGGCGGAGAGTTTATCCGGCTTTTCGATGACGGCCATGCCGAATACGGCTACGGAGTGGTCACCGAAAAACTGAAGGCGGAAGGTTCCTACCGTTTCTCAAACGATACCCTGTACCTGCTGGACGAAAGTTTCCTGAAGCATTTCCCGGCGGGTTATCTAATCGTCAAGGAAGGCTTCGTCCTGATGGAAAGCGGTTTCCATTTCGAGGTCACGCAGAGTTACAAGCAACCTTGAGGGCCAATAGGCGCTGACCCGGAACAAACCGGGCGTCGATACCGATGAAGGCTACTCTTTGATATTCTCGAAGAAGTCGTTGCCTTTGTCGTCGATGACGATGAAGGCGGGAAAGTCCTTGACTTCAATTCTGCGTATCGCTTCCATCCCCAAGTCTTCAAAATCCACAGTCTCAACCTTGAGAATGTTTTCCGCCGCCAGAATCGCGGCCGGGCCGCCCACGGAACCGAGATAGAAGCCACCGTATTTCTTGCAGGCTTCCTTGACCACGGGCGAGCGATTGCCCTTGGCCAGCATGATCATCGACCCGCCCTTGGCCATGAAGGCATCCACGTAGGAATCCATGCGACCCGCCGTGGTCGGACCAAAGCTGCCCGACGGCATTCCCTGCGGAGTCTTGGCCGGACCCGCGTAGTACACCGGGTGTTCCTTGAAGTACGACGGCAAAGGTTTTCCCTCGCCGAGCATTTGCTGGATGCGGGCATGCGCCACATCGCGCGCCACGATCAAGGAACCGGTCAGCGAGAGCCGGGTCTTGATGGGATGCTTGGAAAGCTCCTTGAGAATCTCCGGCATGGGCCGGTTGAGATCGATGGCGACAGCCGGGGCCATGGACAGCGCACCGCTTTCCGGCACGAAACGATCCGGCCTTGTTTCCAGCTGCTCCAGAAAAATTCCCTCGCGGGTGATCTTGCCCTTGATGTTGCGATCCGCGCTGCAGCTCACTCCGATGCCGATGGGACAGGACGCGGCGTGCCGCGGCAGTCGGATGACTCGCACATCGTGCACGAAATACTTGCCGCCGAACTGGGCGCCAATGCGGCTGTCCCAGGCCATGCGCTGAACCTTTTCCTCCCACTCCAGATCGCGGAAGGCGCGTCCTCCGTTGTTGCCGGAGGTGGGAAGCCCGTCGAGATATCCGGCGGAGGCAAGCTTCACGGTTTTGAGTGTGGCTTCCGCCGAGGTTCCGCCGATGACGACCGCGAGATGATACGGAGGACAGGCCGCTGTGCCAAGCGTGAACAGTTTTTCGTTCAGGAATTGCGCCAGTGATTTCTCGTTCAGCCGCGCCTTGGTCTCCTGATAGAGAAAACTTTTGTTCGCGGAGCCGCCACCCTTGGCCAGAAACAAAAACCGGTATTCGTTTCCCGGTGCGGCCATGATGTCGATTTGCGCGGGCAGGTTGGTGCCGGTGTTCTTCTCTTCGAACATGGAGATCGGCGCAAGTTGCGAGTAACGCAGATTTTCTTCTTGGTACGTTCGGAAAATTCCTTCGGCCAACGCCGATTCATCATCTCCATTCGTCCACACGCCCTGACCTTTTTTGGCGAACACCGTGGCGGTTCCAGTATCCTGACAGGAGGGCAATTGCCCCTGCGCGGCCACCACCGCGTTGCGGAGTTCGGTCATGGCCACGAAACGATCATTGTCCGAGGCTTCGGGATCTTCGAGGATGCCGCGCAGTTTGGCGAGATGTCCGGGACGGAACAGGAAGTTGACGTCACGCAAAGCGGCAACCGCAAGCTGAATCAGGCCTTCACGCTCCACCACCAGCAAATCGCAATCCCCGGCTTTTTCCGTGCGGACGAAATCCTTGGTCAGCAACCGGTAGGGCGTCGTATCTTGCGCGAGTTCGAAAAGGTCCTGATGGCTGAAGGCGGACACCGTCACTCCAGATAGGTGTAACCGTACAGGCCGGAGCGATAGATGGCGAGGAACTCCTTGCCTTCCGGCGCGGTGATCTTGCCTTCCTTCACAGAGGCAGACACCCACGTCTCCATGTCGCGCACCAGTTTCTTGGCGGAGAATTGCACGTAGTCCAGTGCATCGGCCACGGATTCCCCATCGATCACCTGTTCAATGCGATAGCCTTCCCCGTCGCTGACCACGTGCACGGCGTTGGTGTCGCCGAAGAGGTTGTGCAAGTCACCCAGGATTTCCTGATAGGCGCCCACGAGGAAAACGCCGAGGTAGTAGGCCTCACCATGCTTCAAGGGATGCAGCGGCAGGCTGCGGGTCAATTCGCCGGAGCGGATAAAGCGATCGATCTGGCCGTCGGAATCGCAGGTGATATCCTGCAAGGTGGCCTGCGCCGAGGGTTCCTCGTCCAACCGCTGCAAAGGCATGATCGGGAATATCTGATCGATGGCCCACGCGTCGGGCAAAGATTGAAACAAAGAGAAGTTGCAGAAATATTTCTCCGCCAGCAGCTTGCCGAGGCTTTGCAACTCGAAAGGCGGATTTTTCATCTCTGCCGCAATGCGATGCACCTTGGCCGCGATGGACCAGAACAGGCGTTCCGCCACGGCGCGGGTGTTCAAATCGACCAGTCCGATGTTGAAGCGATCCAGCACATCCTCGCGAATTTGCAAGGCGTCGTGCCACGCCTCCAGCATGGAATTGTTGGAGAGGTTGCGGTAGATGCCGTGGAGCTCGCGCACCAGTTCGTGTTCGCTCTCACCGAAGGGTTGCTCCGGATCCTTCCAGTAAGGAGGGCAGGTGGTTTCCAGCACGTTGAACACAAGCACCGAATGGTGCGCCGTCAAGGCGCGGCCCGACTCCGCCACCACGTTGGGATGCGGCAGGCCGGACTTGTCCGCGGCGTTCACCAGTGAATACACCACGTCGTTGGCGTATTCTTGGATGGTGTAATTCACGCTGTTGGCGTTGGCGCTGCGCGTGCCGTCGTAATCCACGCCGAGGCCACCGCCTACGTCCACGTATTCGATGCCGAGGCCGAGCCGTTGAAGTTGCACGTAAAACTGTGCCGCCTCGCGGAGGCTGGCCTTGATCTTACGGATGTTGGTGATCTGGCTGCCGAGATGGAAGTGGATCAGTTTGATGCAGGAATCAATTCCCTCTTCCTTGGCAAACTGCACAGCTTCCAGAAGTTCCGCGGAGTTGAGTCCGAACTTGCTCTGATCGCCGCCGCTTTCCTCCCACTTGCCGCTGCCCGAGCTCGCCAGTTTGATGCGCACGCCGATGTTGGGCTGGACATTGACGCGTTGCGCCACGTTCTTGATGAGTTTCAGCTCGTTCAGCTTCTCCACCACCACGAAAATTCGCTTGCCCATTTTCTGAGCCAGCAGGGCGAGCTCAATGAACTCCTCGTCCTTGTAGCCGTTGCAAATGATGAGCGCTTCGGGATTGTCCATGATGGCCAGCACGGCGTGCAATTCCGGCTTGGAGCCCGCCTCCAGACCGATGTTGAACTTCTTGCCGTGGCGTACCATTTCCTCGAGCACCGGGCGCTGCTGATTGACCTTGATGGGATAGACGTTGAAAGTCTTGGCGTTGAATCCGAACTCGCGGCTGGCATTCTCAAAGCACTGCGAAATCTGTTCGATGCGATTGTCGAGGACGTCGGGAAAACGGAGAAGCACGGGTGCGGTGATGTCGCGCAGCGCCAGCTCGTCCATCACATCCTTGAGATCGATGGCCGGGCCCTTGTCCTTGAGCGGGGATGCCGTGGCGTGCCCCTGCTCGTTAATGCCGAAGTAGCCAATGCCCCAGCCGCCGACGTTGTAAAGTTCGCGCGAATCCTCGCAACGCCACTTCCGCATGTTCATCGTTTATTCTCTCCCCGAAGAGAGTGAAAAATTAAGCAATTACGGCGCGCGTGCGACCATGTAACCGGCGTAGGCCAGCAATACTCCACCCGTGATACTGAGGAGGATGTTGCCACCGAATGCTAATGGCTGTCCGTTGCGGAGGAGTTGGATGTTCTCGAGGCTGAACGCGGAAAACGTGGTGAAACCGCCCAGAAACCCGGTCATCATCCACGGACGAAGTCCGGGCCAACCGCGTTCGACCAGTGCGGCGCACAGACCGATCAGAAAGGATCCGAGCAGATTGACCACAAGTGTGCCCCACGGGAACGCCGCTCCCAGCCACGCTCGAAACACGGTTTGCACGCCATATCGCGTCACCGAACCCACCGCACCGCCCAATGCTACTGCCAAAAAATCCATACATGGAATATAAACACGGGTATATTATGCCCGTGCATTTTCTCACCATGATCTTCCTCGCCTTTCTAGGCGGCATTATCCTCAACCTGATGCCGTGCGTGCTGCCGGTGCTGTCATTGAAAATTTTCGACTTCGTCCAGAAGGCCGGTAACAAACGCCACCGAATCTTCGGCCACGGCCTCGCCTTCACCACCGGAACCTTGATTTCGTTCTGGACTTTGGCCGGATTGTTGCTGATTTTACGTCACAGCGGCAAGGGACTCGGTTGGGGCTACCAGCTTCAGTCCCCCACCTTCCTCGTCATTCTTTGCGCCCTGTTCTTCTTCTTCAGCCTGCACCTCTTCGGGGTCTTTGAGCTGGGATATCTCTTCACCCGGCTGCGTTCCAATCAGGAAGACAAGGGTCTCGGCGGTTCCTTTCTCTCCGGTGTCACGGCCACCTTGGTCGCCACGCCCTGTACGGGTCCGTTCATGGGCACCGCCCTGGCGTATGCCTTCACTCAATCCGCCGCCATGGCCTTTCTTGTCTTCACAGCGTTAGCCGTGGGCGTCGCCTTCCCCTACCTTCTACTCTCGGCCTTTCCGGGATTGCTGCGCTTCCTGCCCAAACCCGGCCCGTGGATGGAACACCTGAAACAATTCATGGGCTTTCCCCTGCTGGCCACAGCGATCTGGCTCGCGTGGGTATTCGGACGCCAGACCGGTGTGGACTCCATGGCGGTGCTGTTGGGCTTGTTGTTGATTGGCGGCCTCAGCGCATGGATCGTGGGCAAATGGATGGCGCTGCAACATCCGGGGCATATCCGTCTCACCGCCGCAATGGTGGCATTGGTCATCTTCATTCCCGCACTCACACTCGTGTTGCGCGACGTGCGATCTCTCCCTGCCGCCATGCTGAAGAAAACCATGCCGGACACAAAGGCCGAGGCCATTTCATGGGAACCCTTCTCACCGGCGCGCCTGACGGAATTGATTAATGCAGGCAAACCCGTATTCATCGACTTCACGGCGGACTGGTGTTTGAGTTGCAAGGTGAATGAAAAGGTCGCGCTGAGCCGTCCCGAGGTCGCCAAACGCTTCAAGGAGAAAAACGTGGTGGCGCTTCAGGCGGACTGGACGCACAGCGATTCGGCCATTACAGAGGCACTGGCGGG
>OMJM01000085.1 GCA_900299345.1 bacterium | reverse complement strand
GCTGTGAGCGTGAAGAAGCCCCGCCAGAACTTCCTTCCCCGTACCGCTTTCCCCCCTAATCAATATGGGACACGACCTTCGCGCCAGCGCGGACGCCATTTTCAGCACCTGTTCCATTGGAGAATCCGCCGCACATAAAGCGGTTTCTTGAAGTTTTCCCATGGCCTGCAAGTTTTTCATGCCGTCCCTCGCTTCCTGTGCAATTCAGATTTAATGCTCGGAAAATGTCGGACATGTGATGGCGATCAACACGGATGTTATCAGGAGCCGGAATTCGGTCGTGAATAGCAATGAAATGCTTGCGGACGAGACAGAGGAGGTATAATTTGGAGGGATGCCGAATATGCGCCATAAAGTCATGGGGATTGGATTCTTCGCCGCATTCGTCTTCGGAGCTTCAGCCGAAATCCGATCCGTTCCCAACGAACGGCTTTCCGCTTCTTTCTTGCCTCCCCGTTTTCATGTTTCCGATCCCTCGGTACGCGCCCGGCTGGTGGAATGGATTGGAAAACAAAAACAGGATTCCACCTCGTGGGCTGCGTGGGAAGGCGATGACCTTCGCCTTTCCCCGGATTTGGCCTCTCGCTTGAGTGGAACCACCGACACGGTCGGAAGACTCCATACCCGGGTTCGCAGGGCATTGGAACGCTTGAACGGATCCGGCATTGAAGAAGATGAAGGCGTCGCCGCAGCGTCAGCCTATTATCCCGACGACTCCCTCTTTTTCTATCCGCAGTGGCCACTCAACAACACCGGCGCCACACTCAACGGAACGACAGGAAAAGTCGGGCTCGACATGGGCATGACACGCGTTTGGGATCGTTTCGACGGCGACGATTCTCTGGTCGTCGCCGTTCTTGACGCCGGGTTCAACTTCAAACATCCCGATCTGCAGGGGCGCTGGTACCGCAACATGAAGGAAGTCAACGGAACCGCGGGAGTGGATGATGACGGCAACGGCGTCGTAGACGACACTGCCGGATGGGACTTCGTCGATAATGACAACCTCCCGCAGGATTATCACGGACACGGTACCATGACCAGCGGGGAAATCGTCGCCACCTTCGACAACGGCAAAGGCATCGCGGGCATGATTCCCCGCGCCCGGGTCCTTCCGGTGCGCGTGTTGAACGCCGCGGGTTCGGGAACATTGACCTCCATCGCCAACGGCATCCAGTACGCCGTAAAAATGAAAGTCAGCGCCATCAACTTCAGCATCAGCGGCGGCTGGGCCACCACCAACACCGCCATGCGCGCCGCTTTCCAGGTGGCGCGAGACAGCGGCATTCCCATCGCCGTGGCAACGGGCAATGATCACATCAATCTCGATTCAAATCCCATGACGCCTTCCTCCTATGGCTTCACGAACATTTACATGGTCGCTTCGCACACCGTGAACGGGGATCTTTCCGGTTTCTCCAATTACGGCCCCACTACAGTGCCGCTGGCCGCCCCCGGTGAACATACGATGACCACACACATCCCCGACAATATTCAGGTCTTCAGGGACAACTTCGACACGGGAACCGGGAATTGGACCTTTGCGACCGCCGGAAACTTCACCGGATCCACCACAAGCCCGCTGGAAGGAACACGGACGCTGCAATGGGTCACTGGAAACAATACATGGGCTGCCACGACGAACTACATCGATCTCACCGGAAAACTCGGCAGCACGGTGTCCTTCATTCTCGATTACGTCCCGGCCAGCGCGCTGGATCAATTCATCGTCGAGGGTCAGCGGGAAGGATCGACGACATGGACTGCTTTTGGCGCTGTCGCATCCACGGTTTCCAAGCAAACCCTCGTGTTCGATATGCACCCCATGGATGGCTACCGTTTCAAACTCCGTTTCCGGACCGCTTTGACTGCCGGCACCACCACCAGCCGGGTGTTGCGGATCGACGATGTGCGGGTCTACAATGTGGATTTAACGACACAAAAACAAAACGCCTACGTCCTGACCGGTGGGACCTCTCTGGCCGCGCCCTTTATGACCGGCTACATCGGCATGCTGCGATTGGCCTGCAAGAGAAGCAACACCACCTTTACGCGGGCTCTTACGCTGGCGGGAGTCACCTTGGATTCTTCCTTGATAGGAAAAGTCACCGGCGGAAACCGTCTCGACGTGGCCAAAGGCCTTGCCTTCTATACGAACACCTTGCCCAGTCTGGCGTTGACGGATTCCACGAAAACCTCATGGACGATTGGAAACCAGGTGGCGTACAACCTTTCAATCCAAAGGGCCGCGGCGGCGGGTTATACCTATAAAGTCAAGACGCCTTTGGCCAATACCACGCTGACTACGGCCGGCGCCTTCAGTTGGAGTTCAACAGGAGCGGCCGCGGGAAGCGACACTTTGCGTTTTCGCGCCGAGGGAAGTCCTTTGGTCTTGCGCAAATTTTTTGTCTTCAGTTTGGCACCGGTCGTCGGACTTTCTGGAGAAATTGCTTCCCGTCCGGTGTTGTGGGTGGGCAGGCGCGCATTCTTTCTGCCGGTTTCGTTTTTCCAGAATCCCAACCATCATCTCCGCGTGGAAAACCTCGACGCGAACGGCCGAGCGCATGAAATTTTTTCCGGCCCGGTGCAAACGCCGGTGTCCTCCAAAAAGGTCGGATATCAAATTCCCGGCCTCAGTGGCGTGAGCTGGCGCGTATGGCTGGACGGTGAAGCCCTGGCTTCTACGTCCCGCTGAGCATATCTTTTCTCCCCGTGGATTTTAACGAAGATTACCGCCTGACGCGCCGCGACGGTGAATTTTTGCGTGTGGTCGCCAGCATTCTGGTGGTCGCGGCGCATTGCGTCCATTTCTGGGTTGAGGATTTTTATTCCACGCGTAATATTCCCTCCCTAGGTTTTTTCGCCACCTTCATCGATCAATTCACACGTTTCACGGTTCCCGTTTTCTTTTTTCTGTCGGGTTTCGGCCTGACGTCACAGTTCCTCCAAAAACCCCCGAAGCTTTCGACCTATTATCGTTTCCGTTTGGGAAAAATCTTTGCGCCGTTCCTGCTTTGGTCGTTCATCACCGCCTTCCGCCACATCGACTATCTCCTCGATGAAATGCCATGGCGGGAAGCCTTTGTTCCGACGGCGCTTCGCTTCCTGAAATTCCTGTTCATCGACGGTTTTGATTATCAGTACTACTTCGTGATTGTCATCTTCCAGTTTTATCTCCTCTTCCCATTGATCTTCAAGCTGGCAAAGAACCGCTGGTTCCTGCTGGGCGTCCTGTTGCTGCAACTGGCCTTCATGTCGCCCGTTGAGGGCTATCTGGAACCATTTGGGTGGGAGTTGCCCGCCTTTCACTCCAACCTGCTGCTTTTTTACGGCTTCTACTGTGTTGCGGGCATGTATGCGGCATGGCACCGGGATTTTCTCTCGGGGATTCTGCGTCATCTGTCAAATCCCCAGGTTGTGTTTTTTTGGGTGGGCTCTTTCGGACTCATTCTTGCAGAGTACTGGCTCAACATCAAAATGGGCAAAGGGTTGTATGATTCCGATCACTTCAACCGATGGTCGGTCGTTCTGTATTGTGTCGCGTGCCTTCTGCTTTTCGTGAAAATGAAGCCCGCCCTTCAAACATTTTTCCAAAACCGGCATTGGGTATTTTTATTCACCGGTATTGCGCCATACACTTTCTTCGTGTATCTCGCCCACACCCATGTTCTCAGGATCGTGGACTTTCTCTCGTGGGAAGTCACCATAACAGATTTCTTCAGTCGAATCGTATGGGTTGTGCTCGGTTCCTACGCTCTCGCATGGCTGGCTCAATGGTTATTGGAAGACTATCCCAAACTGCGCTTCGCATTGGGTTTGCCCAAAACACCTCTCCGCGCGGAGGATTTACCCGGCCATTCCTACCTATCCTCCCGTCTTTTGCGATCCAAACCCTCCGATTCCGTTCCCGTAAATACCGCCTCTGCGGTGGAGTGACCGATGCCCAAAAAAGAGAAGCCGTTGCGCCTGATGTCGTGGAATGTGAATGGGCTCCGCGCTGTTCTGAAAAAAGGATTCCTCGATTTCATGGAAGAACATCAACCCGATATTCTCGGATTGCAAGAAACCAAGGCTGAGGAATCACAGGTGACTCCCGGACTTGAACCATTGCGGGGCTATCACCGCGTCTTTTCTTCCGCCACTACGCGCAAGGGTTACTCGGGCGTCGCACTGTTCAGCCGGGAAAAGCCGCTGTCTGTGAATCTATCACTGGGCCGCAGCGAATTCGACAACGAGGGTCGGGTCATTCAAGCCGACTTCGGAAGCTTCGTGATCTTCAACGTGTATTTCCCGAATGGAAAATCGAGGCCCGAGCGGCTGCAGTACAAGATGGACTTCTACGCCCACTTTCTCAAAGTATGCCGCGATCTCCTGAAAAAGGGAAAGAACGTGGTGGTCTGCGGCGATGTCAACACCGCGCACAAGGACATCGATCTGGCGCGCCCCAAGGAGAACCGCAAGATCTCCGGCTTCCTTCCCGAGGAATGCGCATGGATCGATCAATTTCTGTCTGCGGGTTTTTCCGACGCCTTCCGTGAACGCCACCCCGAACCCAATCAGTACACGTGGTGGGACATGCAGTCCGGCGCTCGCGCGCGTAACGTGGGCTGGCGCATCGACTACTTCTATACCAGCACTTCCCTGCGCGACAGGGTCAAGGATGCGTATATCCTGCCACAAGTGATGGGTTCTGATCATTGCCCTGTCGGCCTTGATCTTTTGCCGTAACTCCTCTTTAATCGCGCTTTTACCCGAATTTTCCCGAAAAAATTGATTTTATTCGTTTAAACGAATAGTTTGCTTGGGAATCACAAAAGGAAACCCAATGTCTGGAAAAACGCTTGGAACAATTGCCTTAGCCCTGTTGACCACACTTTCAACCCATGCCGCCGAATACAAAATCGACGTGGCGCACAGTTCCGTGTTGTTCAAGGTTCTTCACATGGGCATAAATACCGTAACGGGTCGGTTCGATTCTTTTCAGGGAAGCTTCGAAGTCGATCCCGCGCATGTTGAAAACACCAAGGGATCGGCGGTGATTGAAACCAAAAGCATCAACACCAACAACGCCAAACGGGACAATCATCTCCGCGGCGACGATTTTTTCAACGCCGACAGCTTCCCCGAGATCCGATTTGTCTCCAAGTCGGTACGCAACGTGAACATGGCGGATTCAACCTGCGAATTGGTCGGAGACCTTACCATGCGCGATGTGACCAAGGAAATCGTGTTGAAGGTGAAGGGCGGCGCCATCATCAAAGACGGATTCGGCAATGAACGCGCGTCGTTCTCGGCGACGGGAAGCGTCAACCGGTTCGACTATCATCTGAAGTGGAGCAAGATGATCGAGACCGGCGCGTTGGTGGTCGCTCCGGAAGTCAGGCTGGAACTGGCATTTGAAGGCGTTCGCAAACTGGAAGAAACCCCGGAGAAACCCGCCGACAAGCCAAAGAAGTAACTTTGCACGGATGAATCCTCCACTTTCCCATTCCAGTGCGCTCCCGCAAAACCGGGAGCGCCTTCTGCTCATTGTACTGGCCCTGGTTCAGTTCACGCACATCGTTGATTTCATGATCATCATGCCACTGGGTCCGCGATTGATGGCGGAATTCGGCATCACTCCCGGTCGGTTCGGCGCATTGGTGTCCGCCTATACGTTCAGCGCCGGAGTGTTCGGATTTCTCGCCGCACCTTTGCTGGATCGCTATCGCCGAAAAAGCGCGTTAATGTGTTCTTTCACGGGTTTCATCGTCGGGACCGCGCTTTGCGGCATCGCCCCCTCGAATGAACTCCTGATGCTTGCCCGCATTGTCGCCGGATGTTTCGGGGGGATCAGCTCCTCCTTGATCATGGCTACCGTGGCAGACGCCATCCCCCTTGAACGACGCGCCGCCGCCATGGCCATTGTCATGACTTCTTTTGCGCTGGCGTCGGTGCTGGGCGTCCCACTGGGACTGTTTGCCGCCAATCACCTCGGATGGCGCGCTCCCTTCCTCATCCTGGGAGCATTTGCGTTGCTTGTCTTGATCGCCGCAGGTCTCGCGTTGCCGCACGTCCAGCGCATTCCCCGCGCCGCGGGCGAAAGCGTCATGGCCAGCCTCTTGGCCGTGTTCGCAGTGCCGCGTCACTGGCTGGCGTTCGGATTCACCATGGCCTTGATGTTCTCCGGATTCGTCGTGATTCCATATATCAGCCCGACCTTGGTGCAGAACAACGGCATGAGCAACGAACATCTGCCGTTGGTATATATGGCCGGTGGTGTGTGCACCTTTTTCAGCATGCCTTTCATCGGGCGCTTGGCGGATCGTTACGGCCTGTTCCGCGTTTTCGCCACCATGAGCCTTTTGACCATGCCGGCCATCATCGGTATCACGCATTTCACAGGCCATCCTCATCTTTGGATCATCCTCTCCATAACGACCGCTTTCATGGTATGCGCCTCCGGGCGCTTCGCGCCCGCAATGACTCTTGTCACATCCACCGTGGAACCGCGTCACCGCGGCGGATTTCTTTCCGTGAATAACGCTTTCCAACAAATCGCTTCCGGGCTCGCTTCGATGACCGCCGCGCTTATTCTCGTTCCTGGACCTGATGGCACGATCCTCCATTATGGAATCACCGGCTGGATTGGTGTGACATCCTTGGCGTTGAGCATCTTCCTCGCCTCCCGAATCCGCAAAACCCGACACGCTTAAAAGGAATCCCATGTTTTCGGTTGAATCCTTCATTCATTCGTTTTCCACCGATGCGGAAATTGCCGTCCGCCTTTTCAATAAAATGCCCGAAGGCGCGCTGGATTATCGTCCCACGCAAGGGCAGCGTTCGACGGCGGAGCTGCTTCGTTATCTGAGTTATGGGCCATACAACGTCGTGCGACGCATCGTGGCGGGAGATTGGTCCATCGGCAAGCCTGCAAACGAGGCGACCAAGGATATGCCCGTCTCCGATTTTCCGCGCAATATCCGTCATCACGCCCATGAAGTGGCGCGCATCTTGCGTGCAGCGGATCCCGTGGCTTTGGAGCGCGAGCTCTTCACCTTCCCTTGGGGCGCCACCCATACCAAGGCCGATGGTCTGGTGAACTATCCGTTGAAGTGGATGGCGGGATACCGCATGCAGTTGTTCCTGTATTTGAAGGCGGCGGGCGCCAAGGAACTTGCCACCAAGGATCTCTGGTATATTCCCAAAGAGGGATAACATGTCTGTGTACACGGCCATGGTTCTGCGCGAAGCGGGAAAACCGCTGGAGACTGAGCGCCGTGAAATTCCCGTTCCCAAACCCGGTGAAGCGTTGGTGCGCCTGCACTACGCCGCGTTGAATCATCGCGATCTCTGGATGCGCAAGGGCGCTTACGGAAACGTCGCCGGAATTCCCGGAGTGCCAGGCTCGGATGGCTATGGAATCGTCGAAGCAGTCGGATCGAAAAATGATTCGGAGCGGATCGATTCCAAGGTCGTCATCTTTCCCAGCTTGGATTGGGGTGATGATGACACAGCCCCGGGGCCATTGTGGCGAATTCTCGGTCTTCCTGATCCTGGAAGCTTTGCGGAATACATCGTGGTTCAAGTCTCTCAACTTTTTCGTGCGCCCGACAATCTTTCACCTGAAGAGTCCGCGTCCCTCCCTTTGGCGGGACTGACGGCTCATCGAGCCTTGTTTCGGCGCGGTGGATTGAAAGCGGGTGAGAAGATTCTGATCACGGGCATTGGCGGAGGCGTCGCACAATTCCTGACACAGTTTGCAGTGGCTGCCGGTGCGGAAATCTGGGTCACCTCCGGTTCATCGGAAAAAATCGAAGCGGCGAAAAAATTGGGTGCAAAAGGTGGAGTCCTTTACACCTCCGCGTCGTGGGCCGATGAGTTGGTTCAGACCGCAGGGCACTTCGATCTGTGCGTGGACAGTGCGGCGGGATCGGGTTGGAATGGAATCTGCGAGACATTAAAACCCGGAGGCCGGCTGGTCTTCTTCGGCGCCACACGGGGAGCGGGTGAAATTCCCATGCGCAAGGCCTTCTTCAAACAGATCTCCGTGCTGGGAACGGCAATGGGATCGGCGCGAGATTTTCAGGCCATGCTGGATTTCGTGCAGGCGAAAAACGTCCGGCCCGTCATCGATTCCATCTTTCCTCTTGAAGAAGCCGAACAGGCCTTGACCCGCATGGATCAAGGCCTGCAAACTGGAAAAATCGTGCTACGGATTGCGTAGCGCGTGTTTATAAAGGATTAATCCCGACAGGATTTTCGGCGCGAAGAAGGTGGACTTCTCCGGCATGACGACCGAGGAATCCTTCATCCCCGCATCGGCCACGGCCATCAGCTCTCCGATGGAAACCGGATGCAAAGCCACGGCTAGATCGTATTCCCCGCAATCCACCAGGGATTTCATCGTGGCCAAATCCCATTCGGGGTAATAGTCGAAGTGTTCCTTTTTCAGGATCATGGAGTGCACCACACCGAGTTTAGGATACAATTCACGCTCAAGGATGGAACAATCCAACCGGCCCACCACATCCTGGGGAATCTCTTTCGCTTTGAGGATGAAAGCGCCTTCCTTGCTGTAAAGGCAGAATTGGTTTTTGGGCGGCGTGGCGAATTCCGCCGCGGGAATGAGTTCCAGTGAACTGCGCGCTTCCGCGAACGGAATCGCTCCACGAATTACGCGGTTATAGGCCAGAATGCGGGCGTCCTCCACGATGTACGCCATGGCATGGGTCTGCCCGCCGAGCAACGCCGCATGGTAGCGGTGATGTCCATCCGCAATGTACAACGGGTTTTCCCCGATGGCCTCGCGCAGGGCTTTTCCTTCTGAAGTCGTTTCAGGAACACGAAACACGCGCGTATGAATGCCGTGCAAATCGTTGTAACCGCCGAAGTCGCTGTCGAATTCGTAAAGCGGTGCCTCCTTCGCGCACACAGACTCCAGCGTCGAACCTATTGGCGATCGTGTCAAAAGAAAAATCGGCTCAAGAGTGTGCGCCGTTGCCTGGGTCACAGCGATGCGACCCTTCACTTTTTCATCGAACGTTTTTTCGTGCCGGATAACATTTCCTTCAGCATAAGGCGAAACCTCTACGGCAGCGAAGAATCCAAGCCGGGAACCTCCGCTCCAGCGTTGTTCATAGACGTAAAAGCACGGTTGGTCATCCGCGATTAAAACTCCCTGCTTTTGCAGCGCGGCCAAAGATTCGGCAGGAGTGGGTCCTAAGGTCACGTGATAAAAGGAACGGGGATTTTCCGCCAGTAATTTCTCCAACGGTGAACCTTCCTTGATCACATCGTAAGGTGGGGTTGTAAATCCCCGAGCTAAATCTGGGAGGGGGCGCAAGCCGTGCAATCCTCGAATCGAAGCCATAATTTTTCCTCGAAAAGCCCCAAAATTTAACCACGCAAGGGCTCTGGTTGTTGTCAAAAGGAGGGCTTCAGGCTAGCTTTAGAACCCCTTTCGCGCCACTTTAGCTCAGTTGGTAGAGCGGCTCATTCGTAATGAGTAGGTCATCGGTTCAAATCCGGTAAGTGGCTCCATTTTTTGCTTTTCGGGCGCCTTCGCTTGACCCACCTATTGTGGTCTGGTACATTGAAACCTTTGTCTATTTCACTTCATCCGAATGGACGTCATACCATGAATATGTTGTCATTAAGCCGGTTGCGAATAATTCCGAAAGTCATCGGATTTTCTATGCCGGTTATCATGACATGTTTTTTTCTGCTTCATACCGCATACTCATTAGATCTCGATGCACTGATAGAAAATCAGATTGAGGCGCAGAAATCCGAAAATAATGACATTGCTGATAAAAGTGTTCCTCTGGATGTTGATTCCAACAGCTATATGGTGGGCCCAGGGGACGGCTTCGAAATTCATGTGAAAGAGCTCCCCAGCCAGATGTTCAGATCGACCATCAATGCGACCGGGAGTCTCTTCATTGACGAATTCGGAGAGATACCCGTCAGTAAACTCTTACTGACACAAGCGTATGATGCAATCCGTCAGAAAATCCGGACGTCTCTGAAAAAGGATTACCATGTGTATGTCACCCTGCGCCAAATAAAATCACTGAGTATCAGCATTGTCGGACCTGTTGCAAACCCTGGAACCATTCAGCTCAAAGGGAATGTCCGAATGCTGGATGCCATCAAAACAGCAAATCAGGGAAAAAACCTTTCCCTTGGAACCGCTAATCTTCGCGAAATTAAAATCCGGAACGGTGAATCAACCAGAGTTGTTGACTTGATAGAATTTCTCAAGACCAATGATTTTCGCCAGAACCCCTATGTCTTCACCGGTGATCAAATTCAAATTCCATTGACAAGTTCAAGCGTCACAGTGGGTGGCCAGATATTATGGCCTTCCGTAAGGCGCCTTCCTATTCACAATGGTGAACCCCTCTCCAAAGTGCTTGATCTGCTCGTATTGAAGTCCACTGCAGATACGGATTTCGTCATTGTGAGCCGTTCAACAGGAACCAATAAAATCGCCCGTAGCGAGGCGGAGGGTTTTCCGCTGCAAGACAATGACGTCATCGTCGTTTCAACACGTCAAAGAGTAGCGAATGTCGATACCGCCCTCGTCTCGGGTGAAGTAATCAGGCCCGGGACCATTGTGATTCAGAATGGAAAAACCACTGTGGCTGAAGCATTGGAAATGGCCGGAGGAGTAGCTCCAAACGGTGATTTAGGCAGGGCCTATATATTACGCAGGGCAAAAATCGCTGCTTCCCACTTTGAAGGGGATTCTGGAAGAGAAAATGTCACTTCTCCATCAAAAAAAATCATCACCGTTGTCCGGCCGGAAATGAACTCTTCTATGGAAAATTTACTGTCGAGCAATGACTATGCCGTGTTGCCAGTCAAAGCGGATGGTCATAATGTGATACTAGAAGAAAGAGACGAACTTTATGTGCCACGCAATGAAAATTTTGTCTACATCAGCGGGCAGGTCGATCATCCCGGTGCGTACCCTTTCCAACAGGGATGGAATGTCGAGGACTACGTCCGAAAAGCGGGGGGCTATACCTCCAAAGCCGATTCACGCAACTCCTACATTGTGACCTACTATCATGAGGCTTATCAAATCAAAGGCCGGGGAGCCATGCAAAGCGGTGACATCATCGTAATACCGACTTCCGTCGAATACAAGAGATTCACCTCGATCTTTCTGCCGACGACGCAACTGGTGATCTCGATCCTGAGTCTCGCACTCTCAATCGCGGTTTTGACGGGTGTGCAGTTTTAATCATGAACAATGGCAATCAAATCCCCTCATTCCAACTCAAAAAAAGAAGCCTGAATGGATAACTCAACATCCTTCTCCTCCGCACCCACCCCCTCCGGCAAAAGAGTGGGACTGATGGATCTAGCGATCGTTCTGTTGCGCAAAAAAATCTTTATTCTGGTCGGCCTTCTCGTCGTTTCTATCATGGCCGTAGTCATCACATTGCTCATGTCCAAGGAGTACATTGCTACGGCTGTTCTTCTGCCTTCTAAATCCTCTTCTTCACCACTCGGAGGGCTTCTCGGAGATCTTCCCATCGGAGGAGGATTGTTGGGTGGAGGTCTTTTTTCAAAGGATGACAATGAGAAGTTTCTCACTATCCTGCAAAGCCGCGTCATGGCCGAAGCTGCCATTGAAAAATTCGGACTGATTGAACGGTACGGATTTTTGAAACGAAAAAAATATTACATCGAAGACGTCGTCAAAAAATTCAATCGGAATGTTGGGGTGGAAGAGGACAAACTGGATAACATCAATGTGAGTTTTCGGGATACTAATCCCGAATTCAGCGCCGCGGTCGTCAACTTCATGGTTGCTAAACTGGACACTCTGAGCTTTGAGATGACACGTCAAAACGCCCGCGGGGCACGACTGTTCTTCGAAAAACGACTCGAAGAGATGCGAATTGTTCTTGATTCTGTACATTCACGATTCGCTCAATTCCAGACCATGAACAACATGATCGATTTGGACGCGCAAGTCAAAGGTACTGTGGAGGCGCTGGCAAACGTTGAAGCGCAAGTAATTGCGGCGGATATTCAACAAAACATACTCGCCTCAAGTTTCACCCGAGATAACAACACCATTGCTGAACTGGAAAAAAGAAAACAAGTTCTCAATGGCCGACTCGAAGATTATATGAACAACGGTTCCGGCCATGTCATTATTGCACTGAAAAAAACTCCCGCACTGAGCGTTCAGTACGCATATCTGCTCCGAGACGTAAAGACACAAGAAGCATTGAATGGTTTCCTGCTACAGATGTATGAGCAGGCAAAATTCCGTGAAGCGAATAATGCCTCGGTCGTCACGGTATTGCAATGGGCGAAACCCCCTCAAAAGCGAACTTCTCCCGCCCGTGCACAAATTTGTGTCTTTATCTTTTTCTTGGGTTTCTGCTTGCTTTCCGGTATCGTGGTTTTCCGACACTGGTTCCAGAAACAACGCCAAGCGCAAACTGATGCATACCTGAAATTTCAGGAAATAAAAGGCCTTTTGCGACACTGGCGATGAGCCTTTTATTTTTTGGAATATCCATCGGTGCCACCCTTTGGACTCTTCTTCGACGTTCGGATATTTTCAGTCCCGGGCGCATATATCTCATCATTTATTCTCTGCTGCTTGCGGGAAATAGTCTGAAGTTAAGCCGGATTCAAACTTCATGGACTTTTTCCACCCATCTGCATTTTTGGGGAGCATGCTTTTTCTTCCTATGTGGTACAGGTTTGATGACCACTGTCGCTCAATCGAAATTCCCATCATGGAGACTTGATTTTGGTGAAATAAAGGCAAAAATCCGAGAGGATGCGAATCAAATCGATTGGGAACATTTTTTCAGAATTTGGACAGGGTGTGTTTTGATCTTTCTGACCAGTTATTTGATTGCCTATCTGAAAACAGGGCAACTCCCACTATTCGCGTCCAATGCAGAAGAAGTACGATCGGATTTCCTTTCTGCAAGCACACTTTCCTATTACGGACTTGCATTCGGTCCTTTCAGCCTTATGCTTGTTGCTGAAGCATTCCTATTCGGACATTTTACACGAACAAAAAAAACTGTTCTTTGGTTAGGATTTGTGCTCGTTCTGTTACTGTACTTAATTGTTGTCACCAGGTTTGAGCTATTTAGAATTGGAATTTTTTCGATGGTACTCATTCATTATGGCCGAAAAAATCTTCGTTGGCACCACCTCCTCGGCGGTATACTTTTCGCGGCACTTATTTTTTTTCTCGCCTTCGTCATTCGCGTCAAACAGGATGCTGTCGGAGCGTTAAACGAGGCAATTCAGGTCAAGTTGCCCAAAGAATGGCTTTGGGCGTCCGGGTTTTATGCCTATCTCGCCAATGACTTTTGGAATATGAATTACGCCTTCCAAAAATTCGGGGATGGCCTTCACGAATATCCCATGCAGTGGGGTCTTGGATTGATGAGGGCTCTTACTATGGAAGTTTTGAGAATTGAACCGGGACTTATAAAAACATTTGGGTACGACACTATCATGAATGGAATGGTAACGCGGGCAAAAGGATTAAACACTGTCGTTTACGTGTGGCATTTTTACAAAGATTTTGGCACCATCGGAGTTTTTGGAATGACCTTGTTTGGCGGACTTTGGACCGCAAAATTTCATAAGAACCTTCTTTTCTCTCCAAGCCTTAAGCAACTCAGTCTTTGGGGATGTGTGATCGGCGCTGTTGTATTGAGCTTTCATATTCCATCGTGGGAGTTATGGTTTTTTCTGGTCAATATTTTGGTTCTCGTGTACGCACACCGCTACTCTACTTTCCCGAAATAACCCAGTCCTTTTAAAAACGAAGAGCGAACAGCAATGAGATATGCGAGGTAACTAATTCCGCCGCACGCGAGACTAACCCCCAAAGCAAGTACAGGCGGCAGTCTTAGTAACAAAACAAAATATGCTGAGAAGCCTGCCAGCATAGAACCTATGATCGGATGAATAAGTTCGTGGTGGAGCCTCTTAGGCAAAACCCCTAATTTTCGAGCACTCCAGACAAGAAATACAAGTCCACCAAATTCTGTTAAAACCCACGAAACTGCGGCTCCATTCATTCCGAAAATCGGAATCAGAATAAACTGACCCGAAAGATTAAGAAATGTCGCTACCAGAGACATGTGAAAAAGAATTTTTTCCATCCCTCTGGGAAACAGAATCTGCATTCCAACGAAACTCCCACAACCCATGAACAGGATCGCCAATGCACTGAGCTGACACACTTTTATCGAGGGCGCAAAGGATTCTGAAAATAGACACTGTATCAAGAGTCTGGCATTCACAATCAGAAGAATTACAGTAGGAACAGACAGGTGAATAAGCAACACAAAAATCTTGCGGAGTAATGCTTCATGTTCACGGATTTTTTGCTCGCTCAGTAGCAGAGCCAGCCTAGGCATCGCAGCGACTCCAATGGAACCATAAAGAGCAACAAAGGCCCTGCTTATCCGTGTCCCGGCAGCATAAAATCCAACTTGTTCGTGTGTCGTAAGCAGTCCAAGTATGATCGTATCAAGATTCGCATACACTCCACCAATCAGCAGAAAAAGAAACATCGGCCTGCAATTTCGCAAATGAATTAACACACTGGCCCGATCTGGCCAAGGACCCAAGTAGAATCTCAGTTTGAGAAAAGCGGGAACGTTATATGCCAATCCAGATATGGCAAATACCCCGCAGAAGACATAAAAGTCCTTCGGGCCACGTACCCACAGCATTGCTGCGAGAAGTGGAATTACACGGCTAATCAACATCCGTACGAAGAGGTTTCGAAAATCCTCGTGCCCCATGTATAAATAATCAACCGCAAAAATGTTCGCAAAAAGGAGCAGGCCCAAAATTGCGAAAACTGGAAACTGTGCACGAAATTGTGGAACAAAAATGACTAGAAGAGCGTATATAAGAAGAAAACTCGCTGATGAAACCAGATTCAGCAGGAATAATTCGGAGAAAAGCCTGCGATCTAGAGATGCCGTTTGACGGCGTTGGCTTGCAATGGTACGGGAGGCGTAAAACTGAACACCACCTACAACTATGAAAATCATGTACGAAACAAGACCGTTTGCGAAGTACAACGATCCTAGATCGGATACGTGTAAGTGACGGCTACCCCATGCCAGCAAAAGCATTGGGTAGACGGCCATTATTACAGTAATTAAAATATTGAGGATGGAATTAACCTTGAGGGAGTGGCCGCTGTTCACGCGAATTACCCCCTAACCGGAAATGCGAGAGAATTGGATTTCATAATAAAGGGTGAGAATTGAAATCTTCTTTCAGAAATCTGTTGATAGCTGGCACGTTTTATCTCTATAATCATTTTATCGGTAAATTTCCGATTTACTGGGTTCGACATGCATATATTCGCCGTATTCTTCGCATTCGTCTTGGTAAAGATGCTGCCATTCATATGGGATGTTTTTTCACGGGGAAAGATACGATTATTGGGGATCGTACAGTTATTAACAGGGGATGCCATCTCGACGGGAGAGGGTCTTTGCGGATCGGTTCTGATGTTAGCATTTCCCCTTATACCTATCTCGTCACATTGACGCACGATGTCGACGATTCGATGTTCGGGGCTGAGGCAGATCCGGTTGTAATTGAAGATCGTGTATGGATCGGGGTTAGGGCCTTGTTGCTACCCGGTGTTCACATTGGAATCGGAGGGGTTGTAGGTGCAGGATCTGTGGTGACACGCAATTGTCCTTCATACACGATCGTGGCCGGAAATCCAGCCAAACAGATTGGGATGCGCTCACAAGATTTGAGCTACCATCTCGACTATCATCCGCTATTTGACACAGACATACTCCTGAGAAACTAAAATTCGTCCTAAAGCGAACTCGAAAATTTGGTGTTTTAGAATTCAGTCGTGTATTTTAACGGAGATCACTAAAAAATAAGGCGGCACTTTTGCCTTGTAGTCCCTGTACACCGTAACATATTGGCCATGAAGGTTCTCTTTATTTCCTCACAGGCGCTCTTTCGCGATACTCGCTTTGGAGGAGCCAAGCGCTTATACTACCTCGCAAAGGAATTGGATCAGGGAACAGAACTACACGTCATAAGTCTTGATGGAGCCCAAGAATGGCCCCAAATGTCGCCCTTTCCTCAAGAGTTCAAAAAACACCTTTTTCTGTCTCTCGTTTCTTTAAATTCCCATTGGCGCAGGATCTTTTTTCTGCCTGCTGTTAGAGAGACCGTTTGGCAACATCGATCTTCCATCGAAGCTTTTATCAAGGATCAACACTTTGATGCAACGATCCTCGCCTATCCCTTCTCTCTTTCCTTTCTGGAGCGAGATTGGAAACGGCGAATGGGCAAAATTATTTACTTGGAAGATGACTTTCTTCTTGAAAATTACAGAAAAGATTATCTCCAAAAAGCTCCTGGAGTTAGAAAACTTTTAAAATTTTTCCGGTACAAACGGGCGTTTTATTTCTTCAAGAAACGCCTCGAAGAAGTAGACTTATTTGTGTGCATATCTGAGCAGGAGGAGAAGGTTGTTCACTCTTGTTTTCCGAACGTACCTACCTACATCCTCAAATATGGCATTCCCCTGGAAGATTATCCTTACCTCCCGGAACCTCACGAAAAAAAAACTATCGGGTTCATAGGAAATTACCTTCACACCCCCAATCTTGATGGATTAAAATGGCTGATTACAGAGTTATTCCCGTTTCTCCTAAAAAATGAACCTGCTGCCAAGTTGGTGCTAGCCGGAAAAAATTTTCCCTCGGAATTCATAGGATTTTGTATTCCATCTTCCAGAATTCAATTACTCGGGGATGTCGAAAATCTTGAGGACTTCTACAAGAGCATCGATATTTTTGTGAACCCCTTGCGGGAGGGACGAGGACTTCGAACCAAAGTCGTTGAGGCAGCAGCTTTTGGATGCCCAATATTATCCACTGAATTGGGGGCTGAGGGCTTACATATGCTTTGCCTGAGTTTGTTTGCTAACAAGGAACAGTTTTCGAGGGAATTCCAATTACTGACGAAAAATCCTGACTACTCCAAAATTAGAAGGCATAATCGCAACAAGATTGAAGTTGAATTCTCTCTGAAAAGATTGGGATATGAATTGAAGGCGCTCCTGGCACCTTCATAATAAGACCATCCACATGATAAATCGATCTGGCGGATAGTAAGTGGGGCCGACCAGCAAGAATTTATTGACTCTTCCAATAACATTCTATTGTCAATTGCAGATCCTTATCTGCACAAACATGTTTTTCGAAATCGATATAGTCCGAAAAGAAAGGTATATTCCCTTCCTTAGGGTCACCCTTTATTCCTTTTGCACCGGCACATGAAGCAAGAGCTTTTTGATCAAAAAAAAACTCACCTTATTTGTGTCGACACCACGCTACTTCGATTCGGAAGTAGTTTGCGTGGAATCCCACAAGTGGTCTTTATCCTTCTGGACATCCTGCGTGAACCTCCGTTTCTAGGAAAGACCCGTTTTCTTGCTTACCCGGATGTTGCGGAAAAGTTCCTTCGGCCTTTCGGAATAATGGATGCGGACATTGTGATTGTTCCTTCAGTGCCCTGGTTGGGAAAATGGGATCGTTTTCATTGCTTTTTTTCCACGTGGCGCTTTCGCAAGGCGGTGAAGGGCTGTAACCTTTTGGTGCATCCGGAAGCCAGATCCATGACCCGCTTGCCAATTACTCAGGCTGTCATCTGGTACGATTTTCTACAAATCGAGGGCCGATGGAAACCCCGCCTCAAACCCAGCAGATACTTGTTCACACTTTACAAGTATCGACTTGCGATGCGACGTGCATGGGGAATTACGATTAGTCAACATACGCGTCAGGAGGCTCTGCGTAATTTTCCGTGGGCGGATCCCTCTCGACTAACTCCCATATGGCTTGGAGTTCGCAAAGGCCTGAAACCCAAGAAAACCCCAGTAGCGAAGCCGCTTCATCTTCCCTTGCGCTGCGTTTACGTTGGCTCTCTTGAGGAGCGCAAAAACGTTTTCGCCATGCTCAATCGGTTGAAGGACATATTCGGGGAGTTACCCTTTATCTTAAATCTTGCGGGTAAAATCTCGGAAGATGAGCGAAAACGTGCTGAACGGATTTTGACGGAATCCTCTTTGGGTGAAAAGGTTTGTATCCGCGGCCGATTGTCCGACGAAGAATTAGTGGAATTGATGGAGCAGTCCGAAGTTACGCTCTTCCCCAGTCTAGGTGAAGGATTCGGGCTCCCGGTGGCTGAAGGCATGATGCATGGACATGTGGTCTTTGCCTTCAAGAACACCAGCATTCCAGAAGTCGGAGGTGCTGCCATCGTACTGGCGGAAGATGACGATTTCACAGCCTGGGGTCGTGAATTACAAAAGCTGGTGGAAGATAGTGAAGCTTGTTTGACGCTTCGCGACAAGGCAATAAAAAGAGCTGAGTTCTATTCGCAAGAAAACATGAAGACACGGTTTCGGAACCATTTTCAAAAGCTCCTGTACGAAGGAGCTCCTAAAGCGCAATGAAAAGTCGCCCACCCCGTATCGCCTTGATCATTTTAACCTACCGATTTCCAGAAATCACCCTGCGTTGTCTTGAATCTTTGTCATCGTCAAAATCGGAGAACCCTTTCACGATTTTCCTCATCAACAATTATCCAGAAGATGGATCCGGCGGCGTGTTGCAGGAGGGCTTGTCCTCCACCGGAATGGAAACCCGGTATATTGAAGCTCCACGGAACCTAGGCTTTACTGGTGGAATGAACTTGGGAATTCGTACCGCTTTGAAGGAAAATTTTTCCCATCTTGTTTTGTTGAACAACGATACCACGGTTCGATCCGATTTTGGCCACAATTTGCAAAAAGAGATCGAACAATGGCCCAATGACGTACTGGCCGGACTGGTCCTCGATGCGGTAACGCATCTGCCATCTGCCAATATCGCAATTGTCACACCATGGACCCAACAAATCAAAAACATTTTTTCAACAGAATATGACGGGGAAGTGGATGTCGTCTCCGGCTGTTTCGCAATTTTTCCAGTGGAAGTTTTCCGGCAAGTCGGCTTATTTTTCGAGCCCTACTTCATGTATCGTGAAGATTTTGAGTTGTGCTTGCGCGTTAAGCGGGCGGGATTCATCATTCGCTGCTGTCCATCAATGGTGGTGTTTCATGAGGTCAGCGCTTCTTCGGGAAAAGTTGGCGTACCCACATATTACTATGCAATACGCAACCAAACCCACGCGATTCTACGTCATGCGAGCTTTGTCCACAAGCTTGCCTATTTGGGGTACATGTTTTTCCTTTTACTCTATAAACTACGCCAGCCAAGGATTTTTCTAGTCCTCTGTGCTGCCATGCGTGATGCCTTTTTAAACCGGTTAGGTGTCCGCTACTCCCTTTCTAGTCAGAGCTGAACTCGCCACGTCCAGGAAAATGCGTCTATTCAATTTGAATTCGTAGATTCAAAGGAAGTCCATATGGCATATGAAACCCTAAATAAATGCATCGGCTGTTCCAGTGACGAAATTCATAGTGTCCCCGGAACGGAAGGTTTCAGCAAATGCGGACGTTGTGGTCTGATATTCGACAATCCAAGGCCTTCCGCGGTGGCAATCCGCGAATTTTACTCGCGCGAAGGTCAGTATGACGGATGGCTCGATGAGATTGCGGAGCGGGATGATTTGTGGAACCGAAGGTTGAAAAAAATTATGGCGATTCCCACTCACCGCGGCGCGCTTCTGGATGTCGGAGCGGGAATCGGACAATTCCTACATCATGCTAGCCAGGTATTTGAAGACGTCACTGGCACTGAAATATCATCTTCCGCGATTGACATTGCCAAAAAACGCTATGGCCTAAACCTTGTCGATGGAAATTTGGAGGACACTTTTTTCCTGGAAAAAAGGTTCAATATCATCACCGCTTTTCATGTGCTTGAACACGTTCCTTTTCCGGGAAAATTCCTAGATAAATGCTTGTCTCTCCTCGAAGAGGGAGGAGTGCTGATACTGGCGGTTCCTAATGACGTGGATTCATTCTGGGCGCGTTTGCGCCGTATTTTTCGCATTTTTGGGTCGAAAAAGTACTCGAAATACACCTCTCTTGGGCTTCCCATGTTAACGCTCGACGATTCAACCGAAGAGGTTCATCTTTCCCATTTCACGAAAAAAAGCCTGTCAACTTTGCTCTCCGATCGCGGATTCGAAGTGGAACATCTGTCCCTTGATCCGTTTTTTGTGTCGAAAGGTTCAAGACTTTTTCGACACAAACTGATCTATCGAATCTGCGGCTTGATTGATTTGTTCAGTGGAATAAATTTGTACGAGACCTTGTGGGCGGTAGCCCGGAAACCCGCGACCTGACAGTTCAGGTTGCCATGATTCCGTTCAGTCCGGGGGTGTGCGCAAAGCCATGAAAAAAGGAACACCTTCCATATGCCTGAACGCCCTCCTCCTTCAAAACCATCTCGGAGGAATCGGCAATTACGCCTATCATCTTGCACGGCTGTTGTGTGATACACATCCCGATTGGAACATTTCGCTTTTGGTGCACTCCGGAGTGGCGGAACGGTTCAGAGACATTCCCCGACTACGCGTTCATGTGGTAGACCTGTCGTCCCGGTCGATGCGATTAATTTTCCTGCACTTGATTTTCCCATTTCGGTCCGGACGTTACGCCCTGCTCCACTCCTTGGGAAATATGGGGTTGATTTTTTGCAGAACTCCCCAAATCATCACTATTCACGACTCTTATGAACATGTCTCCCCGGAGCGCTTCGGACGAATCAAACGCCTCATGATGAGGTTTCTCATTTCGACGTCGGGAGCAAATGCGCGACGCATCATCGTCAACTCGTTCAGTACACGCGAGGATGTGGAAACGTATTACCCCCATCTCGCCCTCAAGCTATCCGTGATTTACATGGGCAATAAATTTCCCGTCCGGAGTCATTCGCAGATCAACAAAAATGGAGATTTCCTTTTCGTCGGCACTATTGAACCTGGCAAGAATTTGCCGCTGGTGCTCAAAGCATTCTCTCGTTTCTACCGTAAACATGGTGGAAAACTCAAGGTGGTGGGAGCAGAAGGGTGGAAGCAGTCCCATATTCCTGACCTCATTGATTCCTTGGAAATCTCGAATGTCATTGAGTTCCTAGGATACGTACCCAACAGTCAGTTGTGTGACTTATATGAACACTCCTTGGCTCTCATTCAAGCTTCAACTTACGAAGGTTTCGGCCTTCCAGTCGTCGAAGCCATGGCTTGCGGATGTCCCGTCATTGCGGCACGGAATTCCGGATTGATTGAATCCGGTGGAAATAGTGCCCTCTTTTTTGAGACAAATGATGATGAAGATCTGCTGCGCCAGATGGAAACTGTCTACAATGATCTTGAGCTACGGAGACGGTGCATTGACTCGGGTTTTTTGCACGCCGCACAATTCACATGGGAACGCACTGCCCGGGAAACGGCGAAGATTTATGAATCTCTACTGGCGAAGGGAAGCCAGGGTTGAATCACCCAACGCCTTCTTCCCCGCGTTGAAGTAAGCCGCTGCCACATTCTCGATCCCAGTGCGGCCCTGCGGGCTTCCCATGGCGTAAGCCTTCTTGAACTCATCCAGCGCGTGATCGTAGCGTTCCTGCTTGAAGTACAACGTGCCACGCAGGAGATGAAACTCGGGTTTCTGGATTCCGGCGCGAATGCCCTGATCCAACACCAGTAACGCGAGGAAATCGTCCCCGGCGCGCTGATGCAATCCCGCGATACGGAAGTAATAGTCGGAGCGTTTAGGAGCCAGTAACAAACCGTCTTCGTAGGCACGAATGGCTTTCTGGGGATTTTCATCGAGTTCGTAGAGTTGACCCAGGTAGAAATATCCCTCGGCCGTGGGCTTGGACATGCGCGTCAAGGCTTCGCGCAGCACTTTCTCAGCCTGTTCATAATCCCGGACATCGGCATAGGCTTCGGCTTCGGCCAGATACAGATCCGGAAGATCCGGTTCAAGTTTGACGGCCGCGTCGAGATTACGGAGCGAAGCAGTGACGTCGCCCACCTTCAAAGCACATTCACCCAGCATCTGACGCGCATGCACAGACGTTTCGTCGATCTCCAAGAGTCGGCGATAAGCCACTACGGCTTCCGGGATGGCGCCGATGGTGTAATAGACGTCTCCCAACAGCTGATAGCTGCGTGTGAAATTCGGCGCCTCCTCAACGGAGCGACGATATGCGACGACAGCCTTGTTGTATGCCTTGGCCTGCACCTGGCAGTTTCCCAGATTGAACCATGCATAGGCACGCTGCAATCCACCGCCGGTACTCTTCGTGGCTTTGATGTACTGGGCCGCGGCTTCGGCATAGTTGCCTTTTTCATACAACGCGTTGCCCAACGTCAAAGGATCCTTGGGCGCTTGCGCAGTATCCTGGGCAAACGCGATCGATCCGGCCAATACCAGCGAAATGAAAACCTGCCGCATCATTGCTCGAAATTAATCCTGCGCTTGACTTTTTGTTTGACGGCTGTCTTCTGAATCATGGCGGGTTGAAACCGCAAGCGGCGCACGGCCTCGATGGCGGCACTGGCGAATCCGTATCCCGCGGGATCCTCCTTGAGCACGGAAATCTGTTCCGCCATACCGGACTCGTTGACCACGAAAAGAATATCTGCATAGCCGGTGATGCCTTCGCGTTCGGCACGCGGCGGATATTTGGGTTTCTGATCCGGTCCCACGATGCGCGCATCAGCGTCGGTCTGGCCGGGCTCGTACACCATGGCGCCCATTCCATTACCCGTACCGCCGCCCGTTCCCGAACCAAGCAGGCCCGTTCGATCACCACCGGACACCAGAGACTGTCCCTCGCCACCAGCCACACTCAAATCGATCTTGAGGCCACCGCCCGGAGAAGAAGGTCGTCCCTGTGTGAGATTCGGAGGCGTAATGGCCGCCAATTTGATCTCTTTGATCTCTTTCTTGACGGTCTTCTCAACTTCCGGATGTTCGAACACCAGTTCGCGTTCCACGACAGGAGTTTTTTTCTGTGAGGCCAGCGCCTTCTGACGCAGGATGGCCTGCATGAAGGGCACGGCGAGATACAGCGCGAGGTTGACCAGCAGCGCTATCAGGAACACCGAGATTTTGGGAAGAAAGCTCATTCCTTCAGCGTCGAAATGGAAACCTTTTTCACGTTGGCGAGGTTGCAGGCGTCAAGCACGTCCACGGCCTTGGAAATCAGCGCGTCGCGATCCGCGACCACCACTACGGCGCGGTTCGGGTCCTCGGAGATGTAGTGTTGCAGCACGCCCTGCAGCGCCTTGATGTTCACCGGGCTTTCATTGACATGGATGCTGCCGTCGCGCGTGATGCCGATGAGCAACGGCTGCTTGGGAAGCGTCTTGGAGCTCTGCGCCTTGGGTTTGTTGATGTCGATGCCGGTCTCGCTGGTGAAGCTGCTGGTGAGCACGAAGAACACCAGCAGGAAGAACAACATGTCGATCATGTTGATGAGGTTGATCTCCGCCACCCGGCGGGGCTTGCGCCGCAGTCCGAATTCGTCGCCGAAGCTCATGCGGCCTCCCGCGAGAAAATCCGGATCAAGGTCGTGGCCCCGGCCACGCATTCCGATTCAATGGCATCGGCGCGGTTCTGCAGCTGATCGTGCAGAATGAGCAGCGGAAACGCGACCACGAGTCCGGCTTCCGTCACCATCAAGGCCTGCGCAATGCCGCCGGCCAGCATGGAAGGATTGCCCACGCCGTAGGAGGTGATGACGCGGAAGGTGGCCATGATACCGGCCACGGT
>OMJM01000084.1 GCA_900299345.1 bacterium | reverse complement strand
CCCAACATGATCCGCTTCGGCGCCATGACGCAGGACGAAGTGTTCATCTCGCACGAGGCCGCGATGGCGGGCGTCACCTTCGAGAACACCGGCACCGAACCCTTCGTCACCTTGCGCTACTTCGGCCCCGACTCGGCTCCGGATTCACCGCACACCGGCGCGTTCAAGAACCTGAAATAAAAATCGTTCATCTTTTCACCTCACTCTTTGGGAGCGATCATGGCAAATGCATATCCGAAACTTCACAACGCCGCTTGGCCCGGACTCGTCGGCAAGGGCGGTACGGAGCCCGGTGCCGAGCCGGTCATCTCCCAGGACAGGATGTTGGAGCTGACGGCCAACGCCCGCGCGAACGGTCAGAAGTTCGACGGCTTCGACATCTTCCTCTCCAAGCCGCATCAGGATCTCGAGTCCACCGACGATGATCTCAAGGCGCTCGCCGACAAGGTCGGCAGCAAGGGCCTGGTGATCGGATCGCTGGTTGCTCCCATCTGGGGCGGCGGCGGCGCGTTCGGCTCTGAAGAGGATCGCAAGAACTACCTCAACGTGGTGAAGAAGTCCTGCGCCATCGGCAAAAAGCTGAAGGACATTGGCATCCGCAAGTACGGCATCATCCGCCTCGACACCGCCAACAGCCCGGCCCACTTCAACGAGGATCCCGTCGGCAACCAGAAGAGAAATATCGAGACCATCAAGGAAGCCGCCAGGATCGCCGAAAGCTACGGCGAACAGGTGGCCCTCGAAGGCGAAATCTGCTGGGGCGGTATGCACAGCTGGAAGGCGCTGGTGGAATTGCTGGAAGGCGTCGACAATCGCAAGACCGTTGGCATTCAAGCGGACATGGCGCATACCCTTCTCTTCATGTTGGGCTACAACGCCCCGGAAGCTTCCCTGGTTCCCGCAGGATTCAATTGGGAAAAAGATGCGTTCGACAAGGCGTACACGACTCTCACTGACAAGCTGCGTCCGTGGGTCAAGGATTTTCACATCGCCCAGAACGACGCGACCGTGAAGGGACAGGGTTCCCATGACAAGACCGGCAAGCATTGCCCGGTCGACGATCCGAATGGCAAGCTGGACATCCCCTACCACGCCGGCTTCTGGCTGAGGAATCCCGACGGCTCGCACATCGACATCAAACACATGTGCTGGGACGGCTGCATGTTCCCCAATCCGGTCATGGAAAGCCAGGAAACCTGGAACAATATCCTCGCTGCCATGGTCGCGGTCCGCGACCGCCACGGCTGGAACTAGTCCTCAAACCCTGAGACCACGAAGACTGTAAGGGCGCGAAAGCTCGCGCCCCAACGAAAACCAGATAACGAAGGAAGAAAAGATGGCCAAGAAAAAACTGAACGTGGGCATGATCGGCTACGGCTTCATGGCGCGCACACACTCCAACGCCTTCCGCAAGGTCGGCAACTTCTTCGATCTCGACTACGAGATTGTGCTCAAAGCCGTATGCGGCCGCAATGAAGCGGGCGTCAAGGCCTTCAACGACAAGTGGGGCTATGAGCGCATCGAAAGTGACTGGCGCAAACTGGTGGAGGCCAAGGACATCGATCTCATCGACATCTGCACACCCAATGATCTCCATCTGGAAATGGCCGTGGCTGCGGCCAAGGCCGGCAAGATGATCATCTGCGAAAAGCCGTTGGCCCGCAACAGCGCCGAAGGTGAACAGATGGTCGCGGCCGTGGAAGCCGCCAAGGTTCCCAACTTTGTGTCCTACAACTACCGTCGCATCCCAGCCGTCACCTTGGCCAAGAAATTAATCGACGAAGGCCGCCTCGGAAAAATCTTCCACTATCGCGCCAAGTTCCTGCAGGACTGGACCATCTCCGCGGATCTTCCCGTGGGTGGCACGGGTCTGTGGCGTCTCGATGTGAACGCAGCGGGCTCCGGCGTGACCGGCGACTTGCTGGCGCACTGCATCGACACGGCCATCTGGTTGAACGGTTCCATCAAGGACGTCAGCGCGATGACGGAAACTTTCATCAAAGAACGCAAGAACACCTTCACCGGCGAAGCGCAGAAGATCGGCATCGACGACGCTTGCACCTTTATGGGTCATTTCGAGAACGGCTCGCTGGCCACCTTCGAATCCACGCGCTATGCGCGCGGGCACAAGGCGCTGTACACGCTGGAGATCAACGGCGAGAAGGCCTCCATCATGTGGGATCTGCACGATCTCCATCGCCTGCAATGGTTCGATCACAAGGACGAAGGTCAGTTGCGCGGGTGGCGCTCCATCCACATCACGGACGGCGATCATCCGTACATGAAAAACTGGTGGGTGCCGGGTTTACAGATCGGGTACGAGCACAGCTTCGTGCACCAGGTTGCGGACTTCCTCGACGGCGTGTCCAAGGGCAAGCTGGTCGGGCCGACGTTCCGCGATGCGTTGGAGACGACGCGGGTATGCGATGCGGTCATCGAGTCTGCCAAGAGCGGTTCGTGGCAGAATGTGAAGAAATAGTCGAGTCTATTTCAGTCTAATTGAGAAACGTCATCCGAAAGGGTGGCGTTTTTTGTTTTGGGTGACAATGGTCACGCGCCCGTTCCGGAACGAGGTCCATATTTGAATCCGTGTCTTACAATCCCGAAATCCATCATCGCCGATCCATTCGTCTTCGCGGATGGGATTATGCCAGCGCCGGCGCGTATTTCTTAACCATCTGCGTTAAGAATCGGGAATGTTTATTCGGCAATATTGTGAATGGTGAAATGCGGTTGAATCCATACGGTTGCATGGTGGTTGATGTATGGAACAATTTGCCCAACCATTTCCCCACCGTTGCGCTGGATGCATTTGTTGTGATGCCAAACCATGTTCACGGAATCATCGTATTAAACAAAAACAATATGGATGGGTCGATTGTAGGGGCGGATTTTAAATCCGCCCCTACAGATACCGCACAGAAATGCGTTCAAATCAAATACCACACATTGGGGGACATTATTCGCGGTTTTAAAACGTTTTCGGCACGTCGCATCAACGAATTACGCGCCACGCCGGGAATGCCCCTGTGGCAACGGAATTACCACGAACACATCATTCGGGATGGTTCAGAATTATTTCACATTCAACGCTATATCGAAAACAATCCTAAACAATGGACACTGGACTCCGAAAACCCATTCACCCCTTCGTCTTCACCCAATCCAACCCCATCGCCCCGATAATAATGGCGCCGACGACGATGTTCTGCGCATAGTTGGGAATCCCGGCCATGTTGCAGCCGTTGCGCAGCACGGTCATCAACAAGGCTCCGGCCAGCGAACCCGCCGTGCGGCCTTCGCCTCCTCGTAAGGAGCCGCCACCGATCACCACCGCCGCAATGATGTCCAGTTCCATGCCTTCCGCCGCCGTCGGATCGCCCAGCGTGAGATTGGCGAATTGCATCGCACCCGCCATGCCCGCGAACGCGCCGCCCAATCCATAGATCCACAACCGCTGCCGCACCACGGGAATGCCGCAGTAGCGCGCAGCGGTTTCGTTCGATCCCATTGCATAGGCATAACGCCCGAACGCCGTATAGCGAAGCATGAATCCGACCACCAATCCCAGGGCCAGCAGGATCCACACACCGGAAGCCAGCAGCAACCAGGATGGAACCGGATCGACTTCCATCAGCGAATTGATCCACGACACAGGAGCCGTGACCGTTTGTTCCTGTGCCATCCATTTGGCGACGCCGCGAAAGATCAACATGCTGCCTAACGTGGCGATGAAAGGAAGAATGCGCAGGCGTGCCGAGAGAAATCCGTTGAAAAGGCCACAGAGAAAACCAGTTCCAACAGCCGCGCCCAACGCCAGCCACGGCCATCCAGTGCCGGGTTCCGGATACATCCGCAGAATCTGCGCCATGAGCACCGTGGACAAGGCGATGATCGACCCCACACTGAGATCAATACCGCCGCTTACAATCACCAAGGTCATGCCCAACGCGCCGATACCGACGATGACCGACTGGGTCAACAGGGTTTTGAGATTGTAGCCGCTGTGGAATGCCGGAGGCGCGACGAAGGAGAACAGAAGAAAGACGGCGATGAGGCACAGGTATGGCGCCAACAACCGAATGGTTTCGGGGCGCAGGGGCGGGATCATTCCAGCCATTTTTTCAGATCGGGCGAAACCAATTCTTTCACCTCCGGATCGGAAAGATTCGCGGCAGTGACGAAACGCGCGCCAGTGTCAATGCGCTTTTCGACCTTCTTGCCCTGCGCCGCAGCAACCGCAGTCTTAACGCCGAGATATCCCATCCGAAACGGATCCTGCACCACCAGCCCCGCGATCTCTCCCGCCTTCATGGCGTTGAGCAGCGGCTCCGTGGCGTCGAAGCCGATCAAGGTGACCTTGCCCGAGCGGCCGGCGGTTTGCAAGGCGCGCAGCATGCCGAACGTGGTCGGTGCGTTGGGCGTGAAGATTCCATCGACTGCGGAGAATTTGTTCAACAGGTTCTGTGCCGTCTTGAGCGCCGATTCCGCCGTGACGCCCGCATACTGATTGGAAGAAACGATTTCACAGGAAGGCAGATATTCCTTGACTCCGTCCAGAAATCCGTTCTCGCGATTGCTGTTGCTGGCCGAACCTTCGAGATAGCGCATCACCAGAATTTTGGCCTTCGGCTTTGCGGAAAAAATTTCCGCCATGTGTTTGGCCGCGAGCTTGCCCGCCGCATAATTGTCCGTGGCCACAAAACTGGACAAGGCTTTGGACTTCAAATCCGAATCGATGATGACCGTTGGAACGCCGCGTTTGACCGCCGTTTCCACGGGACGCGCCAAGGCTGTTTCATCCAACGGCGCCAGCACAATGGCCGACACGCCACGGCTGGTGAAGTTCTGCACCACCTCGATTTGGCCTTTGCGATCATCCTCCTTGGCTGGCCCCTGCCAGATGATCTCGGCCCCGTCTTCCCGACCGGCTTTCACAGCCCCGGCATGTACGGTTTTCCAGAATTCGTGGGTCGTTCCCTTGGGGATCACAGCAATGGTGAGCGAGGCAGACCACGAAGCGACGGACAAAACCGCGAAGGCCAAAAACAGGTGACGAAATGAGGGTTTCATAAAATCCTTTTCTGCTGGACCGTCTGTCGGCCCTTCTGCTGCACTCAGGGTGCTCTGGGCAAAAGATATTTCCGTACCCTGAGCGCAATCGAGAGGTATGGGTGTCATTTATATTTTCATCTCAAAACTATTTTAACCTTACTTCATGCGTACACTCAAATACCGGAACGACCGCAGGGAAAAAATCCTCGGACTGCTGCTCTCCAACCGCCGCATGACCGTGCCGGAGTTGAGCAAACAGTTGCGCGTCACTGGAGCGACCATCCGCGCCGATCTCGAGGCGTTGCACCGGCAGAACAAACTCATCCGCACCTTCGGGGGAGCGATGGCGCCGCAGGAAATGGCGCTGGCGGAAATGCCGATGGACATGCGGCTGCGCAAACAGACCGCGGAAAAACAAATCATCGGCCGCTTCGCGGTGTCGAACATCCACGACAACATGGTGATTGCGCTGGACGCCAGCACCAGCTCGCTGGCACTGTCCTATTTCATCAAGGACCGCAAGGGCCTGACCGTGATTACCAACAGCCTGGCCATTGCCACGCATCTGGTGGATGCGCCCGGCGTGAACGTGATTCTTCCCGGCGGAACCTTGCGCCATGAGTCCTCGTCCGTGGTGGGACCGGAGGCCGTCGCCTTTCTCCAGCGCATGGAAGCGGAACTTTGTTTCATGGGAGTGCACAGCATTCACTTGGAACGGGGACTGGGCGAAGTGAGTCAGACGGAGATGGAAGTGAAACGGGCGCTGGCGGGCATCAGCCGCAAGGTGGTGGTGCTGGCGGACTCCACCAAATGGAACCGGGTTTCGGCTGGTTATTTCTGGTCGCTGGATAAGGTTGACAGCGTGATTTCCGAAGGCGAGATTTCGAAGGAAATCAAAACTTCCCTGCACGCCAAAGGCGTGAAACTGCTGCTGGCGCAGTGAAATATTTTCATCTGGAAAAATTAAAAATCAGAATATTTTTGTTTTAAAAACACGCTATCTTGTGGTGCTCTCATAACGAAGCTTGAAGGAGCATCATGACCCAGTCCGCACGCAAAACCGCCATCCCCAACAACTGGGACGACAAAGCGGCAAAAGGCCTTTCCGAAGAACAACTTCTCCTGTACCGCTCCAACCTGCTGGGTTCCGATTTGCGGGTGACCAACTACGGTGGCGGCAACACCTCTGCCAAGGTGATGATGAAAGATCCGCTCACTGGCAAGGACGTCGAAGTGATGTGGGTCAAGGGATCCGGTGGCGATCTCGGCAGCATGAAACTCGACGGCTTCTCCACGTTGTACATGGAAAAACTTCAGGCGCTCAAGGGGCTTTATCGCGGACTGGCCCACGAAGATGAGATGGTCGGCTACCTGCCCCATTGCACCTTCAACCTGAATCCGCGCGCGGCCAGCATCGACACGCCGCTGCACGCCTATATCCCCGTCAAGCACGTTGATCACGTGCATCCCGACTCGGTGATCGCCATTGCCGCCACCAAGAACGGCGAAGCCATCACACAAAAAGTGTTCAACGGCCAACTGGGCTGGCTGCCCTGGCAGCGTCCCGGTTATGATCTCGGTTTGAAACTGGAAGCCATGTACAAGTCCAATCCCAAGCTCAAAGGAATCATGCTGGGGGGACACGGCTTCTTCACCTGGGGCGAGACTTCGAAAGAGTGTTACGAAAACACACTGGATGTGATCCAGAAGGCGCAGGATTACATCGACAGCAAGGACGATGGCAAGCCCTTCGGGGGCCCGGTGATTTCACCGCTGGATGCGGCACAACGCCGGGAATTCGCCTCCAAGTTGATGCCCGCGTTGCGCGGCAAGCTCAGCAAGGTGAACCGCAAGATTGGCCACTTCAACGACTCGGAAGAAGTATTGACCTTTGTCGGCTCGAAGAACGCCAAAGCCCTGGCCGCGCTCGGCACTTCCTGCCCGGATCATTTTCTCCGCACCAAGATTTTCCCGATGCTGGTCGATATCAATCCAGCCAAGGACACTGCGGAAAGCATGCTTGCGTCGTTGGATGCCCTGCTCGAAAATTATCGCAAGGATTACGAAGCCTATTACAAGCGTTGCGCCAACGCGGCCTCCCCCGCATTGCGCGATCCCTATCCCGTGATCATCCTTGTTCCAGGTATCGGCATGTTCTCATTCGCCAATGACAAGGCCACGGCCCGCATCGCCGGAGAGTTTTACGTCAACGCCATCAACGTCATGCGCGGCGCGGCGGCCATGGACGAATACGTCGGCCTGCCAGAACAGGAGGCGTTCAACATCGAATACTGGGCTTTGGAAGAGGCCAAGCTGCAACGCATGCCCAAGCCAAAACCACTGGCGGCGCGCATTGCTCTGATTACCGGCGGCGCGGGCGGCATCGGCAAGGCCACGGCCCGCCGTCTTCTCGGCGAAGGGGCGGTGGTGTGCCTCACGGACATCGACGCAAAAGCATTGGAGGAAACCGAAAAGGAATTCCACTCCAAGTACGGCAAGGACAGCGTGCGCGTCGTGACCTGCAATGTCACTGACGAACAATCGGTGATCGACTCCTTCAAATTTTGCGTCCGCGAATTCGGCGGTCTGGATATTCTGGTTTCCAATGCCGGTATTTCCTCGGCCTCCAATTACGAAGACACCACCATTGAAGTCTGGAACAAGAACATCAGCATTCTGGCGACGGGTTACTTTCTGGTTTCCCGCTCCGGTTATCGTGTCATGCTGGAACAAGGTCTGGACGGTTCCGTCGTATTCATCGCCAGCAAGAACGCGCTGGCGGCTTCACCCGGCGCGGCGGCGTATTGCACCGCCAAGGCCGCGGAAGTGCATCTGGCGCGTTGTCTCGCTTTGGAAGGCGCCCCTCGCGGCATTCGCGTGAACGTGGTCAATCCGGATGCCGTGTTGCGCGGCTCCAAGATCTGGCAGGGAGACTGGAAGAAAGAACGCGCCGAAGCCTACAAGCTCAGCGAAGATCAACTCGAAGAACATTATCGTAACCGCAGCCTCCTGAAACGCAGTGTGTTTCCGGAAGACATCGCGGAAGCGGTGTACTTCTTCGCCGGAGACGCTTCGGCGAAATCCACGGCCAACATTCTCAACGTGGACGCGGGCAACAATCAATCCTTCACCCGCTAAACGAATCGCAGGAGCGGCATGAACACGCATTACCTGGCAGTGGATCTGGGCGCGGAAAGCGGCCGGGTCATGCTGGGAACCCTGGATGGTGAACGCGTGACGGTGGAGGAAATCCACCGCTTCGCTAATATTCCCGTGTCCATTCAAGGGACCTTGCGCTGGGATCTGATCCATCTGTTCAACCAGATCAAGGAAGGTTTGCGCAAAGCCGCCGCGCCCGCAGGCTTGGAAATCTCGGGCATCAGCACCGATGCCTGGGGGGTGGATTACGCGTTGCTCCGTGAAAAGGAGCCGCTGCTGACTTTGCCGTTCCACTACCGCGATGCCCGCAACGATGCCGCCATGCAACAGGCGTTGGCAAAGGTTCCCGCGAGTGACGTGTTCGAAGCCACGGGCATCCAGTTCATGTCCATCAACACGGCGTACCAGCTCTTCGCAGACGCGCAAAGCCGAGCCGAGGTGCTGGAATGGGCCGATCGCTTCCTGAACATCGGCGATTACTTCAACTATCTGCTGTCGGGAAATCTGATCGGAGAAATTTCCATCGCCAGCACCACCCAGCTTTTCAATCCTCGTACCAAGGATTGGGCGTGGGAGCTCATCGCGCGTCTCGGTCTGCCCAAAAAGATTTTTCCTCCGTTGGTTCCTTCCGGAACTTCGCTCGGAAAACTTCGTCCGGAGATCGCGACGGAAACAAACCTGAAGAGCGCGCAAGTCATCGCCTCCTGCACCCATGACACCGCCGCCGCGGTGGCTGCGGTTCCAGGTGAAGGCGACGATTGGGCCTTCCTGAGCTCGGGGACATGGTCGTTGCTCGGCGTGGAACTTCCCGAACCGACGATCAACGCGGCCAGCCTCGAGTGCAATTTCACCAACGAAGCGGGATTCGGCGGCACCACCATGTTCCGCAAGAACATCGTGGGCTTGTGGATCGTGCAGGAATGCCGCCGCGCCTGGTCCGCCGAAGGCAAGGACTACGACTACGAGACGTTGACCTCGATGGCCGGAAACGCGCCACCGCTGACGAGTCTCATCCGTCCTGATGATCCGCGCTTCGCCAAGGCCGGGCAGATGCCGGAAAAAATCGTCGCCTACT
>OMJM01000083.1 GCA_900299345.1 bacterium | reverse complement strand
GACTGCAGGCGGGTGACAAGATTCTCCGTATCGACACATTGAGCACCCGCGATCTCACCATCGACGATGCGGTGGACCGGCTGCGCGGCAAACCGGGCACAGCGGTGAAGTTGCAGATCCTGCGCGAAGGCGTGCCCAAGCCTATGGAGTTCGTCATTACCCGCGAAATCATCCGTGTTGAAAGCGTCCCCTTTGCCGGTATGATCGGGGACTCCATCGGCTATGTCAAGGTGACCCAGTTCGCCAAGCGCACAGGCGAGGATCTGGAAAAGAAACTGGCCGATTTGAAGAAAAAAAATCCGCAGGGAATCATCCTTGATCTCCGCGTGAATCCCGGCGGTCTGCTGAATCAAGCCGTGGCCGTGTCGGAATTGTTCCTGAAAAAGGATGCGCTGATTGTGTTCACGCGCGGACGCGAAAAATCACAAGTGCAGGAATACCGCAGCCAGCGCGATCCGGCATGGGACGGTCGTCTCGTGGTACTCGTGAATGAGAATTCCGCGTCTGCCTCCGAGATTGTGGCCGGCGCGATTCAGGATTGGGATCGCGGAGTGGTGATCGGCGAGGAAACGTTCGGCAAGGGATCGGTGCAAACCTTGCTTCCGCTGGACGGCGACGGCAACACGCTCAAGCTGACCACGGCCTATTACTACACGCCTTCGGGCCGTTGCATCAACAAGCCGGAGAATGCCGTGCGCTTCAAGCGGGAGCGCGAGGCGAAGGACTCTTCGTTTCATCCGGACACAACCAAGTTTGTCACCAAGGCCGGGCGAAAGGTGTCCGCTGCCGGCGGCATCGCGCCGGATGTGGTGATTCCGGATCCGCATTACACCCGTTTCGCCCAGGAGTTGTTCCGCAAAACCATGTTCTTTGGTTTCGTGATTCGCAAGCGTGGAGAAATTTCGGCGAAGACCAGGATCACTTCCGACTTTCAGGTGACTCCGGAACTGTTGGAAGAATTCCGTGAGTTCGTTTTTTCCGATTCTGCCTTCAGCCATTTTCAAAGCACGGCCCTGCTGGCCCTGGAAGATTCCCGGGACGCATGGAAAAAGGAACGCCGCGATCGTGATTCCACTGCCGATACCGCCTCGATGGAATTCGACAAGGCTGCCACCGCTCTGAAAACCTTGCTGCGTGCTGAAGTCTCCAAGGAGTTCGACGCCAATCGCGAATTCATCAAGCGCCAGCTCAAGGCAGAGTTGCTGGGCGCGACACTGGGCGATGACGCAAGAACCGATTTCGAAGTCCGCCACGATCCTCAGGTGGATGCGGCTATTCGTTATCTCAAGGACAGCCGACTTTTCGTTCGCACTCTGAAGCCCGGCAAGGAAAAAGGTTGATTTGAGACGTTTGCCGTATATGGCAAGCATTCGCAGGTTCTGATTTTTCCGAAACTCCCGGCAATTTTTGCGGGAACCCCTTAGATTTTCTCCGACTTTGAATATGGCGGGTTTCAGCAGGGGGCGGCTATGCGCGGAATAGTTTTGACAGGTCTGCTTTTGACCGGAGTGATTCAATATTCACTAGGCCGTTCTACCCCCTTGGGAAATGCCGCATTGGGCACGTCCACGAGCACTAATGGCGCCAACGGTGTCCCAAGTCCCAGCGGTCCCGGCGTCCACCCGGGATATACGCTGGTCTCGTTTCGCAATGCCATCGACACCGGTTTCCGATTCGGGGGCATCGACTGGCTTTCGGATGGCCGGATGGTGGCGGTCAACTGGGTTTCGGATCAATCCTATGTGACGACGGGAAACAACAACG
This sequence comes from bacterium, assembly GCA_900299345.1. GTDB lineage: Bacteria > Fibrobacterota > Fibrobacteria > UBA11236 > UBA11236 > UBA11236. Next base: position 30,470 of record OMJM01000083.1, on the reverse strand, counting down.
GAACCTATTACGGTGACATTCAGGGACCGCCCAATGGTAAAGGTCTCGGCGGCTTGTATATCATCTCGGGTACTTCGGGCACGAGCATCACGTCGTCGAACGTTCAAAAGATTTACGCCGGCCTGTGGGAGCCGCTGGGCATCTTTGTGGCTCGCCGTGCGACCGCCAGCGATTCCGACACCATTTACACCATCACCAAAACGGGCTTGCTCCGCTTCATCGGCACGGGGCCTTATACCAATGGCGTGAATCCCATCAAGGTGATCAACACCTGCCATGCTCAAGTTTGCTCGGCGGATTCGGTGGGCCCCGGACTCTATAAGAGTTTTACCGCGCACCCTCCGGTGACCTACGCCAATTCCGCCGATACCTCCGGTACCGGTCGACGCTGGCACCACTTTACCACGGGTTTGATTCGGGATGCGCAAGGGTTTCTGTATGCGGGAACCATCGGTCAATATGACAACGCCACGACGCGCACGGAGCAGGGGCGCGATCGCTGCGCGTTGTTGAAGATCGATCCCAGGAACGGCACCCAGCAAGTCGTTGACGGGGGCTTGCGATCTCCCAATGGATTCGTATTCGGACCGGAGGGTGAGATCTTCGGCTCGGACATTCAGGGGAATTACAACGCCGTGAACAAGATCGTCAATTACCGTCCCGGACGCTTCTTCGGAATGCATTGCGATGTCAACAATCCCTACGGACATACGCGTGGAATTCCGGAATCCTTTCCTGCAGTGGCCTTGAATCAGGGTGTCGCTAGCGGCGCACCAGCCAACTCGGACATCGCCAACAATCCCGGCGAACTTGTATATCTGACCCAAGGCGTTTACGCGGGGCAGTTGCTGTATGGAGACGTGACATTCGGCGGCATCCAGCGCGTGTTTCTGGAAAAGGTGAACAACGAATGGCAGGGGGCTGTCTTCGTGCATTCCGGAGGATTCCATGCGGGGGTCGGCCGTTTGAAGATTGGTCCGGATGGCGCCCTGTATGCGGGAAGTCAGGCCGGAGGCAATGATCAGGCGTCGGGCAATTGGTGTTATGGCGGAGGAGGAGGCACGGGGGCGCTCGCCGCGGACTTGATGCCCCGGGGTAAAAATGGCGGCTGTAATTCCGTCTATGATTTTTTCAAACTCGTGCCGAAAGACACCACAGTTTTTGAATTGCTGGCCGTGCGTTCGCGTGTGAACGGGTTTGAACTGCAGTTCACGAAGAAAGTCGGCCCTTCGGCCGGAGTGGCTTCCAATTACCAGGTACAGACCTGGGTCAATCAGATGAGTATCGAATCCTATGGTGCAGGAAATCAGATGAACAATGCGACGCTTTCCGTGAGTAATGTGCGCATCGCATCGGACTCTCTGCGTGTGTTCCTGCAACTTGCGTCCATGCCCGTCCCATCCGTGCGGCCCGTTGCCAACGCACCCATCACGGCTCCTGGCAGCGGCAACAACCGGGTCGTGTACTTCAAGGGATCGAATATTCTGTCTTCCATAGGTGAAAAACCCTGGGGTGAACCGGCTACTGCGGGTGCCGTGCCTTCTGTCATTACCGCGTGGTACACGCTGAATTTCATTTCCCCGGACAGCGCCTTTGCCTCGACGGCCATCGTGGATCCCCGGTTGCTTTCTGCCGAGAACCGAGCGCAGGAATTCAAGGTGCTGCGTTCCGGGTCCAATCTCGCGTTGAACCTGCCTTTCGAGCAGCCGTCCTCCATCTTCGTCCGGGATTTGCAGGGCAAGGTACATGCGCGCGTGAATGCCATTGCGGGTCGCCAGCGCTTGCTGATCCCTGTCGCGGATATGGCCAAGGGCGGTTATGTGGTCGAGGTTCGCGTGGGCGGCAAGACCTTCTCACGTCCCGTGGCGTTGTTTTAGTTCCACCTTGGGAAATCGACAGTGTAAATTTGTGGGCTGAATGGCTCGCAAATACATCGTCGAAGGCGGGAGCAATCTGGAAGGTGAAATCACCATCCGGGGGGCCAAGAACGCCGTCACGAAGGAAATGGTGGCGTCGCTCCTTGCGCCCGGCGTCACGCGCCTTCGCAATGTTCCCGACATTGGGGACGTCGACATCACCCGCCGGGTGATGGAATCCCTTGGCTGCAAGATCACGCACGATGCTGAAGCCGGCACCCTCGAATCTGACACTTCGTCGCTCGCCACTCCCGAAGTTCCCGCCGAATATTCCGGATTGAACCGCATTCCCATCCTGATGGCCGGGCCGTTGCTGCATCGCTTCGGTCGCGCGGTCATTCCCATGATGGGCGGTTGTGGCATCGGGGAGCGTCCTCTCGATTTTCACCTACAGGGATTTCAGAGCCTCGGTGCCAAAGCCGAATATCGGGACGGCGCATATCACTTCAACGCCGACAAACTGACGGGAACGCGCATCACGCTGCCGTTTCCCAGCGTCGGTGCTACGGAAAACCTGATGATGGCGGCCACGATGGCACGCGGCACCACGGAAATCCGTAATGCGGCCATCGAGCCGGAGATCGTGGATCTCGCCTTGCTGCTGCAGGCCATGGGTGCCATCATTTCGCAAGAGACCGATCGCACATGGATGATTCAGGGTGTGGATTCCCTGCGGCCCGCTGACCACCGGGTGCTCAACGATCGCATCGAGGCGGCGTCGTTTGCCGCTTCAGCTGTCGCGACGCGCGGAGACGTGTTTATTCGCGGCGCGGATCAACTGCATTTGCTGGCGTTTCTCAACTGGATGCGCCGTGCCGGTGGCGAGTTCGAGGTGCGTCCCGACGGCATCCGTTTTTACGGCCGCGATCGCAAACTCAAGTCTATTGCTGCGGAGACCGGAGTGCATCCCGGCCTCATGACCGATTGGCAACAGCCGCTGGTCATTTTACTGACGCAGGCCGAGGGCATGTCGGTGATCCATGAGACCGTGTACGAAAATCGTTTCGGTTACGTGGAAGCGTTGAACCGCATGGGGGCGAAGATTCAAGTTTTCAGTGAATGCCTGGGTGGTCGCGATTGTCGTTTCCGTCAGTTGAATCATCAGCATTCCGCCGTGATTTGGGGCCCGACACCGTTGCAGGGCGCGGAGATCGAAATCCCGGATCTTCGCGCGGGATTCTCCTACCTGGTTGCTGCGGTGCTGGCCAAAGGGCGCACATCCATCAGCGGAGTGCGTTACATCGAACGTGGTTATGATCGTGTGGTGGAAAAATTCCGGGCCCTCGGGGCTTCCATTCAGGTTGTGGAGGAATAAGATGGCCGCCAAGACCTACTGCCTGTTGTCCAAGAAGGGGGGAGTGGGGAAGACCACTTTCGCGTTGAATTGCGCGCACGCCCTTGCGTTTTCAGGATTCAAAACTTTGTTGGTTGATTTGGATGCGCAGTCCAATCTGACCAAGCACTTGCTGGTCAAAAAATTCGGAGAGGACTTCCGCAAGGACGGTCTTGCCGACATATCCAAAGTGCTGCTGCGCCGCCGGGAAGCTCCGGAGTGCGTCATGGAGACAGGATATCCGGGCCTGTATGTGCTGGCAGGAAGCCCGGAGCTCGATGATCTCCCTTTGCTTGATCCGCGGCTCACGCGTGAACCCGCGCGTCTGCAGTCCATTCTCGCGCCGTTGTATCCGGAGTACGATTATGTGCTGGTGGATTGCGCGCCCGCCTTGAACTGGTTGACGCGCATGGCGCTCATGGCGACGACGGAAGTGATCGTTCCCACCCAGCCCGAGGCATATGCGCTGCAAGGTTTGGATGATCTTGTGCCGTGGCTGGATCGCATGACGGCCACGGCACAGCTTTTCCGTATCGTCATCAACATGTATCGCGGTAATACCCAGTTGCACAAGGTGCTGGCGGAGCGCATCGAGGCGACCTACCCCGGCCGCGTGGCGAAACAGAAGGTGCGTCTCACCATCGATTTCGCAGAAGCGGCACGACTCGGACTCAGTGTGTTTGAGCACGCCCCAGCGTCCTCTTCGGCGCTTGACATGTATGCGTTGTGTTTCGAGTTGTTCGGGCTTTCCGCCGAAGCGGTGCAACAAAAGATGCGGGAGCGCGCCACGGTATGACTCACTCGCGTGGCATCATGTGGATTACAGGCTTGATGCTTCTATGCTCAGCCTTTGTTCATGCCCAGGTCGTATCCCGCGATCAAATTGAGGCCTACCTCTCCGAGGGCGATTTGGACAAGGCGGAGCAGTCCATGTTGGCTTTTCTCAATCGACCCGGTGAAGTCACCTATCAGGACAGCGTCTATCTCCTGAAAAATCTCGGTGTCTTGTACGCTTCCACGCCAGAAAAGCAAGGCAAAGCGGATACCTTGTTTCAACATCTGCTGGATCTCGATCCATTTGCCTCGTTATTCGATACCTACGCCAGCAACGCCATCATGAGCCGATTCCAGAACATCCGGCGGGAATATCAGAAGCGCAAGGGCGGGAAGGCATTGGTGCCGCCACTGGTGATCTTTGACTTTCAAGGATTCGGTTTTACACCGCAGGAGCGCGTGGACATCACCAACCAGTTCATCGGTGAGATGGAAAAAGTTCCGATTTTCCGGACCTTGGATCGCGCGTCGGTGGCGGAGACATTGCGTCGACTGCGCAAACAGCCGGAGACGTGCCAGGATCGCGATTGTCGTTTGGATATCGCCCGTCGTTTGATGGTTGAATACATGATCATGGGCGAGGTCGCGCGCATCGATTCCGTGTTCACCTTTCAACTGGCGCTCGTGTCCGCGGAAACCGGTCAGAACACTACAGTGTTGCGCAAAGTCTACACCGGGGAACTGGCTCGTGTACTGACTGCCGGACTTCCGGATTTGGCGCAAGCCGTGCAGAATCAGGAGGCGGCGTGGCTCAATCTCACAGTACAGCCGAGCAACACCAGTCTTTCTTTGGACGGAACTCCCCTGCCTTCCTCGGATCGACGGTTTCCTGTCAACCCCGGCAAACACACGGTGTGCGGAACCAGCCCGGGCTATCAGACCCGCTGCCGCGATTTCGATGTGAAAAAATTGGCGGCCGTGACTTATTCCTTCGTGCTTCCCCGTCTGGGTGGTGAAAAGGAAACAGAGTCTTCCGGCACCCCCAAGCCCAACTGGGACGACGATTTAAGGGATCCTTCCGAGGATTCCCAAAATTCCAAGGGCCTGTCCACAAAAACGATTGTCATCGTCATTGGCGGATTGGCGCTTTTGGCGGCAGGTTTGGCTGTATTCTGGTCCGCTAAAAAATGATGAAAAGCCCGTTTTCCGGGCATTTCATCTTGAACAAATCCAACGTTTTAGATAAGTTCTGCCCCCTTCCCGGACTCTCCGGGAATCCCTGCCTTTCGCCTGACGGAAGGCCAATCCACCGGGAATGTTCCTGGCGGAAGACCAAAGGAAACGCAATTGTCCAAGCAATATGAAACTGTTTTGGTCGTGGATGCGATGATCCCCGACGAATCCATCGCCTCGGAATTCGATGCGGTGACCAAACTCATCGAGTCCCAGGGAAAAATCGTGCGCGTGGATCGCTGGGGAAAGCGCCGTCTGGCCTATTCCATCCGCAAGCGCAGCCATGGCGAATATGCCGCCTTCTACTACGAAGCGGACACCTCGCTTCCCTCGGAGCTGGAGAAGCGCTTTCGCATCAATGAAAACGTGCTGCGGTGGCTGACCGTGGCTGAGAATCCCTGCGGCATTCCCCCGGCGCCGTCTCCTGACGGAGCCCCGGTTGTGGAATCCAATGAGGACAAGTCCAAGGAAGGAGACGAGTAATGCCCGCCCCGAGAGAGAAAGAAAAAGAAAACAAGATCCGCAAGCGCAAAACGTGCTATTTCACGGAAAACAAGATCGAGCACGTGGACTACAAGGACGATCGCCTGCTTCGCAAGTTCATCAATGAGCGCGGCAAGATTGTTTCCCGCAAGCTTTCCGGAACCTCGGCGCGTCATCAGCGCGAGCTCGCCACCGCCATCAAACGCGCCCGTCACCTCGCTCTTCTGCCCTACGTGGCAGAGAACATGCGCTGAGCCGGGAAGGAGTTTAACATGGAAGTCATTCTGAAAGAAGAAATCGCCGGCTTGGGCAAGTCGCTCGAGGTCGTCAAGGTCAAGAACGGTTACGCGCACAACTACCTGTTCCCGCGCGGTCTGGCGGAGCTCGCCACGCCGTCTTCGCGCAAGCAGCTTGACGCGTTGCGCGCCAAGGCTGAAGCGCGCTACGAGCGTGAGAAGGCGGAGTACCAGGCCAAGGCGGAGAAACTGAAGGACATGTCGATCACCATCGCGGCCAAGGTGCACGATGGCGAGAAACTCTTCGGTTCCATCCACGCGGCGGACATCGCGGCCAAGCTCCGCGAGACCGGATACGAATTCGACAAGAAGGCGGTGTTGCTGCCTGAGCCCATCAAACAGCTCGGCATGTACACCATCAAACTCCAGCTTCACAAAGAGGTCGAGACCAAGGTGAAGTTGTGGGTCATTTCCGACGAGTCGAAGTAAAGAATTGAACCGAAAGGGTCGGGGTCAACCGCAAGGATTGCCCCGACCCTTTTTTGTTTCCTAATTTCCCATTCCATGGTTGTTGAAATCGTAGTCCTTGGCGCCCGCGGGCGCATGGGCCAGATGGTGCTTGCCGCCTGTGCGAAGAATCAATCCGTGAAGGTGATTGGCGCCGTTGAGGCCAAGGGAACGCCCGGTGTGGGGCAGAAGCTTTCCATTGAAAATCTCGATGTAATCTTGACCGACTCTCTGGAGACGGTAATCCGCCCCGGTTGTGCCGTTGTTGATTTCACGTCTGTCGAATCCACCATGGCTGCTTTGGAAGTTGCTGAACGCGTGGGTGCGGCACATATCATCTGTACTACAGGTTTTTCAGCGGATCAGAAGAATCGTATCGAAAGCGCCTCGAAGAAGATTCCCTTGCTGATGTCACCCAACATGAGCATCGGAGTCAACGTGCTGTTCAAGGCTGCGGAAAACGTGGCACGGGCGCTGGGTCTCGACTTCGACGTCGAGATCGTTGAAGCGCACCACAACCAGAAGAAAGATGCGCCCAGCGGCACGGCCCTGGGATTTGCGGAATCCGTCGCTCGCGGTCTGGATGAATCGCTGGAACAGGTTGCCGTTTATGGCCGTGTCGGCATGACGGGTGCACGTCCCAGGGGGCAAATCGGGATTCATGCGGTGCGCGGCGGCGACATCGCCGGGGATCATACGGTGCTGTTTGCAGGTGACGGGGAGCGAATCGAGCTACGCCATGTGGCCCATGGCCGCCAGATTTTTGCGCAAGGTGCGGTTCGTGCTGCTCTGTTCCTCAAGGGCAAGGCACCCGGTCTTTATACCATGACGGACGTTCTTGGGCTTTGAATCCCAATATCGTGCCTTAATATCCCCCGATTTGTAGATTGACCCCGAAAACGGGGTTTTATTTGCGTTTACTGCTCTTCGTCGGGGTTGTATCCCTGCCATTCATATCCATGCCCTTTGCACAAGGCACGGCAGATGATGATCCGTATGGCGTCTCCATGCCTTCCAAGGCCGATTCTGTAAAGCCTGCTCCCAAACCTGCGGAACCTGTTGCGGCCAAACCCAAAGCCGACACGGTGGCGGCTCCCAAGAAAATCTCCAAGCCGAAGGCCGTGAAGGATACGACGGTTCTGAAGAAGAAGATTGCGGCCCCGAAGGATACAACTGCCAAAGCAGCCGTGAAACCGGATACGTCAGTCAAGAAGTCCATCGTTGCTGCTAAAAAAGAAAGTGTGCCGGTCAAGGACACGGTTTCCAAAGTCAAGGTGGATTCCGTCAAGTCTCCGGCAGCGGTTGTAACACCTGCCATCGTTGCGCCTTCCGCACCAACCCCATCTCCGACTGTTGCTGCGGATAGTGTCCCCAAACCGCGTACAAAGGTGGTTCGAGAAACCAACATCAATTCTATCAGCCAGAAGGGAAAATACCGGAGTCCCAAGAGGGCCTTGTTCATGTCGTTGCTGGTTCCGGGGTTGGGACAGGCCTATGTGGGGCAGAGCGTATTCACCTATTCTCGCGCCGCCATCTACTTCAGCACCGATATTGTGTTGGGAGCTTTCTGGTACGAATACGTGGTGGTCAAGCATGATCGCCAAGTGAGCAAGTACCGGTCATTCGCGGATGCCAACTGGAGCCAGGACAAGTATGAAGCCAGCGCCGGTAGCGTGAAGGGCACCGATGAGCGCGAATTCGCCCGGAAGAATTACTGCGATGCCGTTCAGGAAAAGGCCACCGGAACGGGAGTGACCTATTACAACGGTTGCAAGGATCCCACTGGCGATCCGGCCGACTATGCCTCATTCAGCCAGTACGTCCACAATCGTGAGACCACGAATCCGGATACCAACCACGCCATTCGTGCGGCGTTCCCGGACCCCTATGCTTTTTACGAAATGATCGGGCAGGATCAGGAATTCATCGCCGGCTGGCGGGACGCGAAGAACGTGGCTTTCGACAAGGATTCCGGTTTCGCGGGCACTAGCGATTTCCGTGACGAGTACATCTCCATGCGCGCCAAGGCCAATCAATATTCCCGCATGCAGGCCTGGTTCGTGGGCGGCATCGTCATCAACCACATCGCCTCGGCGTTGGATGCCGCACTGACGGCGCGGCATTACAACCGAAAACTTTACGAGACGGAGTCCGCGTGGTATGATCGTTTGAATGTCGACGGCGGACTGGTTTTCGAACAGGGGTGGCCGCGCACGATGATGAAGGCCACGTTGTCGTTCTGATCATGATCCGTGTTATTTCCATTTTGATCTTGCTGGCCGCCATATCTGTCTGGTCGCAGTCCGGTCCGGAATCCTTCGGCGTGCCGTCCAAGGAAATCACGATCGAGGTCGACTCTTCCCAGACCGCCAACAAGGATAAATCACTGGGTTTGGCTTTGCTCGGCTCTGCAGTGCTTCCCGGTACGGGCGAAGCCTATCTTCGCGAAAATAAAAGCGCGCGGAATTTTGTTCTCGTCGAGGTTGGGTTCTGGGCCAGCCTGTTCGTCGCGTGGCAGGTGCGGGAAAGCTATCTGCAATCAGGCCGTAATTACGCCTCGGAATTTTCAGGTGTGGACGCTTCGGGAAAGAGCGCGGCTTACCTTGAAAATCTTGCCAGCTACCGTTCGTATGAGGAATACGAGCACCGTCAGGACAGCTATGAATTGACGCAAGTAATCTCCGGCGTTCGCAATGGCCAATACGATGTGTCAGCGCAGGGCAATACCTGGGATTTCGGCAGTTCAAGCTCACCGGAGAACACAGCGCGTTGGCGCGAGTTCCAATCTGTGATGCGGTATTATCGCGGGGCCAACGTGGCAATGTCGTTCGCCGTGGGCGCGCTGGCCTTAAATCGCGTGGTGGCCATTGCCCACACTCTTCGCGTGTACCGGCGCACTAGCGGCAAAGGTATTGGCCTTCATTTCGATCCGTTGATCAGCCCCGATTTCAGCGGAATGCGCCTCGCGCTGGCGTTTTAACCCCCTTGCCACGCCTCGGCGTGATTATGTATCATAAGGGCATGTCATTCGTGACCCCGATGAACGCTCTGGGACTTCTGCTTAGCCATCTTGGCTAGGGAGGAGTGACGCGTTTGGAAAAAAGCCCACTCCCCGGAGTGGGCTTTTTTCATTGGGGGCCCTCCCGGGGATTCGGAATCCGGACGCGAAGAGCGAGCCGGTAACCCACGGGACAAAAGAGAGGAGCGACCCATGAATGGGCGTGAACAGACAGCAAAGACGGGAAGACAGCCCTTTTTCTACGACGTCACCTTGCGCGACGGTAATCAGGCTTTGCGCCACCCGTGGGATCTCCACGAGAAGGAGCGGGTATTCCGCCAGCTCCTGAAACTGGGCGCGCAGGGCATCGAAGTGGGCTATGCCGGGGCGAGCGAGATGGATTTTGTCGCTGTGGAGCATCTGGCCAAAATGGGTCCGGAGAATGTGGTGATTTCTAGCCTGGCCCGCACCGTGCCACGCGACATCGAGCGGGCGTGGGAGGCAGTGAAGCACGCGCCCAATCCGCGTATTCACACCTTCATCACCACGTCCGAGTACAACATGGAGCACGTGTTGCGCATGACGCCGGATCAGGTGCAGAAACGCGCCGTCGATTCGGTGGCCTTGATTAAGAAGTTGATGAACGGGCGCGGCAGCATCCAGTTCTCGGCGGAGCATTTCGGCGATTGCGTCGACAACATGGATTTCGTCATCGAGACTTTTCAGGCCGTGATCGCGGCAGGGGCCACGGTGATCAATCTGCCCAACACGGTGGAGCGCTATCGTCCCATGGTGTTCGTGGACATGGTGAATCAGGTTGTGGCGGCGTTGCCGAAACACATCACCATCGCAGTGCATACTCATAACGATTTGGGCATGGCCACAGCCACCACGGTGGAGAGTTTCTTCGCCGGAGCCACGCAGCTGGAATGCGCCTTGAACGGTTTGGGCGAGCGCGCAGGCAACACCAACATGTATGAGGTCGCGGTGTCGCTGCACAACTGCGGAATCGACACGGGTTTGAACATGGAGGAGATTTACGAGACCGCGTTGCTGATCTCCGAATGGTCACGCGTGCCGATTTACGAAAAGGCTCCGCTGGTCGGGTCCGACGTAGTGGCGCATCGCAGCGGCATCCATCAGGACGGCGCGGCCAAGACCAAGGGCATGAAGAAGGGGGCATATCGCGCCTTCGAAGCCGACTTGATCGGCCGCAAAGAGTCGGACAAGCTGGTTTTCACCAGCCAGTCGGGCAAGGCGGCGGTGCATGAGATCATCCAGGGTTTGGGTCTGCCCATCACCGTGGAAGAAGCCGCGCAACTCCAGCCGGTGCTGAAGAAGATCTCCGAGGAGAAGCAGGGCGAGTTGGCGGATGCGGATTTGGTGCGGGCCTATGATGAGGTGTTGCTGGCCACTACCGGCGCGCTGGAGTTCAAGGCGTTGCGTGTCACTCCCGACGAGATGAACCCGGAGGAGAAGCAATTTTCCTTTGATGTCCGCTGGAAGGGGAAGGAACAAACCTTGATCGGCCGGGGAACCGGTCCGGTGGATGCCTGCATGCATGCGGTGGAAAGCATCGGACTGTATTTCCATCTGATCGAATACGCCCAGCATGCGGTGGACATCGAGCATCTCGATTTCGCGGCTTATGCGCTGTCCGAAATCAAGCTGCAGCGCAAGTCCGGTTCCGGCAACCCACCCGAAGGTCCTGTGGCCATCGGGCGTGGCAAGGACAAGGATACGATCAAGGCCAACGTCAAGGCGTTGTTCAACGGGATGAACCGGTTGATAGGATGAACAAGTTCATCCCCGGCCAGCGCTGGGTCAGCGACAGCGAACCCGAACTTGGACTGGGCGAGGTTCTTGAAACCGGCTTCCGCGATGTGAAAATTCGCTTTGCGGCGGCCGGTGAAATCCGCGTATACATGCATCGCAATGCTCCGCTGCGTCGGGCACGGCTCCGTCCCGGGGATCGCGCCCGCGGCCGCGACGGACAGGTGTTCGTGGTGCGCGAGGTGAAGGAAAGCGCAGGTCTGCTCACCTATTGCGGCCACACCGAAACTTTGCCCGAACAGCAACTGCTCGACCGCATGAGTTTCTCCGATCCGGACAAGCGCCTGCTCGCGGGACAGGTCGGCAAGCCGCGTGCGTTTGCGTTGCGGTTGCGCACGCAGGAATTCCGTCGTGAAATGCTGGGGTCGCGCGTGCGCGGCCTCGCGGGTTCGCGCATGGAACTGCTGCGGCACCAGTTGTCCATTGCGCATGAGGTGGCGTCGCGTCACCGTCCTCGTGTGTTGCTGGCGGACGAGGTGGGACTCGGAAAAACCATTGAGGCCGGCCTCATTTTCCATCGATTGCACGTCACAGGACAGGCCCGTCGCGTACTCATCGCCGCACCGTCGCAGCTCGTGCACCAATGGCTGGTGGAGATGTACCGTCGTTTCAACCACATGTTCACCGTGTTGGATGAGGATCTCTGCCGCGCCGAGGAAAAAGGGGATTCGTCGAAAAATCCTTTTGCAGATCGCCAGACGGTTTTGTGCGCTGTGGATTTTCTCGCCGCGTCACCGCGCCGGGTGGAACAAGCCGTTGCTGCCGGGATCGATCTATTGATTGTGGACGAAGCACATCACTTGCAGTGGTCTGCGGAAAAATCCTCGCCTGAATATGCAGCGGTGGAAAAACTGGCGGCAGCTGCGAACGGTGTTTTGCTGCTTACCGCCACACCGATCCAATTGGGGCAGGCCGGTCATTTTGCGCGGCTTCGCTTGCTCGATCCGGATCGATTCTCTAATCTCAATGCCTATCTCGCGGAAACCCAGCGGTACGAAGAAATTGCGGTTTTGGCGGATGGTTTGCTTTCTTCCGTGGAGCCGCAAGCCGAAATCGCGCAAGGTTTGCGAAAAGCGTTTCCTGGCGACGCGGCGTTGCAGTCACGTGTGTCAGAATATCTGGATCGGAAACCCGGATCGCTTGAAAAATTGATCGAGGATTTGGTGGATCGCCATGGCACCGGACGCATGATGTTCCGTAACCGGCGTCAGGCTTTGGGTGGATTTCCCAAGCGTATCGTCCATCCCGTGCCGCTGGAGCCCGGATCCGAACATGCGGGAATTGATCCAGTGCAGGTCATGTCGCAGGTTCCACCCCGCGATCCGCGTTTGCTGTGGCTGGTGGAATTTCTCAAGGAGCATTCGGACGAAAAGGTGCTGCTGTTGTGCGCGCACAAGTCCGTGGTATTCGCCTTGCAGGAAGCACTGCCGACATTGACCACGGCTACGTTTGCGTCGTTCCACGAAAACCTCACCATGACGACGCGCGACCGTAACGCGGCGTATTTCGCCCAGCCCGACGGCGCGCAACTGCTGATTTGCTCGGAGATCGGCAGCGAGGGACGCAACTTCCAATTCGCGCATCATCTGGTGTTGTTCGATCTGCCGCTCGATCCCAGTGTGTTGGAGCAGCGCATCGGGCGCTTGGATCGCATCGGGCAGAAAAGCGATATCCACATCCACATTCCGTATCTGCGCAGCACGCCGCACGAAGTCGTGTTCCGCTGGTATCATGAGGGCATCAATGCCTTCCAGGACACCGTGCTGGGCGCGGACTATTTCCACGAGGCGTTGATTGGAAAACTTCTTGCCGCGTGTGAATCCTCCGATCTTCTGGAGAATTTGCTCGAGGAAACCCGGGAACTGGTGCAACGAGTGCGGGAGACTTTGGAGAAGGGGAGGGATCGATTGCTGGAACTCAACAGCAATAAATCTGATCTCGCCACGGATCTCATCGCGGAGATCCACGAGGGCGATGGGAACGAAGCGCTGCAGGAATATCTCACCGAGGTATTCGATCATTTCGGCCTCGACGTGCAGGACACGGCCGTGCCGCGCGGCCAGTTCGTGTTTCCCGGCGAGCGCATGCTGCTCGATACCTTTCCCGGAATTCCGGAATCGGGTCTGGGCCTTACCTATGATCGCGGCGCGGCATTGACGCACGAGGATCTGGCGTTCGCCTCCATCGATCACCCGTTGGTGCGATCGGCGGTGGATCTACTGCTGGAAGGCGAGGATGGAACCACGGGGTTCGTGGAGTGGGTTTCAGCGCCCAAGCGCGGCCTTGCATTGGAGGCCGTGTTTCTGCTCGAAGCTGCGGCTCCGGGCGCGTTGCATATCGATCGCTTTCTGCCACCCACGCCGATCCGAGTGCTGGTGAACGACAAGGGCGAGAATCTGATCTCACTGTTGGCGGCAATGGACGCGGCGGAACCGGACATGGCCTCGGCCTTGTTGCTCGAGGAGCATCACACTCTCTTCGAGGAGCTGGTTCCGAAACTGCTCGACGCGGCGCGGGAACAGGCTGCGTTAAAGGAAGCCTCGGTGAAGAAGTCGGTGCATCAGGAAGCCGGACGTCGGCTCATCGCGGAACGGGATCGCCTGCGGGATCTTCAGGCCATGAACCCGGCCGTCTCCGACGCGGAAGTCGATGCCGCCGGGCGGCATGCGGACGAAGTCCTGCGGCATATTGCGCAGGCGGAGTTGCGTCTCGATGCGGTGAGGTTGGTGTTGATGGGGAAGATGGGGATGTAGAGAAAGTGATTCCACATCCTAAGTTCTTATCGCTTTACCAAATCCTCCAGCAATTTTTCACAAGACCTATAAAGCATCTGATAAACATCATCAAATCCGCGCGGGCCACCGTAATATGGATCCGGAACTTCCGCCTTGTTCCCGCCTTCGGGATCGTACTCCCGCATGAGATGGATTTTCCCCTGATGCTCCGACGGCGATAGCGAAATCAAATCTCTGTGGTTCTGGCGATCCATGGCCAGCAGCAGATCGAAGTTCTCGAAATCCTCCGGCGATTCGATTTGCCGTGCGCGGCAGACGAGCGTGATGCCGTGTTTGTTCGCCACAGCCTGTGAACGGGGATCCGGTTCATGGCCTACGTGCCAATCGCCGATGCCAGCGGAATCCACCTCGAAGCGATCCCGTTGTCCGCTTTGCGCGGCAAGGTGCAGGAAAATCCCCTCCGCCAGCGGCGAGCGGCAGATGTTTCCCATGCAAACAAATAAAAGGCGAGTCATGCGCCGAGAAGTTCGCGCAGCTTGGCGGACACGTCGTTTTCCCGCATCAGGCTTTCGCCCACGAGAATGGCCTGCGAGCCCTCGGCCTGCAGCCGCAGCACGTCGTTGCGCGTGAAGATGCCGGATTCGGACACCAGCGGAATGCCGGAAGGGATGAGCTTGCGCAACCGCGTCGTCGTATCGAGTGTGGTGTTGAATGTGCGCAGGTCGCGGTTATTGATGCCTAGGAGCGGTGCTCCGGCGGTCAACGCGATTTCGGTTTCACGTTCGTCGTGTGCTTCCACCAGCGGCGTGAGGCCGATATCCTGACCCAACGCGATCAGGTCACGCAGAACGGAAGGTTCCAGACAGGCGACGATCAGAAGATACGCCGAGGCTCCCAGCAATTTGGCCTCGAAGACCTGATACGGATCCGTGAGAAAATCCTTGCGTAAGGTCGGCAAGGCGACGGTCGCGGAAATTTCACGCAAGTATTCATCTGAACCGAGGAAGAAATCCTCTTCCGTCAGCACCGAAAGAGCCGAGGCTCCTCCGCGCGCATAGGCTTCCGCAATCTCCAGCGGTTTGAAGTCCTCGCGGATGATGCCCTTGGACGGTGAAGCCATTTTCACCTCGGCGATGACATGGATCCCGCTTGGGGCCGCGCTCTTCAAGATTTGCAACAGGTTGAAGCGTGGCGGCGGCATCACCCGTGCCTGCTGCTCGGCCTCCACGGGAGGCAACAGCTTCTTGCGCTCGGACAGGCGTCCGGCCTTGCGCTGAATGATTTGCGAGAGGATGTCTTCCATGAATCAGGAAGGGTTGTTGGAAAATCCGACCCACGCCTCCAAGGTCGCCTTCGCCGCACCGGAATCCAGTGCCTGACGGGCCTTGGCCACGCCGTCTTTCAGGTTCGACGCCACGCCGGATACGTACAACGCGGCTGCCGCATTGAGCGCCACTACGTCGCGTTTGGGACCTTTGGCACCGTTGAAGATGTCGCGCAGAATGGCTGCGTTTTGCGGTGCATCTCCCCCAAGTAGATCGGCGGGAGTGGCCAGCGAGAAGCCGAGGTCTTGTGGATTCAGGATGTATTCGGTGATTGAACCGTTCTTCAATTCCGCCACTTTGGTCGGGGCGCACAGACTGATCTCGTCGAGCCCGTCCGTGCCGGACACGATCAGCACGTGTTCCGATCCCAGCCGCTGTAAAACTTCGGCGAGCACGCGCGTCAGGTTATTATCAAAAACACCCATCACCTGCCGCTTGGCGCGCGCAGGGTTGAGCAAAGGACCCATCACATTGAAAATCGTGCGCTGACCCAGTTCCTGCCGGGGACCGGCCACATGCTTCATGCCAGGGTTGAGTTTTGGTGCGAAGAGAAATCCGATGCCGTGTTTGTCGATGCAGGCGCCGACCTGCTCCGGAGTCAGTTCCAGGTTCACACCCAGTTCTTGCAACACGTTGGCGCTACCACAGCGACTGCTGATGGCGCGGTTGCCGTGCTTGGCCACTGCGGCTCCGGCGGCCGCGGCCACGATGGCGGCGGCGGTGGAGATGTTGAACGTACCGCTGTGATCACCTCCGGTGCCGCAGGTGTCGATCACATTCGGACGCATGACCGGAACGATGACAGCCTTGGAGCGCAAGGTTTGCGCGGCCGCGGCGATTTCTTCAGGCGTTTCACCCTTGATGCGCAACGCGATCAGGAAGCCTGCGATTTGCGCCGGGGTGGACTTGCCTTCCATGATGGAATCCATCGCCGATTCCATTTCGGAGAAGGCGAGGTTCTCGCCCCGTATCAGTTTGCCCAACAGCGCGGTGTCCATGTCACGACCCTTTCATCGCCAGAAAATTGCGAAGCATCGCCTTGCCGTGTTCGGTGAGAATCGATTCCGGATGGAATTGCACACCATACACGGGTCGTGTCTTGTGCTTCAGTCCCATGATCAGATCGCCGCAGCTGGCGGTGATTTCCAGTTCCGCGGGCAGCCCGGCGCGTTCCACGATCAGCGAGTGGTAGCGCGTGGCCGTGAAAGTCCTGGGCAAACCCGCGAATAGGTCACGTTGGTTGGTTTCGATCACCGACGTCTTGCCATGCATGGGTGCCGGAGCGCGGCTCACAACTCCGCCGAAGGCCGCGCCGATGGATTGATGGCCAAGGCACACGCCGAGCAGGGGAATGGAGTTCGGTACGGCTTGAATCAATGGGATCGAAATGCCAGCTTCGGCGGGCGTGCAGGGACCTGGGGACACGACGATATGCGAGGGCTTGAGCTTCAGCACTTCCGCCACCGTCATCTGGTCGTTGCGCACCACGCGCAGATCGGGATTCATCTCGCCCAGGTATTGGACAAGGTTGTATGTGAACGAATCGTAGTTGTCGAGGAACAGGATCATGTTGCGCCACCCGACGCCATTTCAACGGCCAGCATGGCAGCGCGCGCTTTGTGTTTGGTTTCCTCGTATTCGGTGTTGGGAACGGACTCGGCCACGATGCCAGCGCCTGCCTGCACATACGCGATCCCGTCCTTGAGCAGCAAGGTGCGAATGGCAATGCAGGAATCGAAGTTTCCCCGGAAATCGAGATAGCATACCGCACCGCCGTAAATGCCGCGGCGTGTGGGTTCCAGATCGTCGATGATTTGCATGGCGCGAATCTTGGGTGCTCCGGAAAGCGTGCCCGCAGGAAGGCACGACATGAGTGCATCAAGCGAATGCGCGCCTTCTTTCAACTGGCCGCGCACGATGGACACGATGTGCATGACGTGGCTCAGGCGCTCGATCTGCATGAACTGCGGCACGTGCACACTGCCATAGGAGCAAACACGTCCTAGATCGTTCCGGCCCAAATCAACAAGCATGATGTGCTCGGAAACCTCTTTTGGGTCTTTCAACAATTCATCGGCCAACGCATTATCCGTGGCTTCATCCGCGCCGCGCGGCCGTGTGCCCGCGATGGGTTTGGTTTCCGCCAGTCCGTTCTGAACCTTCACGAGCGTTTCCGGTGAAGCGCCCACGATCTCGCAATTTCCGTAGTCGAGGTAATACATGTACGGTGAAGGATTGATGCTTCGCAGATGGCGATAGATCGAAATTGCATCCGAGGAGGTTTTGGCCTCGAAGCGTTGCGACAGAACGATCTGAAAGGCATCTCCCGCCTTGATGTATTCCTGGCATTGGGTCACGCCCGTGAGATAGCGTTCCCGCGTCACATTGGACTTCCATTCCAATCCGCCGGTTTTTCCATTGGAAAGAATGGGCGGGCTGCTTGGAGCAGAACGAAGCTCTTTCTCCAACGAATCGATCAAGCCAACCGCGCGCTTGTAAGCAGGTTCGATTCCGCCAAATTCATCCGGCATGACGTTGGCGACGATGCGCAATCGGTGCTTCAGGTGATCGAAAACCACGAAGGCTTCGTAAACGCCGAAGTCGAGATCGTTCAGACCGTAATCATCGCGGCCTTGTGCGCGAATTTTTTCCATCAAGCGGATGGCATCGTAAGCGAAGAAACCCACAGCGCCGCCCGCGAAGGCGGGAAGATCCGCGTCCTCGACGCCCTTGAAGCGCGAGAGAAAGGAACGGAACTCCGCCAGCGCATCGCCTTCGAAAGAGCGGGATTCCTTTCCTTGAATTTCGATTTTGCGGCCCCGGGCGCGGAAGACGTACAGTGGATCGCGTCCGAGGAAAGAATAACGGGCCAGCTTTTCGCCGATCTCAACGCTTTCCAGCAGAAAGGTGCGGCTGCCGGCTTTGCGGAGTTTCAACAAAGCCGTAATGGGCGTCTCCAAGTCTGGGAGGAAATCCCGGACGAGTGGAATGACATTGCCCCGCACCGCAAGGGAACGGGTTTGTTCCAGAGACATAATCACGCTGAAATCTCCGCTAAAATCGGTGTGCTAATAATAGTTTAAGGGCATGCGCCCGCTTTGGTTTTTGGCCTGTGGATTCGCCGTGATGACAGCCTTAGCCTCTCCGGTGAAGGTGTGGGTGGAATTGCGGGACAAAGGGTCCGTCCGGGGTGATGGATTGGCGTGGGAAAATGCGCCGGTGTATGCACCATATTTGCAACAACTGCGCAAGGCGGGGTTCACACCCGATGTTGCGCTCAAATGGCAGAACCGCGTGTCTGGATGGATCGAATCCTCGAACCTCGCAGCGTTACAACGCCTGCCCATGGTTCAAAGCGTTGAAGGCATGCCGCGCAAGGCGGCATATCTCCGCTTGCCACACTTCGGATTTGAAAAAACTTTGTCCAAGACGTCCGCTGCATTGACGTTCGGTGTGTTCCAGCAGAGCTTTGACACCACGCAGGCCACGACGGTGCGCGCGGCATTGCCCTCAGGACAAGGCGCGGGCCAGAATCTTCGCATTGCGATCATCGATGCTGACTTTTATCTCAAGCACGATGCATTCGCGTATGTAAAGTTGGGACGTATCGCCGATCAATGGGACTTTGTGCTCAATCAACGCGCCACGGTGCGCGACACATTCGGCGAAAGCCACGGCGCGGCGGTGTTCTCTCTGTTGGCTGCCAAGACGTCCACGCTCGAGGGACTGGTTCCGGAAGCCAAATATCTTCTCTACCGCGCTGAGAACGAGGCCAGTGAAACCTATGTCGAAGAGGATTACGTGGCGGCGGCCATTGAACGCGCCGTGGATTCGGGCGCACAGGTGATCAACATCAGCCTGGGATATCGTTACGATTACACCAACGGCAGTGCCAACCTTCCGTATTCCTCAATGAATGGACGGACGCGTCCTTCTTCTAAAGCCGCCGTGGCTGCGGCACGCCGTGGAGTCCTGCTTTCAATTGCCATGGGCAACGAAGGCGTGGCACATCCGGGTCCGAACATCACCGCGCCTGCCGACGCGGACAGTGTAATCAGCGTGGGTATCATGGATTTGAATCAACGGCCCTGCAATTACAGCAGCACAGGTCCGACGTATGATGGACGTATCAAACCGGAAGTGACTGCGATTGGAACCAATTCCTGCACTGCACCCACGGTGGATCCCAAGACAGCCTCGGGAGTTGAATATCAGGGAGGAACGAGTTTCGCAGCACCTGTGATAGCGGGCATTGCTGCGCTGTTGCGCCAGTTGCACCCCGCTGTGTCTTCGCAGACCATCCGTCTTGCGCTAATCGCCACGGCGCGCAATGCCCAACGTCCTGACAGCGCCGGAGGCTATGGTCTCGTGCGCGCCAACGAAGCGCACAAGGCATTATCCTCCAGCGCCATAATTCACGCGCTCGAGGAGGAACGAGATTCGAAAAAAGGATTGCTGGGATGGGAACAAAGTGCTCGTCGCGTCTTCATCCCGTGGAGATTGGGCGTGGATCCCGCCGGAATCCGGCTTTGGGACATGCGTGGCCGCACAATTCAAGCCCATGGCGGCGGTGCGCTTCCGGTATTCTGGATCGATCCTGCGCACGATCAGGCTGCCGGTGTTTACGTCTGGAGAATGTCACAGTAAAAACGCGGCAGTAGCGCGGAGAGTACATTTTCATCCCATGTCGTCCTTCCGCTTCGCCTTTGTTTTCCGGGTTCTCACCATTGTCAGCGTTTGTTTGACGTTTGCACAGGCGGCGCCCAAGGTCATCCGCCCGGAGATTCTGGCCGTGTTGCCGCATGATTCCACTTCCTTCACACAGGGGCTTCTCTGGTTGGACGGCAGGTTGTACGAGAGTTCGGGATTGTACGGAAGTTCCTCACTTCGCGAATTGAATCCCACCACAGGCGCGGTATTGCGCATTCACACCGTGCCCCATCAGTATTTCGCCGAAGGATTGGCGCAGTTTCACGGAGAGTTGATCCAGCTGACGTGGAAAGAAGAGACGGCTTTCCGCTACCCGATCAAGAACTGGGATCATCTGGCCAAATTTTCATATCGCGGCGAAGGTTGGGGCTTGACCTCGATGGGCCCCTATCTCTGGATGAGCAACGGCTCCGATACCTTGTACCGTCGCAACGGCGCGTTTCGGATCACGGAAAAAGTCGCGGTGAAGCTGGGAGCGAATCCCGTGGATCGTCTGAATGAGCTGGAGGCGGTTTCCGGAAAAATCGTGGCTAATATCTGGTACTCGGATTCTTTGGTCATCGTCGATCCCCGTGACGGACGTGTGCTGGCCTTGGTGGATGCATCGGCGCTGGTAGCAAAAAGTGGCCGCCGTTCCCGTGACGACGTGCTCAATGGCGTGGCTTACGATGCGCGCAAAAAATCGTTTTTCATTACTGGGAAGAACTGGCCGAAGATGTTCAAGGCGCGACTGCCATTCGCTTTTTGAGTCGCCCGATCGCCTCCTTCAACGTTTCTTCCTTCTTACAAAAACAAAACCGCAGCAAATCGTTCCTTGCGTTCTTCCCGCTTTGCTGGTAGAACGAGGAACCCGGAACCGCGGCCACGCCGACATTGGAAACGAGATGTCGTGCCAATGCCGTGTCGTCCTTCAGTTTTTTGTTCAGGAATTTTCCGGCTTCGGCCATGACGTAATAGGCGCCCTGTGACTTGAAACAACGAAAACCAACATCTTCGAGTCCCGCAATCAAATAGTCTCTGCGCTCACAGTATTCTTTCGCGAGATCGCGATAGTAGGAGGCTGGCAATGCCAACGCGCCTTGTGTCGCCACCTGTAAGGGTGTTGCCGCGCAAACGGTGAGAAAATCGTGGACCTTGCGCATTGCGTCGCTGAGAGGTTTCGCTGCGATGGCCCATCCCACGCGCCATCCTGTGACCGCGTAGGTTTTGGACGCGCTGTTGATGGTTACGGTGCGATCTTCCAGACCGGGAATGGATGCCGGGCTGATATGCCGTGCGCCGTCATAGAGGATGTGCTCGTAGATCTCGTCGGAGAAAACCCGTACGTTCCATTTTTGGCAAAGCTTTGAAATCACTTCCAGCTCCGCACGCGAGAAAACCTTGCCCGTGGGATTGTGTGGCGTGGTGATGACGATGGCCGATGTTTTCGGTCCGAATGCGCGGCGCAGTTCGGTTTCGTCGAACGACCAATCCGGCGGCCGGAGAGACACGTAACGCGGTCTGGCTCCCGAGAGATAACTGTCAGGGTGATAGTTCTCGTAGAATGGCTGGAACAAAATCACTTCGCTACCCGGATCCACCAACCCCAGGAAAGCGCACATCATCGCTTCCGTGGAACCGCAGGTCACGGTAATTTCAGAATGAGGATCGGCTTGAATCCCGTTGTACCGTTTGGCTTTTTCCGCGATGGCTTGCCGCAAACCCGGAAGCCCCCATGTGATGGAATATTGATTCCAATCAGCGGCCAGCGCGTCATTAGCCAGTTTTTTCAGCACGGGAGGACAGGGAAAATCGGGAAAGCCTTGCGCGAGGTTGATGGCTTTGTGTTCCATCGCCATGCGCGTTTGTTCGCGGATCACCGATTCGGTGAATTGCCGCAGCCGTTGCGCACCACTTCGAACGGCGGTTGCCGTGCGCTTCAAGGCAATGCTCCGAATTTCCGTTCGTACAGGAGAAACGCCAGCAACGGTTGGAGGCTGGCGAGTTCCGAAGCCGCTTCGGCAAATGTCTTGAGAGTGGTTGTGATGAATTCCCCTTCATGAGTGTGGCCCGCTTCGGAGCCTTCTAGAGCGATCCAAGCCTTCTCATCCATTTCGATCTCGACCGCGTAGAAGTAAATGCTTTCATCAGAAAGACCTGGAGAACTGTGCAAGGGACGCTCCCACAGTGACGTCAGTTGCGAGCGATCGACGCGCATCCCGGTTTCTTCTTCCAGTTCGCGCACCGCGGTGGCGATGGGATCGTGCTCCCCATCTATCATCCCGGCAGGAAATTCCAGACTCATATGGCCATTACCCACGCGGCGTTGACGGATCATGAGAAATCGCCGCTCGTTGGTCTCCATGTTGCGGCACAGCGGCACCACGACACAGGCGGAGCCGCGCAGCAAGGCATAAGGCAGCAGGGGTTTGTCTTCGGGATCGCGGCCTTGGGCTTCGACCAACGCAAACAGGAAATCGCCGTTGCGTTTGTTCAGGAGATTCAACGGCTTCAGGGAGTCAACGGTGCAGCCTGCATCGCGGAGGCTTTGTTCCCAGGCTTGAACCACGGGTTCATCCCGCCATGAACTTGATTTCGAGTTCAAACCCAATCCCTTGGTTTCAGGAAGTAATCCGTCAACCGCGCTTCGGCGCTGCCGGGGTCGGGCGTGAAGTCATAGACCCAACGGCATACGGGTGGAAGCGACATCAGAATGGATTCCGAGCGCCCTCCGGATTGCAGGCCGAACAGGGTTCCGCGATCATAAACCAGATTGAATTCGGCGTAACGCGAACGGCGATGCAGCTGGAATTGCCGTTGCGCGTCGGTGAACGGCTTGTCGCGCAGGGCTGCGAAGGGTCGGTATAGATCGGGGAACAACAGACCGAGTTCTTCCACGAAAGCCAGCTCCTCTTCCTTGGGGCCGCGCAAATGATCGAAGAACAATCCGCCCACACCGCGAGGTTCATTGCGGTGCTTGTTGAAGAAATATTCGTCGCAGAGCTTCTTGTACGTGCCGTAATCCCGCTTCATGCGCTCGCAAAACAATTTCAAGGACCGATGAAAGGAAACCACCATCGCTTCTTCGGGATAGTACGGCGTCAGATCCACACCACCGCCGAACCAGTAAACATCCCCGGCTTCGAAGTAACGGATGTTCAGATGAATGGTGGGCGCATGTGGATTGTGCGGATGCAGGACCAGGCTGACGCCCGTGGCGAAGAAGGGCGTGCCTTCGGGAATCCGGAAACCGGAGGCCGCGGAGGCGGGCAAGGAAGAACCGAGGATGGCGGAGAAATTCACGCCGCCTTTTTCCAGCAGCAGACCGCTTTCATAGACCCGGGTACGCCCTCCGCCGTCGCCTTTGGAGTAATTCCAGTTGTCTTCACGGAATCCGGTTCCGTTTTCCGCGTCGAGAAACGCGCAGATGTGATCCTGCACGCCGCGGAAGCGTTCCGCCACTTGATCCCGAAAGGCCTTCATGCGGCTAAATCTACTTTCGGCTTCGGGCCTTCTCCTTGCTACTTTGCCTTGCGTTTCGTTTACAAGCCTTGGAGCTTCGGAAATGGATTTTCACTCGTTCTGGCAAAACCTTCCCCTGCACATGGATCCGGTCATTCTGCGTCTCGGGTCCTTCCGGCTGCAGTGGTACGGACTCATGTATCTGGTGGCGTTCGCTGTCACGTACATCATCGCCCGTTCTCGCACGCGCAAAGAAACGCGCTTTCCCTACGATGACGAGTTGCTCAAGAATATCATGACGTATGCCTTTCTCGGCGTTTTGATCGGCGGCAGGCTGGGGTACGTGCTGTTCTACAACCTGCCTTATTATGCCGGACATCCGTTCGAGATCATTCTTCCGTTCCGTTCCGGCGCCGAGGGTGTCCATTTCAGCGGCATCTCGGGAATGTCCTATCACGGTGGTTTGGCGGGTTGCGTGCTTGCCTGCGCGTGGTACTGCCGCAAGTATCAGGCGGATTTCTGGAACCTTTCCGATTTGTTCTTTCCGTCCGCGCCGCTGGGTTACACCTTCGGGCGCATTGCCAACTTCATCAACGGAGAGTTGTGGGGCCGCACCACGGACTCCGCCATCGGCATGCGGTTTCCCGAAGCGCCGGGCCCGATGCTGCGCCATCCGTCGCAACTTTATGAAGCCTTGTTCGAAGGCGTGGTTTTGTTTTTGATCCTGTGGTCGCTTCGCAAGCGCTCGTTTCCCAAAGGTTCCTTCGCGGGGTTGTATCTGATCGGTTACGGATTTTTCCGCTTCTTCATCGAATTCTTCCGCGAACCCGACGCCCAATTGGGGTTGGTGTTCTTTGGAAAATTCTCCATGGGCCAGGCATTGTGCGTGGCCATGATGCTGCTGGGAGCGGGATTCGTGTGGTGGCGCCGCAGGGTGTCCGGCGTTCAGATCATTTCCTGAACGCGAAGAACACCGCCCCGAGCAGGAACACAAAACTGACCGCGTGGTTCCACCGCAGCGTTTCCTTCAGGTAAAGGAACGAGAACACCGCGAAGACCACCAGGGAAAGCGCTTCCTGAATCACCTTGAGTTCCACCGTCGCGAAGCGGTAAGAGCCGTAGCGATTGGCTGGAACTTGCAGGCAGTATTCGAAGAAGGCGAGCCCCCAACTGGCCAGCACCACGATCCATAGCGGCGACTGCTTGAACTTCAGGTGGCCGTACCAGGCAAAGGTCATGAAAACATTGGAGATTAGAAGCAGGAAGAATGTGAGCATGGTCGGATTATAAAAAATCCGGCATGTGTCGATGCGGCTATTTCGCCGGGGATTCGGACTTTCCGCCAGGGCTCACGAAGCGGTAAACTTTTTCCTTGGGCTTTGCCATGCCCAGTTCCTGCCGTGCCAATTTTTCAAGATACGCGGAATCGGTCAACAGACGGTTTTTTTCAGCGGCCAATTCTTGTTTGCGAATCGCGAGACTGTCGGCGCGGTGTTGCGCTGCATGCTTTTCGCGGCCCAGTTCCTGCAGCTTGAGAATGCCGTTTTTCCCGGCGAAGACGTGGTACAACGAGATCAAGGCCAAGAGCAGCAGACCCCAACGTATCCACGGGAACCGCTTTTTTTCATTCTTCGCCATTATGCCTGAAAAGGTAATCGCGGAATAATTTTTCGGAAGGTCGGACCGGGAAGACGCTGCACGAGGCCACGCAGTTCGAGCCGCAACAAGGACTGCATCAAATTCGCCAACGTGTTTCCTGCGGGCCACAGATTGAGTTCTAGTGAGCGCGCGATGAGGCGATCCAACCCGCAGATCTTCTCATCACGCCATAATTCCAGCACCGGTTCGTTTCCGGCGATTGAAAGTCCCACGGTTGGAGTTGTGCTCAGAGTTGTTGATGAAGAGGTTATTCGTTCCGGTTGTGCGGGTGCGGGTTTGTCTTCCAGTGCGGGCAGAATGTCTTCAGCAGAAACAGCCAGCTTCGCGTCGCGTTTCAGCAGGGTATGTGTTCCGGAAGACGCCGAACTGAAAACGGATCCCGGCATGGCGAAAAGCGTCTTGCCCTGCGTGCGCGCGTGCGCCGCCGTCAGTAAGGCACCACTTCGCTTTCCCGCCTCAACCACCACGATGGCCTTGGCAAGCCCGCTGAGAATTCGATTGCGACGCGGGAAATGATCGCGGCGAGGACTCGCTCCGGGAGGAAATTCGGATATGATGGCCCCGTTTTGAACGATGCGTTCGCGCAAATGCTGGTTTTCAAGAGGGTAGGGAATATCGGCCCCACAACCAATGACGGCAAGGGTTCTGCCATTTGCGTCCAGGGTTCCCGCATGCGCTTCGGCATCGATCCCCACGGCAAAACCGGATACTACGGTGACTCTTGCGCGCGACAAATCGTTCGCCAAAGTGAACGCGGCTTTGCGTCCATAGTCAGTGGGTTGACGCGTTCCCACGATCGCCACGGCGATGGCATCCTGCGGTTGCCAGGATCCTTGAATGAAAAGCAAAGGTGGGGGCGCGTTTAATTGCAGTAATGGTGCAGGATAATCGTGGCTGCCTGGAGCGTCAATTTTGACACGGAGCTTATCGCATTGCTCCGCGATTTTTTCCCATGAGGTTCGGTTCGGTCCTTTTTGAATCGACTCGACCGTCTCATCTGTCATGCGCGGATGAATGGTTTTGAGTTGTTCCGCCGATGCAGCGTACACCGCAGCAGGCGACCTCAAAACTTCCATGAGGCGTGTGAAGCCCGCGTAGCCGACCTTGTGTTGCAAGGCCAGACACGCGTACAGGGTTTGTTCTTCCGGATTCAGTGCGGGGAAAATAGGGTTCATTTCTAAAGATTACTGAACAAATAAGCACTATTCAATCCCCAATTTTAACCCAAAAATTGCAAATTTGGCCCTATGACGAGTCCTAAAGCCTCTCCCAAATACTCCTTTGCCGATTTACTGAATATCATGGCCCGTCTTCGCGCACCTGATGGTTGCCCTTGGGACAAAGAGCAGACCCATGAATCAATCCTGAGTTGCTTGATTGAGGAAGCATATGAATTCGTGGACGCCGTGGAGAAACGGGATACGCTCAACATGCGTGAAGAACTCGGCGACTTGTTATTGCAAGTGGTGTTTCACTCCCAAATGGCCCGCGAAGGCGGAACCTTTAACATCAACGATGTGATTCAGGAGCTTTGTGAAAAACTCGTGCGGCGCCATCCGCATGTGTTCGGGGAATCCACGGCGGACACCGCAGACGCGGTCATGGTTCAGTGGGAAGCAATTAAGAAGGCAGAGAAAGAAGTTACGGGCAGCCCGGCACCCGTGCAAACACCCGGCGCGCTGGGCGAAATTCCCAGGCATTTGCCCGCATTGCTCAAGGCGTTGAAGATTTCGAAACGCGCCGTGAAGGCCGGCTTTGAGTGGCCCGACTGGACCGGTGTGGCCGCGAAGGTGCGTGAGGAGCTGATCGAGTTTGAAGCGGAAGCCAAGGGTGGCGATCGTGATGCGCTGGAGGAGGAACTGGGTGATCTGTTCTTCACCGTTGTCAATCTTGGCAGGGTGTTCGACATTGATCCCGAGCGCGCGCTGGCACGGAGCAATGCGAAATTCGTAGCGCGGTTCCGTGCCATGGAGGCGTTGGCGGAACAGAGAGGCGGCGCCCTCAAAGACTTGAGTCTTGCGGAGATGGAAACGCTGTGGAACGAAGTGAAAAAACGGGCTACTTGATCAACAGGTTGTTGACGATGATGCCCCCGAAAAAGACGAAGAGGTAGGCAAACCAAAGGAAACCAAGACCGTAGTTGAACACCAAATCCCAAGCCTTTACAGATCCCTTGGGCTTGGAACGGTAATCCTGCCAGTTGCGTCCCAAATGCCGGAAGCTGAACCACATTCCGACGGCTCCCACGATAATCAAGATCAATGCTTTAAACACGATTTAGACCTGATTTCATTGAATTTCCACGATTCCCAAGGGTTGTCATCGGAAGCCAAAGCTACTATTATATCCCCCCGTTAATGGATGCTTTGGGAGGCGTGCTTCCTGAACATCAAAGGCAGGTCTGAGAGGAAAACAGGCTTGCCGGGATCGGCCCCCTTCGGCGACCCCGAAAGGGGTTTTTTGCTTTCAGGGCGATCCTGTGGAGAAATAAATGGACGTTTTGGAAAAAATTTCAGCCCTGGCGCGCGGTGTCGCAGAAACCCACAACGTGGAGTTGGTGGACATTGAGCTGTTTCGCGCAGGCCGGCGCAGGATGGTGCGGCTTTACATCGGCAAAGCCTCTGGCGTCGGCGTTGAAGATTGCGCCCGTGTCAGCCGCGAACTTTCCACCTTGCTGGATGCCGAGGATGTTCTTGAGGGCGAAGCGTACACTCTCGAAGTTTCCTCGCCTGGGCTGGATCGTCCGTTCAAAACGTTGGGCGACTGGCGTCGTAATCTGGGTCGCGAGGTGCGGGTCACCTGTCGTGAACCCGTCGATGGAAAGTTTCAATATCAAGGCCGTTTGGAAACGGTGGACGAAAACACGGTTCAACTCGACTGTGGCGGGCGGAAGCAGAACATCCCCCTGAATCAGGTCGCGCTGGCCAAACTGGAAATCAAAATCCCCTGAAGGAGATCCCGATGGAAACCAACATTCTGGAAAACCTCACCCTGATCGCCAAGTCGAAGAATCTCGACAACGGTGCGGTCGTGTCCACGCTCCAAGAAGCGCTGGTGAATGCGGCCCGGAAGTATCTCAACCTCCAGAAGAACATTGAAGCCGAGGTCGATCCAAAAGCCGGGGAGATCAAGGTTTACCTGCGCGTCACCGTGGTGGACGATTATCCCGATGTTCCCGGAGACATGTCGGCCGAGGACGTGGCTGCGTTTGACGAGAAATACATGCTTGTCGAAGAAGCGCACGAATACAACGAAGATGCGGTCGCAGGCGACTATCTCGAAATGGAAATCCCTGTAGAGAACTTCGGGCGTGCGGCCATCCAAGCGGCCAAGCAGATGCTGCTGCAGAAAGTGCGCGACGCAGAGCGTGAAAAGATTTTCGAGGATTACCAGCACAAGGTGGGAACCATGGTTTCCGGCTCGGTGCAGCAGGTGGATCGCGGGAACATTCTCATCAGTCTTGGAAAGACCGAAGGCATCTTGCCGCTCAAGGAGCAGATTCGCAAGGAGCGCTATCGTCAGGGCGACACGGTGCGAGTACTCATCGCCAACGTGAGCACCAATGTCAAGGGCCCGCAGGTTTTGCTTTCGCGCACACATCCGGATCTTCTTGCGCGCCTGTTCGAGCTGGAAGTCCCGGAGATCAACGACGGTGTTGTGACCATCAAGGGCGTGGCACGTGATCCCGGCTTCCGCGCCAAAATCGCGGTGTCCACCAAAGACGATCGTATCGATCCGGTCGGCGCTTGCGTGGGCATGAAGGGCAACCGCGTGCAGGCCATCGTGCGCGAACTCAGCAACGAACGCATCGACATCATTCATTGGAGCGAAGATCTCAGCGTGTACATCCGCCGCTCATTGTCGCCCGCCAACATCCGGCAGATCACCGACATCGGTGACGGCCGCGTGGTCGTGATCGTGGCGGACGAGGATCTGTCGCAGGCCATCGGTCGTGGCGGTCAGAATGTGCGGCTCGCCAGCAAGATGGTGGGACGCGAACTCGACATCTACGGACAGACCGAATTCAACGACATGCCGGAAGAGGAGCGCAATGCGTTGTTCAAGCCGCGCGCGGGTATTGAGACCGGCGCAGAAGCGGTGGTTGCGGCACCCGCGTCCGGAAAATTCTCCGAACTGGAGTCGTTGTTTGCCAAGAAGAAAACGGATGGGGAATAACGGGGAAACGGACGAAGGAATTTCCCCCGAATACTAGATTGGACACGAATCATGACCGATAACGGCAAGAAACGCATCTCCTCGCTGGCGAAGGAGTTCGAAGTCACGAGCGAGGTGTTCCTGCGCCTTGTCAAAGAAGCGGGCCTCGAGGCGAAAACTGCGTCGAGTATGCTCGACGCCGCTGGAGTGCAAAAGGTCAAGCCGTTCCTCGACGCCGAGAAGGAAAAGAAGCAGCGCGAGGAGTTGGTCAAGTCCGGAAAGAAGATTCCGATGAAGGCGGTGCTGAAAAAAGCACCCCCTCCACCTCCGCCGCCGGCTCCCAAACCCGTGCTGGAAGAAAAGAAGACGCCGGAACCTCCGCCGGTTGTTGTTCCGGAACCCAAGCCCGTGGCCGAAGTTATTCCGCCCAAGCCGATCGTTCCTGAAGCAAAAGTTGAAACGCCAGCCCCGGAAATTCCGCAGGTCAAACCCGTTGAGCCTCCGTCAGCTTCCGCTCCCGTGGAACCTGCGGCGGCTCCCGCAAAGTCTGTTTCGACTCCGGCGGACGCTGAAGCCAAGGCGCGTCAGTTGCATTCCGAACTCAAGGTGTCGGTGGAAAAACCCGATGCCGCATTGCTGGCGCGCATTGCAAAGTCGCGTGCTGAGAACGCTGCGCGTTTCCGCAGCCGTGAAGAGCGCGAGCAGGGATATTCCGGTCAGTTGCATCGCGCGCCTCCCGGAGGTCCACGTCCTGGAGGACCCGGTCGTGAAGGCGGAACAGGTGGCCGCAGTGGCGGTCCTTACACACCTGGATCTGGCGGTGGTGGTTATGGCGGACCTCGCGGTCCCGGCGGTGGTGGCCCGGGTCGTGGCCCTAGCGGACCTTATCGTTCATCACCCGGTGGTCCGGGAGGTCCGAGAACCGGAGGATTGGGTCCCGGTCGCAGTCCCAGACCGGATCGTCCCGGATTTGATTCGCCCAAGGATATTTATGCCTTGCGCGCGCAAGAAGCGGGCGTTGTCACAGGCGGTGGAAAATCCGATCGCGACAAGGACAAGGAAAAAGAACGCATTCGTGAGATCGGCCAGGGTGGAGCTCCCGGCGCCGCATCGCGCGGTCGCGGCGCGCCGG
>OMJM01000082.1 GCA_900299345.1 bacterium | reverse complement strand
TCGCGCGAACGTCTGGATTTCCTGCGCGAAGTAGACGATCTCTGCACGCAGGCCCTGCGACGTGCGAATCTGTATGATGCCGTGTGGCAGATGCCGGTGGTGTTGCTTCCGCTGAACAAGGGTGGCAAAGCGGTATTCGTATTGCGACCCGTACTATCGAGTGAGGCCATGACAGCCCGGTTTGCAGAACTCCCCTTCGCTTTGCTTGACGAGCTTTGGAAGGACCTGAAGAAAATAGGCGTGGGCGCTTTGCTGTACGATGTCACACATAAACCCCCCGGCACCATCGAATGGGAATGATTCCGGCGCGCAAGGAGCGCGAGAAAGCCGTGCTCGTGGGTGTCGCCAAAAGCGACGTGCCCCTCAAGCGCGCCCGGGAACATCTTGCGGAGTTGGGACGGCTTGCGGACACCGCCGGAGCCATCGTCGTCGATCAGGTCTTGCAGCGTCGCCCTGCATTCGATCCTTCCACCTTGGTCGGTGAAGGCAAGGCGCGGGAGATTTCCGATCTCGTGCAGAAACACAAAGCCGATCTGGTAATCTTCGACGAAGATCTTTCCGGATCACAGGTGAAGAACCTTGAAGCCGTCATCAAGGCCAAAATCCTCGATCGCAGCGGCATTATCCTCGACATTTTTGCCAAGCACGCGCGCACCGCGGAATCCAAAATCCAGGTTGAAGTCGCGCAGCTCGAGTACATGCTGCCCCGCCTTACTCGCGCATGGACTCACCTTTCGCGCCAGGCGGGCGGTTTGGGAATTGGTATGCGGGGTCCCGGCGAAACCCAACTCGAAACCGACCGTCGCGCCGTGCGGAAACGCATTTCCGATCTCAAGAAAAAACTGCGCAAACTGGAAGATGTGCGCACCGCACAACGGGATCGGAGACGCCCCACCTTCCATGCAGCGTTGGTCGGTTATACCAACGCGGGAAAATCCACGTTGATGAATGCTTTGACACAAGCGGGTGTGGAGGCAGTGGATCGTCTGTTCGCCACGCTCGATCCCACCACGCGTCAGCTCTGGCTCCCTGGTGGCCGCAAGGCTGTTCTTTCCGACACCGTGGGCTTCATCCGCAAACTTCCCGTGGACCTTGTCACCTCCTTCAAAAGCACACTCGGCGTGGTGTCGCAGGCATCGCACATCCTTAATGTGGTGGATATCTCGTCGGAGGATTTCGAGGAACAGATGGAAATCACTGCACGTATTCTCGACGATCTCGGTGTGCACGACATTCCCCGTCTGACGGTGTTCAACAAAATCGACCTGATCGACCCGGAGCGCCTCGCCTTTCTTCGAGAACAATATCCTGATGCAGGATTTGTATCTGCGGAAGGCAAAATCGGCTTGGACGAACTCCGCCAGAAACTGGTCGAGGCCTGTGATCACGCCTTCCTGTCACCCGCTCCGGATGAAGAACTCCCAAAGGACGAGCACGAAATCCTGTGGATGGGATGATGCAAGTCAAAACCGCACTGACCCCCGAATATCTTGCCGGCATCCTCGGCCTTGAGCTGCGTGCCCGCGCCGTGCTGGAAGGATCGCTGGCCGGATGGCACGCTTCCCCGTTTCACGGCTACTCTTCCGAATTCTCGCAATACAAGGGCTACGCCCCGGGTGATGACCTCCGTCATCTCGACTGGAAAGTTTATGGACGACGCGATCATCTGGTGACGCGCCAATACCGCGACGAAACCAACGCTTCCGTGCATCTCATCCTCGACACTTCAGCATCCATGGGATACAGGGCCACGGTCTTCAGCAAACTCGAATACGCCGCCGTATTGACCGCTTCGCTGACCTTGCTCGCCGAACGCCAACGCGATGCGGTGGCCTTGGGGCATGGCAATGAAGGCATGAACGGGTATCTGCCACCTGAAAGCGGACCATTGAGGACACGTGAATTGTTGCACCTTCTGGAATCACTCTCCGCAGGTGGCGAAACCGATCTAGAAGCCCTGTTCGCCCAGGCAGCTCCCCGTATTACGGGGCAAAGCTTCGTGTTCCTGTTCACCGATCTCTGGCAAGATCCCGAAGCCATCGGCGCGGGCTTGCGGCGCATCCGCCACAAAAGCCGCACCGTGACCCTTGTACAATTACGGACGCGCAACGAGGAAAAATTCCTCGATGACGGCTCCTACCGGTTACGCGATCTCGAAACCAGTGAGGAGCTGGAAATCTCCGCAGCCCAAGCGCGCCCCGCCTATCTTGCGGCGGTCAAGGAACACACCACGAAAATGGCGATGGAATGTTCCCGGCTCGGCGTCCGGCTCGTTCCTATTCGAGTTGATTGGCCCTGCGACGCCTCCATGCGCGCGATTCTTCCGAAGGTCTGAACGTGTTCGGCCTGCTGAATCCGTTTGCATTGTGGCTGGCTCCTCTGTTGGCCGCACCGCTGGTCATCCATTTTCTCGGACGTTCGCAACCCAAGCTACGCGACTTCCCCAGCTTGATGCCTGTCAAAGGACTTCTTGCTCAGGCCATGAAACGACATCGCCTGAAAAACTGGTTGCAATTGATTTTGCGAACTTTGGCTTTGCTGTTTCTGTTGCTGGCCGCCACCAATCCCGTATGGCGTTCAAGCAAGGGATTCGCACCTCCGAATTCGGCGGGCATGTTGATCCACAATGGAGCCTATGCCGCAAGCCCCGCGAACAATGGAAAGACGATTCTCGATGCCGAGGAACGAATGCAGCGCGGACTGGATTCGCTCACCTCGGGCCATTGCCGAACCTTGCCGGTACTGCGAGATGCTCCGGGACGCGAACCTGTGGCCCGTTTCGGCAGCTATTCCGAAGCGTTGTTCCAGCTTTTACAGCATCCTGAAAATCCCAATTCGTTTCATCTGCATGTCCCTGTCTTTGATTGGCGCGATCTGGAAAATTCGGAAGAAGTGCTTCGCTCGGCGCTGGAGCAGAACCCGCACTTGCGGGTGGTATTGACGGAATATCCTGAAGCGCGGGAACACCTGGCCCCATTTTCTGATTTTAAAATGATCTTTCCAAGCGACAATGTCGCGGCATTCCGGGCCAGTTCCTCGGTATCCACAAAAACACAAGTACTATGGACACCACAGGGCGGCTCACTGCGTGACATCCAAACGCAAAAAGACAGCGTGGAGATTCTGGCTCCGCTCTCACAAGCCGGTTGGGTGAATGGAGCATTGTCTCTTCCCTCTTCAATGATGGAAGCGTTTGCCTATCCATCTGCTACTATCAGTGCTCACATTCCACCATCCTCGACTTTGTGTCATGTGGGCAACACCTTTGCTTCACTGGCCAGTTTGGGACGCGGCGGATTGCGCCTTCAAGTCAAATCCTTTCCCGACGCGCATAGTCTGGAAGCGGAACATTGTGATTTCCTTTATCTGGCCGACCCGAAAGAGTCGGATGCGTCCTTGCTCGGTCGCGCCGCAGAAATTTCCCGTAGCGGCGGCAAGGTCATCCTCGGCGTGGGGAAAAACACGGACGTGGCCTTGCTCAACCGCAGCTTGTTGGAACCGCTGGGCGTGGGACATCTTTCTGAATTGAAGCAGGGTGAATCCATGCCCGTGAAAACCCGTCCCGCTGCATTGTCCGGACTGGGAGCGAAAGCCATATCCACCTGGGGCGAACCCGGAATCCTCAAATCTCATATTCGTTTGCAACCGGACACTGGAACCCGTGTCTTGCTCGTGGCTGGCGACGATCCGATTCTCGTTCAGCGCAAAACCGGAAAAAGATCCTTGCTGTTGTGGACCACGGATGTGGATGATCCCACATGGACGGATCTGGGATTGGGTCCCTGGGTGGCGCTTGTCCATCAAGCCTTCATCTCCGGAACCTGGACCTCGGGTATCGGTATGCAATCCGTCGCTTCCGATTCGACGTTCGTCATCGCAGCCGAAGAGTCCGACGTTGTAAGGGTCGTCGACCCCTCCGGGACCACGGCGAAGATTTCGAAAGATGCCGAAGGTTGGCGCGCCGGACCTTTCGACCGCCTCGGATTGTACCGCATCGAACACACTCGTGAAAATCGCGTGGATACATCGTGGCTGTCCGTGCATCTGGATCAGGAACATCTGTCGGCGGACGACGGCGCAAAGGATCGGTTTTTGGCGGCGCTGGGCGACTCCCGCAAACAGGTTGCCGTGCGCGAAGCCGGCGACGGTTGGCGCTTTCTTTACGGCGGATTCCGGCTCCGGCTTTCGATGCTGATTCTGGCTGCGTTGTTACTTTTGCTCGAAGGAGTGGTTTCCCTTCGCTTGAGGCCTGAGCCGCTCGCGGATGGGCGGAACTGACGCCTTCACCTATGCTGATTCGCGGCACTACACGCCTGCTCGGCGTCCTCGGAAATCCGGTCGCGCATTCCTATTCGCCGGCCATGCATAACGCCGCCATTGAACGGCTGGGTCTCGATCTGATCTACGTCCCCATGAAAGTGGAAACTCGTGGCCTGAAGAGCTGCCTCAACGCCGTGCGGGAACTGGATTTTCTGGGCGTGAACGTCACCGTGCCGCACAAGCAGAACGTGATGCCCTACCTCGACGAAATCTCCGAAGTCTCGCGCATGATGGGTGCTGTAAACACCATCGTCAAGCGGGACGGAAAACTCTTCGGCACCACCACCGACCCGGAAGGATTTCTGGCGGGATTCCGGGAAGCAGGGCACAGCTTCGACGGAAAGTCCGTCGCGATTCTCGGTAACGGCGGCGCCGCACGCACCATCGCGTTCGCCCTGTTCCACCTGACGAAACCCAAACGCGTCGCGATTGTGGCGCGCGACCCGGCCAAATCCCAACTACTGGCGCGTGAAATCAAGGCCAAGCTCGACAAGGATCTGGAAACTCTCGCGCTGGATCAATACGCGAAGTACGCGGATGGCTTCGAAGTGTTGGTTCACACGACTCCGGTGGGTATGCATCCCAAAACCGACGAGAGCCTGTTGCCGGGCGAACAATTGTTGTCCAGCCAAATCGTCTACGACCTCATCTACAATCCGGAGGAAACCGCCCTGCTGCGCCAGGCCCGGGAACGCGGATGCCATACCGTGGGCGGCTTGGCCATGCTCGTGCATCAGGGAATCGCCTCGTTCAAACTCTGGACGGGCATTGATCCGAATCCGGCTTTCTTCTACGAAGGCATTCAGACGCAGAAGGCAGCCGCGCCATGAAGCTGACCAAGACGCGCAACATCTTTTTCACGGGCTTCATGGCCTCAGGCAAGAGCCGGATCGGCGCGCTGACCGCGGCGTCGCTGGGGTGGAAATTTTTCGACACGGACAAGTTGGTGGAAGAGAAGACCGGCAAAACCATTCCGCAGATTTTCGCGGAGCAAGGTGAGGCCGCGTTCCGCAAACTGGAGCTGGAAACCTTGCGGGAGATCTGCGCGAGCGGGCAAATGGTGGCCTCTCTCGGGGGCGGCACCTTGCTGAATCCGGAAGCCATCGAACTCATCCGCAAGAACGGAGTCCTGATCGGACTGCGCGCCAGCCCGGAAGTGATTCTGGAGCGCGTCAACCGCAAAAAAGAATCCCGGCCTTTGCTCGCCGATTTGGACGATCCAGCCAAGCTGGAGAAAATCAAGAGCATGCTGGCGGAGCGCCAGCCGCTATACGACCTGGCGAATTTCCAGTTCGAATCCGAGGAGTCGCTCCCGCACCACGTCTTCACACGCCGCATCATCCATAGATTGCTCGTCGAGGAACTAGATCCCTTGTGGGTTGAACTCGGAGAACGCCGCTATCCCATTTACATCGGCGAGGATTTGTCCGATTACATCGACTCCATCGCGGAAAAAACCGGTTGCCCGCAGTCTTTCGCAGTGGTGTCGGACCAGAACGTGCAGGATGCGCAAGGATCGATGCTAGAGCATTTGCGCACTGCGCTGGGGAATTGTCCCGCGTTCTATTGGAAATCCGGCGAGCCGGAAAAGAACCTGACCTCCATTCAAAAGCTGCTGACATGGCTGTTGCGTCAGGGCTTTTCACGCAAAAGTGTTTTGGTGGCCTGCGGCGGCGGCGTGGTCGGCGATATGACCGGTTTCGCCGCTTCCATTTTCCTGCGCGGCATCCCCTTCATCCAGGTTCCAACCACCTTGCTGTCGATGGTGGATTCGAGTGTGGGCGGCAAGACCGGGGTCAATCACCCGCTCGGCAAGAATCTTATCGGCGCATTCCACCAGCCGCGTGCCGTGATCATCAGCCTTAACAGTCTCAAGACGTTGCCGCGCGAACAATACCTCGCGGGCCTCGCGGAAGTGGTCAAGTATGCAATCATCCGAGACATGGAATTCTTCGCGTGGCTGGAACAAAATGCGGATGCCGTGGCGCAACAGGACATGGGAGCCTTGCAATACATCGTGCGCCGCTCCTGCGCCATCAAAGCCGCGGTGGTGGGCAACGACGAGCGCGAGATGGACGAGCGTGGACGCGCCGTCCTGAACTACGGCCACACCTTCGGCCATGCCTTTGAAAATCTCTCGGAGTACCGCTACCCACATGGCCTGGCCGTGGCGCTCGGGATGCGTTGTGCGGCACGGCTCTCCGGTTCGCTCGGCATGCTGAGTGCACAGGATGTGATACGGCATGATGCCCTGTTGGATCGTCTGAATCTTCCCCGCCATTTCTCCAATGCCTTCGATATGGACAAAGCCTTCGAGGCCATGAGTCGGGACAAGAAAGCTTCATCCGGTCGTCGCGTGTTCATTGTGCCCAAGAGCCTTGGCGAGGCTGTACCCGTGGTCAATCCTCCGGAAGATGCCGTGCGCGACGCTTTCAAGGTGGTGTTGGGAGACCACGGATGAGCATCCTCGTGACGGGTTGCAACAGCTTCCTCGGTTACCATCTCCTCAACCTGTTGCCTCTTCAGGAAAGAGAAATCATCGCCGTCTCCCCGGAACCGCCTCCGGAGCCTCTACGTCTGACGGGTGTACGCTACACTCAGACGGATCTCACCGACTACAAGCAGACTCACGCGTTGCTCTCGGAAACCAAGCCTTCCGAGATTTACCATCTCGTGTCGCAGGAATTCTCTTTGGGTTCCACCGGCCTGAAGCCTTCCTCGTTGCTGCAGCTCTTCATTCTCGGCGCCTACCACCTCTTCGAAGCGGCGCGGCAAGTTGTACCCAAAGCGCGAATTCTCTTCGTCTCTTCCGCAGAGATCTACGGCGGAGGCCGAGGCGTCATGGATGTCATCCATCGCGAATCGGATCCGGCTCTTCCACTCACACCTTACGCTACGGCTGTGGCCTCCTGCGAATTGCTGGTCAAACAATTCACCTCGGCCTACCACTCCGACATCGTGGTGGCCCGCGCCTTCGGCGTCACCGGGCCGCATCAGGATCGCAAGTTCGTGTTGTCTTCTGCTGCCTCACAAATTGCCAGCATCGAACTGTACGACGGGGAGACGGCGATTTACACCGGCAATCTCGACGTATCGCGCGACTACCTCGACGTGCGAGATCACGCCCGTGCCTTGGTCTTGCTCGTAAAGCGTGGAAACACCGGTGAGGTCTACAACATCTGTTCCGGCAAGGTGAGAACGATTCGCGATCTGGTGCAGTTCCTGATCAGCCTCTCCAAGTGCCCCATCGAAATTCGCATCGACCCGGCGCTAGAACGCGCCATCGATATTCCCTTACTGGTCGGCTCTCCCGAGAAACTTATGACTCTCACAGGATGGAAACCCATGATATCGCTGGAGGACAGCTTGCGCGATTTATACGGCGAAATAAAGGTTCGCCTGGCCGCCGAACACACCACACAAAAGGCCGCCTAAGAAATGCTCTCCCTTCTTCTCTTCCACCTCACCCACGTCCATCTTTTCGAGGATCGGCTCTTCCGCGCCGGAGCCGCGTCGCTGTTTACGGCATTGCTGGTGTTCCTCGCTATGCCGCATTACATCGCCTTCCTGAAACGCCGCGACGCCACGGCCGATTTCGATCATCAGGGGAAACCGCCGCCCCCGATTCTGGGTGGCATGTTGCTGGTCATCGCCGTCATTGCGGCATCGTTGTGCTTTGCCAAGCTCAACGCCTATTCCGGATCTGCGCTCGTCATCCTTACTGCTTATGCGGCCATCGGCGCGGTGGACGATCTGATGAAGGTGCGTAACAAACGTTTGGTGGCGTTGGGAAAAATCTCACGCGCCGACTATCAGGCCAAAGCCGACGGCATTTCCGCACGGCTGCGCATGACGCTATATATTCTGTTTTCGCTTCTGGTGGCGGGCTTCGCTTACAAGTTCATCCCCGGCCTCTCGGGACACGTCACATTGCCCTTCGTGAAACCCGAGGTGTGGTTCCCGCATCTTCCCAATTGGGCCTTCATCGCCCTCATCTGCCTGGTCACCACAGCCAGCGCCAATGGCGCGAACTTCACCGACGGATTGGATTCGCTGGTGAGCGTGCCTCTCATCACCACGGCTTTGTTCGCGGGAGTCGTAGCTTATATCTCGGGTAACGCCATCTTCGCCAAGTACTTCCTCATCCCCTACATTCCCGGAGGCGACGAGCTCTTCCCCATCTGTACCGCCATCATCGGTGCCATGCTGGCGTATCTCTGGTACAACAGCCCGCCGGCGGAGATTTACATGGGCGATGCAGGCTCCATCGGGCTGGGCGGCGCCATCGGCATCATGTTCGTGCTGCTGCGCATTGAGCTGTTCCTGCCCATCGTGGGCGCCGTGCTGGTGGCCGAAGCCCTGTCTGTACTCCTGCAAATCACGGGCTTCAAATTCACCCGGCGTTTTTCCTCGGACGGACAGGGTCGTCGCTTATTCCTGCGCGCCCCGCTGCATCACCATTATCAGATGAAGTGGAAGGGAAATTTTGATTCTCCGCAGGCTTTGAACTCCAAAATCCTCTGGCGTTTCCACCTCGTCTCCATCCTCGCATTGATTCTGGGCAGCCTGATCTTCTTCAAGGTGCGCTAATCGTGGCTCAATTCACCCTTGCCGTCCTGAACCCCGGGCATTTTCACGCGGCTTTGAGTCTGCGCGATCCGCATCCCAGCCTTGCGGATGACGTATACGTCTATGCTCCCGAGGGCGAGGAACTCGAAGCCTTCTGCAATTACATCCGCGACTTCAACGCCCGCAAGGACAATCCCACCCGTTGGAACCTGCATGTATACAAGGGCGAGGATTCGGTGGACGCGCTGCTTCGCGATAAAAAGGCGGACATCGCGATTCTGGCAGGACGAAACGACACCAAGATTCGCAACATCGAGCGCGTCAACCGTGCCGGTATCCGCATCTTTGCGGACAAGCCCTGGGCCACGGATGAAAAGAGCCTCGGATTCCTGAAAGATGCCATGCGCCCCGAACGCCCGCTCACCGCGGACATCATGACGGAGCGCTTCGAAATCACCACCGTGCTCCAGAAGATTTTCCTAGCGGAGCCGAAGATCTTTGGAAATCCTTTTGTCGATCCTAAAGGCGGACCGGCGGTGTACAAGGAATCCGTGCACCACCTGCTCAAAACCGTGAATGGCAAACCCCTGCGACGTCCACCGTGGTATTTCGACGTCAACGTGCAGGGCGAAGGCATTGTGGACGTGACCACGCATCTGGTGGACATGACGCACTGGATGCTCTTCCCCGGACAGAAGGTGGATTTCGATCAGGATATCCGACTTATGGCCGCCCGCCGGTGGGCTACCTTGATCCCACAAGCCAAATTTTCCAACATCACACGGCATCCGGATTTTCCCGAGTCCGTGCGGTCGCAAGTGCGCAACAACACTTTGCCGTTATACTGCAACGGAGAATTGCGCTACACGGTCAAAGGCCTCCCCATTCACATCAAGGTGCTATGGAACGTCGAAACCCCGCGCGGCGGTGGCGACACGCACTTTTCCCGGATACGGGGAACGAACGCGGATCTGGTCGTGCGTCAACTTCCCGAGCGAAATTACCTGGTGGAATTCCTCATCGAGCCGCATCTCGCTCCGGAAACACTCGCAGGGTCGATACAAGCCGTGCTGGACAAACACGCGGTAACCTACCCCGGCCTAACCGCGAAACGCGAGGGCAAGAACTTCCTCATCGAAATTCCCGCCACGTTGCGAACAACGCACGAACAGCACTTCGGCGAGGCGCGAGGCGCCTTCCTCGACATGCTGGAAAAAGGCAGCGAACCGTCTGAACTGCGGGCAAACATCCTGGCAAAGTATCGCCTCTTGGTGGAGGCGCGCAAACTGGCGCTGAACTCCCTGTTTGAACCGTTGCCCAAGAAATAAAGGACCGGACATGACCGACAAATCAGGATTGGGATTTGGAATCGTGGGCTGCGGCATGATCGGCCACTTCCATGCCAAGGCCATTCAAGCCATGCAGGGTGGGCATTTGGAATGCGTCTTCGATCTGCGCGCCGATGCCTCGGATAAACTCGCCGC
Organism: bacterium; assembly: GCA_900299345.1. GTDB lineage: Bacteria > Fibrobacterota > Fibrobacteria > UBA11236 > UBA11236 > UBA11236. Next base: position 634 of record OMJM01000082.1, on the reverse strand, counting down.
GGATTACGGCGTAAAGGCCTATTCCAAGTACGAGGAGTTTCTGGCGCATCCCGGTCTGAACGTGGTCACCATCGGCACACCCAGCGGCTCGCACCTCGATCCCGCCGTCGGCGCAGCAAACGCCGGGAAGCACGTCATCTGCGAGAAGCCCGTCGAAGTGACATTGGAACGAATCGACGCCATGATCGCGGCGTGCAAGAAGAACGGCGTGATTCTCGCGGGCGTGCACCAGCGCCGATTTTTCGATTCGGTCCGGGAATTCAAGAAGGCCGTGGACGGCGGACGCCTCGGCACCATCACCTTGGCCGATGCTTACGTGAAATGGTACCGAACGCAGCAATACTACGATCAAGGCGGCTGGCGCGGCACGTGGAAACTGGACGGCGGCGGCGCGCTGATGAACCAGGCTATCCACACCATCGACCAGCTTTATCATCTGATCGGCGACGTGGAATCGGTGTGCGCCTTCGCCAAGCGTGCCGCCCACGAACGCATCGAGGTCGAGGACGTGGCTGTGGCCATCCTGCGCTTCAAGAACGGGGCCATGGGCGTGGTCGAAGGCTCGACGGCCTGCTTCTCCAACACGGGACACGGGGCTGAGGTACACGTGTGCGGTTCGGAAGGCTCAGTCTTC
>OMJM01000081.1 GCA_900299345.1 bacterium | reverse complement strand
CTCCCGGGTACCGTCATCAACTAACCCAATCATCTGATTTCCTGACTGGCACGTTGGACTCCTTTCCCGTGCCAGAAGGGTCGGCCCGGGGAGGTTCATCGCATCCCCGGGCTTTTTTATTCCCTCTCTTGCGGCACTGACTAGATTGGGACACCGTGTCCTCCCGCCTCCACTTCAGCAATTCGCTCGACGCCCTCGCGGAACAACTCGTCGAAAATTTGGACGGGACCGGAGATCCTTTCGATGCTCCCGTCATCGCCACCCCAACGCCGGCATTGCGGGGATGGCTGCAAATCCAGCTGGCGGAAAAGCTGGGCATCGCCGCCAACCTGAACTTTCCCCATCTGGAAAAATTGCTGTGGGATCGACTGGCGGAACTCGATCATTTCCGCGAAGCCGAAGATCGGCAACCCGCGCGGCAACTCGACGCCATCAACCTCCAAGGCATGATTCTGGCCCGCCTTGAGGTAACCCCTCCCGAAGCCGTGCGCCAGTATTTGTATCCTGCAAACGCAGAACCGCACGATCAAGCCCGGCGGCAATGTCAGCTCGCGGGAAGGCTGGCCGCGTTGTTCCGCGAGTACGAATACAGCCGTGTTTCAGAGGGTGGCTTTAAAGGACTGGCCGAAAGCTGGATGCGCGGAGAAGCCTGCTTCGAGCAATATCTTCGGAAATCAAAACTTTCAGAAAGCCAGAAGAAACAGGTTCTGGACTTGGAAAAGTGGCAGCGGGAAATTTATCAGGCGCTGTTTCAAAAAAACGGACTGCGGGATCAATGGGGTGAAGCCACAGGTATTTACCGATACACGCTGCCACAATATGCGGAGATGGTGTTGGGTCAGGAACGATCCACAAATCCGAAACCCAAACCTCAAAAAACCTTCCATCTGTTCGGCCTGTCTCACATCTCCCCTTTCCATCGTGCTTTGATCTACAAGCTCGGTCATTCGGACACATTCGGAAATTCCGCTGTGGATTTCGAAATCTATGCGTTGAATCCCTGCTCGGAATATTGGGAGGACGTCTCCCCACCCCGCAAACCGTTGACGCACGCGCAACTTCAAGCGGAAGAATTGCCGGAAGAATCGCAGGACAACGCGTTATTGAGTCGTTTCGGAAAACCGGGACGTGAAACCATCCGCCTTTGGAGTCAAATCACCGACTACGATTTCAAGGCCTGCTTTCAAGAGCCTCAAAGTGGCTCTCTGCTCGCAACAGTGCAGCGCGCGGTATTGCACCGAGGCGGGCCATTGGAAGAATCTGAACGACCGAACCAAGACGCTTCGCTGCAAGTTGCATCGGCCCCAGATCGCCATGCGGAAGTCGAAGCCGCTCGCGCTCAGATCGCGGAACTGCTGTTGGCCAATCCCCGGCTGCACCCCGAGGAGATTGCCATCATCCCCGTGAATCTTGAGGATTACCTGCCCGTCATCGAATCGGTTTTCACCGGAGCTCCGCATGGCGCGGGGGTTGTGCCTTACTGCCTGTCAGAAGCGGGCATGTTGCAGGAAAGCAGCCTGCTCCGTGGATTTCTGGATCTGCTGGACATCGGTTCCGGCGCCTTCCAACGCAGTGATTTCATCTCCTGGTTGGAAAACCCGACGGTACAAACCCGACTGCGATTGAATGGAAGCGCCATTGCAAACTTCGGAGATCTCCTGGAAGCCGCGGGTTTTCATGAAGGCTGGGATGCAAAATCACATGCTGGCCAAGACGCATTTCCAGATTCACTTTCCAATATGGAAGCAGCCCTGCGACGAACTTTACTGGGATACATCCTGGATCCAAATGATGCGGAGCTGGAAAACGCCGGGTTACATCCTCTGTCGAACACCGGAAGAGATCGCGACGAATTATCTAGTTGCCTCGAAATTCTGGACACACTGCGCCGTGACCTTCAGCCCTTTGCATCCGGGCAAGCCTTGTCGTTTCGGGAATGGAGCCGGCATTTATCCCATTTGCTCGAAGCGTGGTTCGCCGCGGATTCAAATCACGCGCTCGACATTCAAGCCATGGCAGACCTCCGCCGTTTCTGCGCAGACGTTGGCTTGTGGAATCGCTCTCTTACCGAAAGCCCGGACAGCCAGCGTGTCACTCACCATACCATTGTCATGCTGCTCGAAGATCACTTTCGGAATCCCCGATCGGCGCGCATGCCGTTTTTGCGGGGCGGTGTGCGCGTCGGAAGTCTCTCTGCATTACGCGGACTACCGTTCCGCCATGTGTGGGTATTGGGCCTCAATGCCGGGGATTTTCCGTCACCTGCAGGATCCGCACCGCTGGACTTGCGTTCCTACCGCCGGGTCATCGGAGAAGCCGATCCCGCGTCGCGTGATCTATACGCTTTCCTCGAGGTCATTTGCACCACCTCTGAAACCTTGCATCTGTCCTACACGCGACACGACGCGAAAAAGGATAGCGTGCGGCAACCTTCGCATGCGTTGGCGGGCCTCATCGCGCACCTTGAATCCGACATTCTGCCTATTTCAAATAATGAAACCCCGGTGAACTTTTCCATTATTGAACTCGACAGCGACGGTCGTTATGCGAACGATGAAAATACAGGAAAGAAATGGCCTGCACCTCCACGCCCGCAAATGGAAACCTTGCGGCGAAAGACTCTGGAAAATCTTTCCGAAACCGAAGCGTTGGCGATCCTGAACGCGAAATTATCACTTCCAGCCTCACCAACGTGGGCTGTGATTCCTGAGGAAAACACACCCACGTTCGCCATTCGAGATCTCGCCGAATATCTGCAAAACCCCGTGGGACATGCATGCTTCCGGCATTTCCGCTTCAGCGGCGAGGTGGAGGAGGAAGAGGAAATCCGGGAATTATTCCTGAACCAATGGCAGAATGAACTGTACCTCGATGCGGCGCTTCAAGCCGAACTTGTGCAACCCGGACAGGGAAAAAAAGCCGCGCTACTTGCACTGCAACGCAACATCTGGAATGGACAAGGTCCGCCCGGCATTTACGCGACGTTGGAGCTCGAAAATCTCGCGAAGGAAACGCAGAAATTTCTCGACGGCTCTGTTCAGGAGTTGAAGAATGCACTGCAACATCTCGGCCTACATTATGCCGGGGCATTGCGCTTGGGTGGACCCGGTTCACTGCGAATGCAGTCACCCCTGTGTGATGCCCCGGCATTCAACGCCGCAAAGATTGGCGCAAATACAACCATCGAGGGATCTTTCCCTCATTTTTTTATGGGCGAAAATTCGGAGCAGGGATGGGCGTTGCTTCTCGACAAGAAATCGAGCCACCGAGAGAAGCTCGCGGTCTACGTCTTCCATCTTTGCACCGCCGCATTGGATGCGGGAGGCCGCTTTTCCGGGCCCGGATATGCATTGTCGAAAGATGGCGCAATCTTCAGACTGGCACCTGATTTGACACCCGCAAATGCTGCAACTCATCTGGCAAATCTGCTGCAGGACGCGTTGCGAACTCCCGACTTCGACCACCTCCCACTTTCCATCATCGAAAAAATCGCACGGCCCTCCGAAGAAGAGGCTTCGAATCTCGAATACTGGAAAGAGCGGATCGACGATGAAGAACGTGACGAGAATGACTCGTTCTTCAAACCTTCAGGTCAACGCGCGCGTATCCTACGCGCATTGGAACCCGAAACACCGCAAGATGCCGGAGACAAAATCGCCCGCCGCATTCTCCCCTACCTCGACTGGTTGAAAGACTGGAAAGCGGTGGAACCGTGAAGCGCCGTCTACCCGAAGATTTTCCGGCCATTGTGGGCGATCTGAATCTCGACCTTCCGGCTTTGCTCGAGGCCTCGGCGGGAACAGGCAAGACGTTTGCGGTCGAGCATCTTGTGCTTCGCTTCGTAGTGGAAAAACCGGAATGGGAATTCGATTCCATCTTGTTGCTCTCCTTCACGGAAAAAACGGCGGGCGATTTGCGCAAGCGAATCCGCGATCTATTGAAGAAAGAAAGCCGGAAGGATTGCTGGACTGAAGCGGAACGCAGACGTCTCTTCGAGGCGCATCTGCGCAGCGACGAGGCCTCGATTCACACCTTGCACGGCTTCTGCCATTCGATCCTGAAGGCGCATGCGCTGGAGAATGAAACCTTGTTCGACAGCGAAGTGGCGGACGAGCGCACGCTGCTCCACGAAACGTTGGATGGATTGTTGCGCGGACCTTGGGCCAGGGACACGGAACGTTTGCGGGAGTTTCTCGGCGTTATGCAGGAAGGGAAAGGAATTCCTAAAGACTGGCGCAGCCATCTTGTGTCCGTTGCGCTGGCCTATCAGCCCGGCCGCGGGGATCGGCTGGCACCGGATCCCGATCCGAATCAGGTTCATCACCTCCAGATGGAACTGGAACCCTATGCTCAAGAATTACGCAACACCTACGCAAGGATCAACAGACAACACGCCAAAGACACCTTTCTCAAAGTATGCGACTGGCTTGAGCAGTCAGCCACGGTTGAAGCCCTCGCGGATCGGTTTCTGCGTCTGAATAAAAACTCCACGGCCTACAAAAAAGGATTCGTGGCGGGCTTGAAAGCCCAGGCAAAAGACCCTCATTGGGTGACTTTCGCAGAGTGCTGCCAGCATTTCCATGATACAGTCCAACGCTTGCAAGAAGCGAGACGGGTGAGGGCTTTTCATTTTGTGGCCGAGGCGGTACGCGCCTTGCGAGAGCGACTGGTTCAGGAAAAGAAACGACTCGGCGCGTTGAGTTATGATGACATGGTTTCGCGGTTGACGGAAGCCGTCCGCAACCGGCCCAGTCTAGTGGAGCAACTGCGCGAGCGTTATCGCGTCTGTATCGTCGATGAATTTCAGGATACCGATCCGCTGCAATGGGAATTGCTCCGGCGACTGTGTCTCGACGGCAAGAACGGCCCCCGTCTCTTTCTGGTCGGTGATCCCAAACAAGCCATCTACGGATTCCGCGGTGGCGATTTGCGCACATACTTCGCGGCGCGCGAAGAATTGCATATGCGTGCTACGAATAATCAGGCACAGGGATCGGGATTGCGCGAAAACTGGCGTTCGTCTCCAAGCCTGATCGACGCGTTGAACGCGACCTTTTCACATCCGAGCTGGTTTGGACTGGCGGAAATCGCTGAGGAATCCGCAAACTGGAAACTTCCGGGTACCTCGAACCACATACCTTTCACGTTCGCGGAATCCCCATCTTCACGTTCCAAAGAAAAGCAGACAGAAACGCCTGTCGTATTGCGCGACTTCACCGGATTTTCCAGAAAAAGTGAGGCGCAGAAAATCGTCCATACCTGGATCGCCGCGGAGATCCGCAGCCTCATGCAAGCTTCCTCCTCGCTTGTGGAAGGGTTAGGTGGGATTGCCATACTGACCCGCACCAATCCCGAAGCCGCCGCCCTGGAAAAATCCTTGCGGCGTGCGGGCATTCCCTGCCGCATCCGCCGTCGGGGTGGTGTTTTCGACAGCATTCAAGCGGACCAGATTCGTCTGCTATTGGAGCTGCTGGAAACAGCCCGCGATCCACGTTCACAAACTCAAATCCTGACCCTGCCATTTCTTCGCCGTGAATGGCCGCGCGGAATACCTGAGGAAATTCCGGATACCATCCGGCGATGGGCCGCTCTGGCCCAGGCGGGCCGCTGGACGGAGTTCTTCCAGTCTCTGCTTTACGAACACGGTTACATCCACCGTCTGGCCGCGCAAACACGCGGTGGCTCCGAGGTCCAAACATTGTTGGCTTTGGCGCGCCGCCTCACCGAAGAAGGGATGAAGTGCGCCGGATCTCCGCACGCACTGTTGCACCGTTTTGACTCGTTGCGATTACAGGAAAGCGGAGAGGAAAGCGAAACATCCAACGGTGATGGAATTCCTCGTGTCACGATCATGACCTTGCATTTGAGCAAGGGGCTCGAATTCCCCGTGATATTTCTCGCCTCCTTGAGTGAAAGCCGGAAAGCCACCTTCTACACCTTGCGCGATGAGCAGGGATTCCAACACATTCTCGACCGCGAAAATGAAACCGCCGAAAAGATTCATCGACAGCAGGCTTCGGAAGAGGATCGACGTTTGTTTTACGTGGGACTGACGCGCGCGAAGCAACGGCTGTATGTTCCTCTTTTGCCGGAGAAATTCTCGCATGCCGGCTCCGGGCCATTGGGCGGATTCGCATCGGACGCGTTACGCGAAGCGGCACGTAAACATGAACATCTTTTCCGCATTGACCGTGGAGATCTTCCCCACTTTTCGCCAACTGCGATATCGGGTCTTCTGCCATACTCTCCTGCCGTCGAATTTCCAGAACGCGATCCGTGGGAAGAGGCCGGAGCCTTCTTCCAGGAGCGCACACGCAAACTTTCCTCCTATTCACAAATCGTTAAACGCGCTGCCACGCCCGTGCTGGAGGAAGATGGACGGCGACTCAACCGCGAGGAAAGCGGGCCGGAAATCATTCCTGCGGATGCCGCCGAGGTCGTCGAAAGTGTGACTGCCAAGGATTTGCCTCCGGGCCCTGAAACCGGAAACGCCTTGCACGAATTACTTGAGGCGGTGGACTTTCAGGGTGTGAATACCGTCGGAAACGCAGACTTGTGGATGGAACAACCCCGCGTCACCGAAACCGCGCGCTCCATTCTGGGGAGACACGGACTGACGGAAGATTATCTCCGCGCCTCCCTCCAACTCGTCTGGAACACCTTGCACATGCCACTCGTCGATCCGAAAGGCGGGACTATGTTCCGGCTTTCAGGAATTGCGGAACGCAAACACGAGATGGAATTCCTGTTGCCGTGGAATGGTCTGGCGAAGACCACACTGCCAGAACACATCCAACGCCGTGACGGATTCTTGTGGGGATTCATGGATCTGGTGTTCCGACATCAGGATCGTTACTTCCTGCTCGATTGGAAATCCAATCTGCTCGAGCGTTACACGGAAAAAGACATCGCTGCCGACATGGACAAGCACGACTACCATCTGCAATACCAACTTTACTCCGTGGCGCTGGACAAATGGCTGAAGACTCGTGTGTCAGGGTACGATCCTGACAAACATTTCGGTGGCATCTATTACCTCTACCTGCGCGGGGCCTCACCGCAAAAATTCAGCGGGTATTTCCATCAGCCGACTCGCCAAGCACTGCGGGAAGCTTATCCGGCACGGCTGCGGGAAATTTTGGGAATGGAAGCGTTATGATTCAAAAAACGGACATGCCGCTTTCGACGGAAAAAGATCCGTTGGATTATGTCGACCACCGCATTATCGACCTGTTATGCAATATGGCCGATGCAGAAAATGACTCCGTTTTGCGCGATGCGCTGACGCAACTGGCCACCGCATGCGCCGAAGGAAGTTTGTGCTTGCCGTTTCTTCCCCACTCTCCAGAGAGGGGAACTTTCCTGGCGAATGCCGCCAAGGGAAACTATGCCTCCATTCTCGGCGATGCCTCACAACCCCGTCCATTGATTCTCCATCGCAACCGACTTTACTTCCACCGCCATTTCCATGCTGAGAAAGCCATTGCCGAGGGATTGCTCGGAAGGTTGAATAAAACAAATGCTGCAATAGATGCTGCATTGGTGGAATCTGCATTGCAAAAATTTTCCGCTCCGGTTACTCTCACACCACGGCAGAAGGAAGCCTTGGTCATGGCGCTACGAGAGAAAATCTTTCTGCTGTCCGGTGGGCCGGGAACGGGCAAGACCACGTGGATCTCTTCTTTGTTGCACGTGGTGTTCTCGTTGGGCGCCATTCCGCCACATCGCATTCACCTCTGTGCCCCCACGGGTCGTGCCGCGCAACGGCTGCAAGAATCTCTTTCTTCCCTTCCCCCCCCTCTGGGGGGTCAGGGGGGCAGCGTCGAAACACTTCATCGCCTGTTGGGTTACTCGCCGCGTTCCGGACAGTTTGCCCGGCACTCCGGGGATCCGATTCCCGCCGATCTGGTATTGCTCGATGAAGCATCCATGGCCGATGCATTCACCTTGGCAGCCTTGGTACGGGCATTACCCGCGGACGCCACGCTCATTCTCGTGGGCGACGCGGATCAATTGCCCGCCGTGGATGCGGGTGCGATCCTGAGCGAACTGATCGGCACCAAAATTCCCTCCGTGATTCTCGACCGCGGACACCGGGCGCAGCAGAACTTGATCGATTACGCCGCCGACATCCGGGCGGGCGATGAATCCGCAGTGCTACAAAAATTCCGCCTGCCTGTTCCCGACGGAAATTATGCCGACGCAATTCCCCATGTATTGAAGGAGTACGGCCGCACCACCTTCGTCGAACGCCGGATTCGCGGAAAGACGTATCCGGAATGGCTGATCGTCGCAAAAGCTTCCGTGGAGGATAAGATCTTGTCGGCGCTCATGGAATTCATCGCGCACGAACGCATCCTGACTTGTACTCGCCATGGAAAATTTGGAACCGTGCGCATCAACCGTCTGCTGCGCGAACAGTTGCGCCCGATCTTCGGAGCCAAAGACACGGGAAGCGAAGAGGGTCTCCACGGTGAACCCCTGCTGATCACCCGTAACGACAACCGCACTGGACTCTCCAATGGTGAAATCGGAATACGCTTGAATACCGCCTCCGGGAGCATGGTCTGCTTTCCCCGCGACGGCGGGTGGCTACGATTGCCTGCAGCTTTTCTGCCGCCCTCAGAGCCGGCCTTCGCGGTCACAGTGCACAAAAGTCAGGGCTCGGAATGCGATTCCGTGTTGCTGGTGTTGCCGGAAGAAGGAAACCGCGTGCTTTCCCGGGAAATTCTGTACACGGCCGTGACCCGTGCCCGGAAATCGGTCCGCGTCCTCGGCTCCGATGCCGCCCTGCGTGAGGCCCTGAATCGCCGTGTCCGGCGTCACAGCGGATTGCGGGATTATTTCGGAGGGGATTAATTTTGACCCCCATGGCCACCTGGTACCTCGAAGTTTTACGCTCACCGGCTCCTCTGCCGAAACACATTCCGTTGCCTCACGGACGGACCTTGGTGGGCAGGGCCGCAGATTGTGATTTATGCATCGCGGATCCGCGCGTTTCCTCACGCCACGGCTTCATCACCCTGTCGGGAAATACCGTGGAGTTCACGGATCTGCGCTCCACGAATGGAACCTTCCTGAACGGCAAGCGCGTGCAGGATACAGCCTGGGAAACCGGGCAGACCTTGAGCGTGGGCGGAACGGATCTTCGTCTGGCTTGGAAAGCCTCGACCGATCCGATGCGTTCGACGCCGGTTTCCTTGAGCGACAGCGACTTCGACTTCAGCATCGTCTCCTCACGTCAAATCCCCGGCGGCAACACCAGTGAGATCCGCGAGGAAGCGCGGCACGCCGAAGCCTTGCAACGCCGGTTGCAAATCCTGCAGCGCGCCATGCGCGTGCTGAATGGAAACCATTCCGTGCCCGAGATTCTGGATCGCACCATGCAATTGCTGTTCGAGGCTGTGCATTGCGACACCGGCTACATCCTGATTACCGATCCGGAAAATCCGGAATCGGTCAGCGCGCACGTGGCCTATGCGGATGGACACCCCAAGGGCAATCTGCAAGATCATCTCTACTCCCGCACGCTCGTCTCCAAGGTGCTGGAAAGCAAAACCGGGTTTCTCTTCGACAGCGATGCCGTGGGAACCGGTTTCGGCGGGGCCATGCCCTCGCAGAGTATCATCAATCTGCGCATCAAAACCGCACTGTGCTGCCCCATCTACGAGGATGGCCGCGTGTTCGGCGTCATCTACCTCGACAGTAAAAAATCCAGATCCAAGTTCACGGTCGAAGATCTCGATCTCGCCATGAATCTCGCCGGCATGGCGGGCATGGTGGTGGAAAACGCCGAATTGAACCGGCGTCTGAGCTCGGAAACCCGCATCCGCGATTATTTGCGGCGCTTCCTGCCTCCGGGTGTGGCGGAAAAAATCATCGCGGAGCGCGGCAGCATCAGCCTCCACCTCCATCCTGAGAAGACACGCGTCAGCGTGCTGTTCGCGGACATCCGCGGTTTCACGGCGATGGCCGAAGGTCTTTCTCCGCTGGAAGTTTCGCAATTGCTCAACATCTACTTCTCGCGCATGAGCGAAGTGGTCTTCCGACACGGCGGCACTTTGGACAAATTCATCGGCGACAGCATGATGATCCTGTTCAATGCGCCCGTGCCCGTGCCGGATCACGAACTGGCTGCGGTCTCGGCGGCGCTCGAGATGCGCGAGGAACTGGCGGCGTTGTCGCGGGAGTGGCAACAGACCGGCCTGCCGGAGATCCACGCCGGATTCGGCCTCAACAGCGGCGAGGTGGTGGTGGGTTCGCTCGGCACAGATGCGCGGCTGGAATACACGGCCATCGGAGATACGGTGAACACGGCGGCGCGTGTGTGCGGCATCGCGAAGCCGGATCAAATCCTCATCACGGAGAGCCTGCACGAACACACGAAGAAACGGTTCCGCGCGACGCCACTGGGCTCGACGCCGTTGAAAGGCAAGAGCCATGAGGTGATTCTGTACGAGGTGGAACCCCTCGCTTCCTAGGCGATTCGTCGGGCCGCTGTCCTACTGAAACAGCAGGCCCACATAAGGCATCGGCACCAGACCGAGCAACAACAGGAAGACAATGATATAGGCTGCGTCGATGATGAGATCGGACAGGCCAAAATCCTTGTCGTCGAAATGGTACTCGTGGTGGCCGATGTGGAACGTGTGTAGCATCCTACGCTCCTTGGGTTCAGACGGGACCTAGGTCCCTGCCAATAATTTACGGAGAATGGGGGTAAAACGGATCGGCGTTTTCTGCGTTAATTAAGAGCAATAATTCTCCTATGATTTCCCGCCCCTCTTCTTACTCGGTCGCGACTTCACTCCCGCATTCTCGTAGTAATACCGGATTACAGCCTCCATTGCAGCCCCACTTTTCATATCCAAGGCGTACACGATGTCCTCAAACATGCTCTTGGATTCAACAGAGACTCTTGAAAATAGCCCAACCTGTTGAGTTTTTGATGGTTTTGTGGTCTTCATGATTTGGAGATATAGGCCAATACAAGTATTCCATTGTGATATCATTGGATCATTTTGATATCATTTTCCTTTGGCGCAACCCATGCCAGAAGGAGAAATAAATGAAGAAGATTCTATTCGCTTTTGTTTTGTTGTTCGCGTTTTGGGGATGCTTTGAAGGTCCGACCGGACCGTAGGGTGAAAAAGGTGATCAGGGTATCCAAGGGGTGCAAGGTATCAAAGGTGACAGCGGAGCTAAAGGAGCGTCTGGAACGAGCGGAGTTTATGTCCTTAGTGGCTATTTGACTTCCGGTGGGTTAAACACTGCTGGTTATTGGACTGTCACCAATATCTATTCAACATACGCCCCCTTGATTTCGGTTTATGTGCGCGCAAGTACTGCTCAAGTATGGTGGACACCTCCATATTACGTGACTTCACTTGGAGACATCCGCATCCTCAATAATCAAAGCACTGGAGTTGTTGCAGCAACCAATCTTACGGGGTACGAATACCGCATCGTGGTGATGCAGCAATATCAATAGCGATTTTATTCCGGGTATGCTGACGACCATTGCGAGTTGTCAGCAGCCTACTAGTTCAGTAAATAATTGGAACTCCTCACGAGTTCCTATCTCGATAACTTTCATACCCAAACTTCCACACAACGCGGAGAAGTAGCCACTGAGGCGACATGCGCCGCCTCCAGTACATCCGCCGCCATAGAGCCTCTGTCCTAAATGCTCCCGAGCAATATGAAGCTGCACACCAGACTGATCACAGATACGACGGCAGTCACCGATGTGGCGATGGCAATGACATGTATGTCTTTCTCCGTTTGAGTGCGGTTATCCACAGGTTTCGGAGCCGCCTCCACCACCACCGGCGCGGACGTCAGAGTCTGTGACCCCGGGCTCACGTACAATTGCATTCTCTTGGGATATTCAAAGGAGGTCTGGGTTTTGAGCGTCTCAATGCATTGAGTACGAACATCGCTGTTGCCAATCTCGGCGCACTGACTGGCACTGACAAGTCGAACCATCGTCTCCTGAGCCCGAACATGGATTACAACTAACAGCAATAAAGTGGCAATCGTTTTCATCTTTCCTCCATGAACACGGACATCCGGTTCCGCGAAAGAAACTTTTTAAATGTGTCTCTTTTTGTCAAAATTCCTAAGAATTTCTATCCCTATAACTTTCATACCCAAATTTTTTTACCACGCGAAGTTGGCCTTCCTTGGTCCAAATACACAACGACGGCAGATTGACCCCGTTGAACGTGGTGTTCTTCACGATGGTGTAGTGAATCATGTCCTCAAACACCAGCCGATCGCCGATCTGCAGCGGCTTCGCGAAGCTGTAATCGCCGATCACGTCCCCGGCCAGACAGGTCAGGCCGCCGAGGCGGTAGGTGTGCGGCAGCACGCCGGGTTCCGCGGCTCCGCGGATCTCCGGACGATAGGGCATCTCCAGGGTATCCGGCATGTGTGCCGTCGCGCTGGTATCCAGAATGGCGATCTCCGCGCCGTTGCGGACAATGTCCACTACCGATGAAACCAGCGGACCCGTGCGCCAGCCCACGGCCTCGCCGGGTTCGAGATACACCTCCACGCCCCACTTCTCGCGGAACGCCTTGGCCACGCGGATCAGGCGATCCACGTCATAATCCTCGCGGGTGATGTGGTGGCCACCGCCGAAGTTGATCCACTTCATGCGGGGAATGTATTCACCGTACAGTTTTTCAAACGACTCCACCACGCGCTCCAAAGTGTCGGAATTGTTGCCGCAATGCGCATGGAAGTGCAGGCCGGAAACACCGTCCAATTCGTCCGGACGGAATTCGGCGGGCGTCACGCCCAGCCGGGAACCGGGAAAGCAAGGATCGTACAACGGCGTCTTGATCTCGGAATGGCCGGGGTTCACGCGGATGCCGCAGTGCACCGTGCGCGGCGAAGCCTTCACCTGATCGCGGAACCGCCGCCACTGCGAAAAGGAATTGAAGACAATGTGATCCGCGATTTTCAGGATATCGGGAAACTCCGCGTCGGTGAAGGCCACGGAATACACGTGGGTCTCGCGACCGAACTCCTCGTGGGCCAGCCTCGCCTCATTCAGGGAACTGGCCGTGGCGCCATGCAGGACTTCGCGGATCCACGGGAACGCGCTCCAGAAGGCAAACCCCTTGAGCGCAAGAATGATCTTCGCCCCCGATTCGCGTTGGACTCGATCCAGAATCGCGAGGTTGTGCCGGAGTTTTTCCTCCTCCAGCACATAGGCGGGCGTGGGAACAAGGTTGATATCAAGGGGGGTCATAGGTGGTTCATGGGTAGGAGCGAACAACCGTTCGCCTCTACCCATTCCAAATTTCTTCCACCCACGGCAGGCCGCGGAGGTTCAACTGCTCCATGAAGGGATCGGGATCGAGCTGTTCCATATTCCACACGCCCGGCTGTTTCCACTTGCCGGTCACCATCATCATCCCGCCGATCATGGCAGGCACACCCGTGGTATAGGAAATGGCCTGCGACTCAACTTCCGCGTAGCATTCCTCATGGTCACACACATTGTACACGTAAGTCTTGAGCGGCTTACCGTCCTTCACGCCTTCGATGAGGCAGCCGATATTGGTCTTGCCCTTGGTGCGCGGCCCGAGCGACGCGGGATCGGGAAGCAACGCCTTGAGGAATTGCAGGGGGACGATTTCCCGGCCTTCGAACATAATGGGCTTGATGGATGTCATTCCCACATTTTCGAGCACGCGCAAATGTGTCAGGTATCGCTCTGAGAACGTCATCCAAAAGCGGATGCGCTTGAGACCGCGAAGGTTCTTCGCCAAGGATTCAAGCTCCTCATGGTACATGAGGTACATCTCTTTGGGTCCGATTTCCGGGAAGTCCCAGGTCTTGTGCACCGAAAGCGGATCCGTTTCCTTCCAATCACCCTGTTCCCAAAAACGCCCCTTGGCCGTGATCTCGCGGATGTTGATCTCGGGATTGAAGTTGGTGGCAAAGGGATATCCGTGATCCCCCGCGTTCGCGTCCATGATATCCACGGAATGAATCTCATCGAAGCGGTGCTTTTGCGCATGGGCGCAGAACACGTTGGTGACGCCGGGATCGAAGCCCGATCCGAGCAAGGCCATCAGCCCTTTTTCCTTGAAGCGATCCTGATAAGCCCACTGCCATTTGTATTCGAACTTTGCCGTGTCCAGAGGTTCGTAGTTGGCGGTGTCGAGATAATCTACGCCGGTTTCAAGACAGGCATCCATGATCGATAGATCCTGGTACGGAAGCGCGATGTTCATGACCAGCTTGGGTTGCACCTTGCGAATGAGTTCAGCCATTTCGCGCGGGTTGTCGGCATCCACCTGCGCTGTTTCCAACGGGTAATCACGGCGCTTCTTGATCTGGGCCTTGATGGCATCACATTTGGAAACAGTGCGGCTGGCCAGCACGGCGCCGGAAAAGATCTCGGGAGCCTGGCTCACCTTGTGGGCCACCACCTGCCCCACCCCACCAGCTCCAATAATGAGAACGCGACTCATGGATTCTCCATTGCGGAAAGGCCGCAAAGTTAGTTTTTTGGGAACGGGAGGTTCATATGGAAGACGGCTGTTCAATCCTCGCGAAAAAAGATTGCATTCCCTGCAAGGGTGGCGTGCCGCCGCTCAAGGGTGTGGAACTGGATGCGCTCCGTCGGCAACTCGGCAATGGCTGGAACGTGGTGAATGAACACCATCTGGAAAAAACCTACGCCTTTCCGGATTTCCAGACAGCACTGGACTTCACCAACAAGGTCGGAGCCATCGCGGAACACGAGGGCCACCACCCGGACATTTATCTGGCGTGGGGCAAGGTCGGCGTCACGCTATGGACGCACAAGATCGACGGATTGACGGAAAGCGACTTCGTGTTGGCCGCGAAGGTGGAACTTGCGAAGGCCTAGTTCAACCCTCGCACCGCTTCCCGCAGGCGTTCCGCCAGCAAGGTGTTCCGCTGCACCGACGGATTATTATCAACACTGCGGTGTACCGCAGCCCTCTGTCCCGCAATCACAAGCTGCTCCCGCGCCCGCGTGATGGCCGTATAAAGCAGATTCCGTTGCAACATCACCCAATGACTTTTGGTCAGCGCCAATACCACGGCCTTGAATTCACTGCCTTGGCTTTTGTGCACCGATACGGCATAGGCCAATCCAAGTTGATCGAGTTCTTCCAAAGAATAGGTGACTGTTTCCCCGTCGAAATCGGCGTGCAGTTCGTCCTCTTCCAAGTCTAACCGCTCCACTTTGCCGATGTCGCCATTGAACACGGCCTTGTCGTAGTTATTGCGCAACTGCATCACCTTGTCGCCTTTGCGAAAACGCTTGTCGCGAAATTCCATCGCTGGACCGGAGGGATTCAACCGCTGCTGCAAGGCTTCGTTCAATACCACGGTTCCGAGAGGCCCCTGATTCATCGGCGTCAGCACCTGAATATCCGCGAGAGGATGATAGCCAAAGCGTTTGGGCAGCCGCTCGCAAGCCAGTTCCACTACCGCCTCAACGACGCTTTCCGGATCGCCGCGTTCCACGAGATGAAAATTGCCACCATCCTCTTCCGCCGGCGTCGGCGCAAGACCGCGATTGATGCGGTGCGCATTGGTCACAATCAAGGATTGCTCAGCCTGCCGAAAAATCTTCGACAGGTGAAGATGCGGCACGGCCTCGGAGCGGATGAATTCAGCCAGTACCTTGCCCGCACCCACCGAAGGCAGTTGATCCGGATCGCCGACCAACACCACACGCGTGCCCGGTCGTGCGGCGCGCAGCACCGAATACATCAGGGAGGTGTCGATCATGGAAACCTCGTCGATCACCAGCGCATCGCATGGCAGCGGATTGTTCTCGGCGTGGAAAAATCCCCGCGTGGCTGGATCGTATTTCAGCAGGCGATGCAAGGTTGAAGCCTTGTGTCCCGTGACTTCGGACATCCGTCGCGCGGCGCGGCCCGTGGGAGCAGCCAGACGCACATCCAACCCCGCCTTGGCGAACACATGCAACACAGCGGACACCGTGGTGGTCTTGCCTGTCCCCGGCCCGCCGGTGAGCAGGAACAATCCCTGATTCACCGCCGCTGCGATTCCCTGACGCTGCTCGTCGCTGAAATGAAATCCGGATCCGGCGTGTTTTTCCGCTTCGGCGATGGCGGAATCAATCACCGTCTTGGGCAACGGTTTCAGGCCCAGTCGCAAAAGCCCGGCGCGGCGTGCAATGCCGAATTCGGAATGGTAGAGATAGGGCAGGTAATAATTGCCACGCTCATCTTTCTTCATCGCTTCGGTTGCGGTGAGGTTGTCCAGTGTATACACCACAGTCTCGGGTTCGCATTGCAGCAACTCGAGTGACTTCTGAACCAGGTCCACGTAACTCAGAAAAACATGGCCCTCCTCGGAGGAGCGGCTCAACGCATAGGCGAGCCCCGCATGGATGCGCTCGTAACAATCCATGGGAAAGCCCAGCTTGCGCGCGATATCGTCAGCCTTGAGAAACCCGATGCCCCAGATTTCCTCGGCGAGTCGGTAGGGATTTTCCTTGAGGATCTCCACGGCACGCTGTCCGTAATGCCTGAGGATACGGTGACTCAATCCCAGACTGAGGTTATGCGCCTGCAGGAAGAACATGACCTCGCGGGCACTTTGACTTTCCGTCCAGGCTAGCAGCAATTTTTCCTTGCGTTTGCCGCGCAGATCCTTGATCTCGTCCAGCCGTTCCGGGTGTTTATCAAGGACGTCGAAAACTTCCTCGCCGAATTGATCCACGAGTTTTTTCGCCAACGACGGACCGATGCCCTTGATGGCGCCACCACCCAGATAACGTTCCACGGCCTCACGGCCCGTGGGCAGAATCAGCTTGTAGGCTTCGGTGCGAAACTGCTCGCCATAACGCTCATCGCGTATCCATTCCCCGGCGAGATCCAGGGTTTCTCCGGGAGCCAATCGCGGAAAATTCCCCACAGCGGTGAACACTTGCAACGAAGAGCCGCGCGTCAGCTTGAGGACGGAATAGCCGTTGTCGGGATTATGAAAGGTGACGGTCTTGACCACCGCACGGCGGATTTCGGTCAACGGCATGCGGGGATAAAATAAGAAGGGCCTATGACAGGCCCCGCTCGCATCTCCGTAAACGGATGGACAGCGTCCATCCGGCGGATTACATCAGTTTCTTCTTGTGGCGGTTCAAACGACGGCGCTTCTTGCGCTTGTGAGTCGCCATTTTCTTCCGCTTGCGCTTTTTTCCACAGGGCATTCAATTACCTCGAAAAGGGTCTGAAAAACAGAGGCGAAAAGGTCGTTATTTCAGGCGCTTCCGTCAACCCTTTGCAGTCAAACTTTCCAGCAATTTGCGGGAAAATCCACCCAAATCCGGGTCCCGTGCGCCCATGCTTAGGATAAAATCTCCGGGACGAGCCTCTTCAACCATCGCGCGCAAAACCTCATCCTTGGAATGCAGGAAGATTCCGATCGGTTTGTTCGCGTTGAGATATTCGACCAGGTGCTCTGAGGAAATGCTCTGATCCGCGGTGCCGCCCACATAATAGATCTCGGGGAGGTACAAACGATCTCCTGTGTCAAGGACTTCGGCCGTAGCGTCCATGATATCCTTGCCCATGAGCTTCATGGGTGCAAAACCGTGGGGATGAAATACGGCAAGGACGCGACGATTCTTTCCCAGGGCTTTTCCCTTGGCCGTCTCAAGCGCTGCTTTCACCTTGGCCGGGTTGTGGGCAAAATCATCCACCACTGTGATCCCGCGCGTCTCCCCCACCCGGATAAAACGCCGCTCCACACCATGAAACCGGCTCAGCCCTTCAGCGCAAGCCGCCAACGGAATATTTAGAGCGACTCCCAGCGCAATCGCCGCCAGCGCATTCTCCACGTTATAGCGACCCGGCACCGGAATTTCGAAGCTCACGCCTCCCAAGGTGAATCGCGAATTCCACTCCCGCAATTCGAGACGTTCCATCTTCATGCCGTTCACCGTATGCACGTCGAACAACACGTCGCCGTCACGCCGAAATTCCAAGCAGCGGGCATCTCCGGCGTTGATCACAGCCCGATGGCATTGATCACGGAACGTCTGGAACAACGGCATCAAGGCTTCGATTTCCTGATGATCTTTTTCGATGTTAAGCAGTACACCGATCTCCGGACGATAGCGCGTCAGACTCCCATCGGATTCATCGGCTTCGATGACCAGCCAGTCGCCGGTTCCCGCTGCGGCGTTACCCAGCAGATCGCGGGATTGCAACGACATGAGATTCGCACCCGTGATCAGCGAGGGAGAAAGGCCGCCAGCCTCGAGGACGTGATACGCCATGCCGGAAACGGTCGATTTCCCCGATGTTCCGGCGACAGCGACCGTTTTCTTCTCAGCGCAGATCATGGCCAGCAATTCGGAACGGTGGAGGATGGGAACATTCAGTTCCCGGGCGCGGCGGATTTCGGGATTGTCGGACTCAATGGCGGTCGAAACAATCAGCGCGGTGTGACTGGACTCAAGTCCACT
>OMJM01000080.1 GCA_900299345.1 bacterium | reverse complement strand
GATCGATGAATTGGAAGGGTATGCGCCGTTCCTTGAACCAGCGCTCGGCCTTGCGGGTGTCATTGCAATCCCTGCGGCCGAAAATTTGAATGTTCACGTGATGTCGCCACCGCTCCTATCGGAAAAGTTTTTCCATGTATTCCGCCAACGCGGGATAATGGCCGCCCATGAAACCAAACAGACAGAGGATTGAAATGAAGGCAGATAAAGCTGAGAGGATTAACCCCAGCACAAGTTCACCGGCGCATGCCGAAGCGACTGTCAGAAAGAATGCTCCAATCAGCAGGATGACGCAGGTCAATGGATTCGTGAAAAGAAGGAACCATGATGCCATCCATGCTCCGGTTCCATGAGGAAGGCCCGTTGAAAGAGTCCTCGTTTGCCATAGCAACATCGCGACCGTCATCAGACAGAGAAAGGAAAATGCGCTCAGAATGAGACGTCCCATGATGTATCCAAAGTGCAAAAAAGCCGCGGCCTTATTGCAAATGCCGCTTTCGTTGTTTTCGAATGGGCGAAAGGGTTAACTTTATGGACCTTATTTCGGCATAAATGTCGGGTTTTCAGGGGGACGGTTTGAAAATCATTGTGGTGGATTCTGCCGAAGAGGCGGGCCGCAAATCGCTGGAATACGTCAGAGGTCCTCGCATTGCAGTTTCCGGAGGAACGACTTTCGCCGCCCTGTTTCGCCATTGGCTCCCCGAAGTAAAGCAGAAGGTCGCGGCCGGAGACGACTTGCGTTTTTTCGTGGTGGATGAGCGCACGGTTCCTTTCGAAGATCCGCAGTGCAATTGGAAAACATGCTACGAGGAGCTCTTACTGCCTGCTGGATTGTCTAAACAAAAGGCTCATTATACCCCAACAGCTGCAGAATATTCATCTTTGCTGCGAAACGAGTTTAAAGGCAGTCCTGTGATTTTCGATCAAATTTTTTTGGGAATGGGAGAGGACGGACATACGGCTTCTCTGTTTCCGGGCTCGGATTCACTACAGGATGATGACTCCATTGTCCTGGACATTGTGGGTCCCAAACCCCCGCCGCGTCGCGTCACTTTGGGTTTTAAACCGTTGCGTGAATGCAGGACGTTGGTGGCCATCGCATTGGGCGCCTCCAAATTCCCCGTGATTGAGAAAATACGTTCGGGTGACAGGGAACTTCCCATTGCCAACGTATTGGCATCACATCCAAACGGGGTGTTGATATTGGACAAGGCCGCGGCGGGTTCGGTTTAACCTTATCAAGGAGCAAAGATGTTCGGCAGGACGATCATGGGTTTGGCGGTAGCCGGGACGGTGACGCTTGGCGGATGTGTATCTCCAGGGTTGGAAAGCCGTTTGCGAGCCATTGAGCAGCGGCAAGACAGCATTCTCACTTTACTGCGACAACAAAGAGAAAAAAACGACTTTGTGGCTTCACGGCTTGGTTGGCGTCCCCCGCCGGATACATCAAAACAGGACATTCCAATCGGTCGCAGTTTCACAAGAGGTCCTGCGAACGCCGCGCTGACCATCGTGGAATTTTCAGACTTGCAATGTCCTTATTGCGCTCAGCTTGCGCCCACATTGGATTCCATTTCCAAAGTCTATCCCAACGATGTGCGGCTCATTTTCAAGAATTTTCCCTTGTCGTTTCACCCTCAGGCCAAATCGGCAGCCGCTGCGGCTTATGCCGCGGGGAAACAAGGAAAGTTTTTCGAATTTCGTTTCATGGCCACGCCGCATTTCCGAAACCTCGGAGACAGCCTCTATCTGGCCCTGGCGCATAACTTGAATCTTGACATGGATCGATTCAAACGGGATCAGGAGCTTCCTGAGATCAGCGCCATCCTGCAGGAAGATATTGCATTAGGCCGCAAAGTCGGCGTGGAAGGAACGCCAACTGTGTTTGTGAATGGCAAGCTGGCGACGGATCGCTCTTTCGATTATTTCGCAGGACTTATCTCGGAAGCAAAATCCAACCGATAAACAAGTTCGATTAAAACGGGGGCGGCGGCCCCTTGCGAAGCCGCCGCTTTCGGATTAGGCCGTTATATACCCGCGCAACGGACACTAATCGAGGGGACTTTCGGTAAGATAAGGCGAGACGGTGCGACGCGCAAAGGATTTTTTTAGTCGTTGACACGACTTCCAGTTGTAATTTCAGACCGCTTTTTCGTCCTTCTCAAGTGACCGGAAAAAAAAGGGGTTATAGATATTCAATCAGGTTTTTAATCCCTGTTCGCGACGGATGTAATCAGCACGTTCAGATTCCCGGACTTTCCCATCATGCACCCGCTTGGCCTGTACCAACCAGAGGTCGCGATGCGCGTAGTCAGGATGACAAGGAAGCGGACTGTTGAAACCAGCCTCCAGCTTTAGAAGCTGAAGATAATCGTCGGGCCCGGCAAAGCTGAGACATTGCCCCGGTTGTGCGCGGCGTGCCGCACGACCGGAACGGTGGACATAATCCTTGAATGTGCGCGGTAAATCGTAATTTACCACAAGGTCTACTTCTCCGACGTCCAATCCACGTCCGGCCAAATCCGTGGCGACGAGGATCTTGAAGCGGCCTTCCTTGAATCCCTGATACGCCAAGGCGCGTTCTCGTTGCAGTCGATCTCCATGCAGGGCGCCCGACTTGAATCCTCGCAGCTTCAGCAATCCGTTGAGATGATTGACTTTCTCGCGGTTGGAGACGAAAACAATGGCTTGTCCCTTGTTTTCCTTCAAGGCCGCTTCCAGTAATTCATTTTTTCGGCGATTCGACTTGAGGAAATAAAACTGTTCGGTTAATGGCGCATTCTTTCCAGACAGGATTTCGTACCGCTTCAATTTCCCGAGCGGAAGACGTTCCAGTGCCGCATCCGTGTCCGTGGCAGAGAAGAGCAGGGTCTGACGTTTGGCTGGAAGGTGGGGGAGAATGGCGGCAATCTGCTCTTCGAAACCCAGATCAATGAGCCGGTCAAACTCATCCAGCACCAGCCTGTGGATGTTTTTCAACAAGGACGGTTCGTATGTCAGTACATCCAGCAAACGGCCGGGAGTGGCGATCAAGCTATGCCAATCACCTCGCACGGAACGCCGTTGGGCATCCAGGGAGTGCCCTCCCACACATACAGCCAATCCCGAGCGAACTTCAGGTGACAATGCCTGAAGCATTTGCGAAACCTGATAACCGAGTTCGCGCGTGGGAACGAGGATCAGGTTGCGGCGAAAGGAAGGAAGCGTAGAGAAAATTGGGAGGCCATAAACCAACGTCTTACCAGTGCCCGTGGGTGCCACGGCGGCAAAAGACTCACCCGTGAATGCAGGGGACAGACATTCAGTCTGGACCGGAGTGGGTTTCGAAAAGTTCAGCCGTTGAACGGCTTCCAAAGCCCTTGCGGGCAGAAAGTTCCACGCGGTTCCAGTGGAACGCCGGGTCATGCTCCCTGGGACAATTTGAGAAAGTGCTGCGCCCGCTTATGCAGTTCCCGCGATTCACGAATGAGCTGGGCCAGAACATCGGGTGTGACGGCTTGCTTGGGATCATCGCCAATCCCCTTTTTGGGTTGACAATGCGATTCGATGAGCAGGCCATCTGCGCCATACGCCACGGCGGCCAGAGCCGCATGTGGAACATATACGGCCTTGCCCACACTGTGAGAGGGATCGACCACAACAGGCGCCCAGGTTTTTTCCTTGAGCAACGGGGTGATGCTTTCATCGGGATGGTTCCGGTAGCCTTCCAGCGGGGGCATCGTTCCGCGTGGACACAGCATGATATTGGGATTGCCCTGCGCGACGACGTATTCACCGGCAAGGATGAATTCGGAAACGGGTCCCATGTGCATGGCTCGTTTGAGTAATACACGGATGTTCGTGCCCTTCGTCATGCGTCCGACTTCCTGCAACAGGCGATAATTCAATCCGCTGCGGGCGCCGATTTGCAGGCAATCCACTCCGGCTTCAACACAGAGTTTGGCTTGTTCGAAATCCATGACTTCGGTATTGATTTGGAGTCCGGTGCGTTGACGCGCTTCAAGCAGGATTTCAAGACTCCGGGCGTCGCCCTGAAACGAATGGGGAGAAGTGCGTGGTTTCCACACACCACCGCGGATCATGTCGGCGCCGGCTTCTTTCACCGAGTGGGCAGTTTCGAAGAAGTAATTCTTGTTGTTTGGATCAATGGTGCATTGTCCCGCGATGACACAAAAGTCCCCGGGGATTTTTCGCTGGCCGATGGTGATGCGGTGATCCGACAACTTGCTTTCCCTCGCCATCAACTTGTATGGCGCCTGGATGCGGTCGATGCGCTCGATGTAGGGAAGTCCCTCGATGCGGTTGATCAACTCCTGCGAGGTTTCGTCCCCCATAAGAGCGTAAACAGAACGGCCTTCGCCATGAATTGGCTGAATACGGACGTTGAATTCGGCGGCGATCTCAACCAGTTCATGGAGTTCGGCGTCTGAAAGGCGCGGATGCAAGGGAATGATCATGATAAAATCCGGAATTTCGGGGTTGTGGAAGGGCAGAAGCTAGCCATTTCACGGCATGCCAGCAAACAAAACACGTTTAATGTGCCAGAATAAGCAGCGTTTTCACCGGTTGGCCGGACATGCGGTAGAAGTATGTTCCGGGCGGTACGGCTCTGTTCTGTGTGTCTCTTTGATTCCATGTCCAAGAATCTCCGCTTCCGGAACCTGTTGTCAGGGAAAGTTGTGCCACGCGTTTTCCGGACTGGGAAATGATGGTCAAGAGGGTTCCCGCCGGCGTTCCAGAAGGCGCAAAAAATGATACCGAGTTTCCAGTGACTACCGGATTGGGATACGCGCCAAATCCCAGGCTGCGAACCGACAATGCCATTTTTCCTGTTTGCGTGAAAGAAGCATTGGCGATGCTAAGAAAGACCACTGAACTGTCCGGACTGGGAGGAAGGAGAAAATCGGTTCCGCTCTGTGATGTTGTAGAGTACACTGTCCCGCTTCGGAGCACACGTTGAGTTCCCGTGTTGAGATTGGTAAGTGTTACGACTCCGGCTTTTCCACTTGCAAGGGGTTTGACGAAACGGTAAGTCAAAGCAGGAACATTCAGTGTCTTTGCGGACATGTTTTGCGACAACGTGTCATACGTTGGTACAGGCCAACAGCGGAGATCCCGGGTGAAAATCGTTGCGGTAGTGTCTGTACAGGAAGCGGTGGATCCTGCACGGCCCGCCATTCCCATGGCCGCCGTGTATCCCGCATACAAGGTATCCCAGCGGGCTCCAAAGGATTGAACCATGGTATTCAGCGCGGCCTGAAGGTTGTTGTTGCTCCGAAGAGCTGCCCACACTTTGACATCAAAGGCCCGTCCGAAAATTTTTGTCAGGTATTGGTGAAAGGTTGCGTTGCCGTAATTTTCAAGCAGGTTTGGATAAGTGACCAACAGGGAAACCTGTTCATGTTTACCAAGGGAATAGGGGAGATATTGGAAATAATCCTTGGATTCCGGAACAAGTCGCTCTTCCATGCCCACTGCACTGAGTTCATACCATGCATGAATATCCGAAGGTGCGGTATAGGTGTATTGCAGAGCATGGTAGTATTCATGAGATACCGTCACCTTGAGACCCAGATCCCATTCAACGGTGTAATCGTAAAGAAGTTGATTGTTTAACGACGAAGTAATTGCTTTTCCCGAGGTGGTGTTTTGTGCATTGTCCCACAACGCGTCGTATAAAAAATCGTTTTCAAGCAGCATGTAACCGTCCGGATTCGGATAAGTCAGCGCATAAGTGGGGCCGCTCCCGTCAAAGGACTCCAAGGTGTTGATGTCACCAATGAATACCGTGTACTTGGTTCCGTCAGATACAACGTTGTAGTACTTGTCCGGATTGGAACCGGAAGGGGCGTCCATTCCCAGCGAATCGACATAGTAGGCGTAGGCTCTTTCGAGATAAATGGCAGCCCGTTGAATGTATAGGGGGTGAGGGGCCTTGATCGAAGTCAACCCTGCATGCATCGCGGAATCGCGACGGAGAGTTGTCCATGACGTAGGAAGAGAAGACAGGATTGAATCCACCTTGCGCTTGAGAGCGGAATCCTGCGTCACCAGTTTGACTCTGTTTACATCTTTGGCAAGGGAATAGTGAATGACGAAATGGTTCGTTGCATAGCTCCGCGCCGAAGGCAAGGACGAGGCCGAAACCCTTGCAGTGGGGAGGCCTGAAGTGCCTTGGGTTTTCCAGCGTGCCGCCACCTGCATGGTGCCGCAATGGATTTGCGGGCCGTGTTCTTCAGCGAGTGAAGCGGCGAAAAGGGATAAAAGAAGCGCGTAAAATTTCATGAGGCTGTCACGAATTTATATCCCGAACCGTGAATGGACAGAATGTACTTGGGCTTTTTGGGGTTTTCCTCCAATAATTTCCGCAACTGAACGATGTGATTGTCCACCGTACGGCTTTGGATGTACCCCTCCACCCCCCATATTTTTTTCAGCAGTTCCTCGCGGGACACGATCTGATTGCGTTTTTCCCACAGCAGTTTGAGAATCTGGGCTTCTTTGTAGGTGAGCCGGATGCCTTTCCCCCGTACTTCGGCGGTGAGAGAGTTGAAATCCACTTGAACGTTATCAAAACACGCTTCGTCGGGTGCGATTCCTTCCGCTCGCCACGATCGGCTTTTCAGCAGTCGCCGAATGCGGGCTAATAGCACATTGAGATCAAAAGGTTTGGTCAGGTAATCGTCCGCGCCGCTGTCCAATCCTTCCACCACATCTTCGTTGCCATCGCGCGCTGTCAACAGCAGTACCGGAATCCGGTTGCCTGCTTCGCGCAGGCGGCGGAGCATGCCGATCCCATCCAGTCCCGGCAGCATCCAATCGACCACAATCAAATCGAAATCAGGCTCCGATGCCAGTGTGTCTAATGCGCTCTCGGCATCATTTCGCAAGACGATGTCATACCCCTCGGAACGGAGATTGAACTCAAGACCGAGAGCCATGCTGGGATCGTCCTCCACGAGCAGAATGCGGTTCATCATGGCTCAGTTCACTGCCGGAATGCGGATGAAAAATTCATTGCCCATGGGCGGTTCCAGTGGAATAGCGTGGGCGCTGCCGCCGTGCATTTCCGCGATCTGCTTCACGATGTACAAGCCGAGACCAATGCCGTTTTGGCGGCGCGTATTGAGATTGGGCACGCGATAAAACTTGCGGAAAATGCGTTTGAGATATTTCCGATCCAGCGTTCTGCCCTGATCACGGACAGCGAGATTCGCATCCCCACCGGATCGACTCAGAACGATTTCCGGAACGCTTCCACGCCCATATTTCTCCGCATTGGTGACGAAATTGGTGAGCACCAATTCGAGCAGCAGGGGATCGGCATCGACACGCACAGTCTCTTCCACTCGCAATTTCAAGGGACGGGGCCACCTTGCGACGAAATCCTCAAGAAAGCGAACGGCGTCCAGCTGCACCCGACGCAAGGTCAACTTTCCTTGTTCCATTTGCTGGAATTTGAGAAGCTGATCGATCAACAGGCCGAGTCGTGAGCACTCGGAAAGAATACCGTCGGCAAAACGATCACGCTCGTCCGGATCCATGATGCGTTGCCGCAGGGTCTGTGCGAATATCTGGATGGAGGATAGGGGAAGGCGCAACTCGTGTGTCACCATGTTGGCGAAATCGCGTTGTTGCTGTTTGAAGCGATTTCCGCGCAAGGTATTTGCGTAGAAGACCGACAAGACGGCAATGACAATGGCGAGGAAGGCAATCCCCATGGCGAGCACGAACCAGCGCACGGTTGTGTGCACGTGGCTTTGTCCGTACATTGCAATGTGAAGTCCCTTGATGGTGCGGTAATCCTGGATGATATAGAGATTCCACAACACAAGCAACGTGATGACCATGATGATGGCCAGCACGAAAATGATGGTGTAGATTGCGGAACGAAGGCTCACGCGGGATAAATTAGCTAGTCCGCCGAACTCCTGCTGCACAAGAGGCCAAGACCCAAATTGCCAACCCCGACAGGAAGAAGGCGTCCACTTTGCCGCCCTCAACTGCGTAAAAAGTGTCGCGGTGCGGAATAGGCAAGGCACGTTGGAGCACCGTGCTATCCATGAGTTCTGTGTGCCCTAAATCCCTTCCCCAAGCATCGTAAAACACGCTGACGCCAGTATTGGAACAGCGCGCTATAGGCATTCCAGATTCCACGGCCCGAAAACGTGCGATGTTGGCGTGCTGATACGGTCCGTTGGTGCGTCCAAACCACCCGTCGTTGGTGATGTTGACCAGGAAATTCGCACCCGCAACCTTGGCTTCACGCGCAAAGGAGGGATAGATGACCTCGTAACAAATCGAGGGTGAATAATGCACGCTGTTCCCCCAGACACGGTAACCATCCCCGGGGCTGAAATCTCCCTCTCCGAGATTCACATAATTCAAAATCGGAAAGATTTTATCGAACGGGAGTTTTTCACTAAAGGGTACGAGGCGCCGTTTTGAGTATTGCTCCACTGAGGCGGTGTCGGGATGAAACAGGAAAGCCGAGTTGTAGAAACGGTATTCGCTCCATGGCTTTGGATCCCTGACGACATCCAGGGCCCCGACCAGCAGCTCCGCCCTCAACCGGTGAGCGCGGAAAGTAAAGGAATCGATAAGCTCCGGACGGCTGCGGAGAAATTCAGGTACAGCGGTTTCCGCTAGTACGACAAGCTGTGATCCTCTCACGGGTGAAAGGTCGCCTTGAGGCCCATCCATCGTGCGGAAGGTTTTGGCCATAACTTCACCAAAGTATTGTTCGCTCCATTTTTTGGTCTGGGGGATGGACGGTTGTACAAGGCTGATATTCATGGACGGAGCATTATTGAAAGTTTCCGCATGATGCATGATGGCCATCCCGTGCACGCAAAGAATCAGCGGAACACCCAGCCCGGCCAATGCAAAAATCCACCTGCGTGTCCGAAATGCCTGAAAGAAAAAAAGATTGGCAATCACAACCATCGCGGAAAGTCCATATATGCCGCCGCTGGAGGCGCTTTGTATGAGTGCAGGGAAATGCCCCAACGTGTATCCGAGATTATTCCATGGAAAGGACATTTCTCCCACGGCGCGCAGCGCTTCCAGCCCAGCCCACGCAATCGGGTATGTGACAAGCAGCCATCGATGACGCGAGGCGCATTGAAAACCCAACCCCATCAATCCGTTGAACAGGGAAAGAAATACGATCAATAAAACGAGGCCACCGCCGATCACAAAGGCGGGGCCCACCTTCATGACATTGTAAATCCACCAATACATGACGGTGTTGTAAACAAGACCGCCGAGAAACCATGTTCCAAAGGCGCGACGTGGCGTCAAGGCGGTCGTGGCCCAGAAAGCGGGGGCCAATACCACGAAACTGAGCAAACCAAACGGAAAAGGAGGATAGCACAATGCCCAAAGCAGGGAACACAGCGCGATGACAAACAGCGGGCGCTTTTGAATCATCGCTTGTTCTGGGGATGGAACAAAAGCACGAACTCACCGCGTGGCGTGTGTTTGGAGTAATGTGCTGAAAGTTCAGCCACTGGTCCCTTCCGGAATTCCTCGAATTTCTTGGTCAGTTCTCGCGCCACGACGACGTATAAATCCGGACCGAAGACTTGCAGAATCTCATCGAGAAAGTTTGTCAGCTGATACGGTGCCACGAAGAAGCACAAGGTGGGGGCATGATCCGCCTCTTCCGGCCATTTGGCTTTCAGAGTTTCAAGTTTCCTCAGCCGTTGAGCGGATTTCTTCGGCGGAAAATTCTCGAAAGAGAACCGATCGGTTGGTAGACCGGATGCCGTGAGAGCTGCCAACAGGGCCGATGGACCTGGTACGGGAAAAACGGGAATTTCTTCTGCCAATGCGGCTTTGACCAGATTGAAGGCGGGGTCGGCAATGCCTGGAGTTCCTGCGTCACATATCAAAGCCACCGCCTCACCATCCCGTAACCGTTGGAGGTAACTTCCGCTGGTTCTTTCCTTGTTGAAATCATGGTAAGGTTCCACGGGTTTACGGATGCCGTAATGATCCAGTAAAACCCGGGAGTGCCGTGTATCTTCGGCCAGTATCCGATGGCAAGCCTTTAAAATGTTCACGGCCCGAAAGGTGATATCTTCGAGATTGCCAATGGGGGTTGCCACAAGGTACAGGCCGGCAGCCAAGGGCGATTGCTGTTCGGAGGAAGACGAATTGATTGTATGAGCCGCAGACATTTGGCCCAAAAATGCAAAAAAAGCATCTTGCGACCCACAATGAGCCGCAAGAAGCTCCCTAACTCACCATTGTTAGAATAGCCGTTTCACAACATGTGCTAGGATCAATCCACTCATGGCGACGAGGGGCATCAGGAATCCCATCAGCACCATGGGATCCACGAATCTTTCTTCCTCGTCAAAGTCGTCCAGACCGTGTTCTAAATCAATCGTCTTTTGCACGGATTACCTCTCGGGGTGAAGGTTTCTTTGGATCCATGTTGAGAGAAAATGAGCATCTCCCGACCCTTATTATATCGCTTCGAACGATTAAAGCAAGGATTTTATCGTATCAAATTGTTTCGATTCGAAACAATTGATTTTTCCATTTTCCGCGGAAATCCAAGAAACAGGAACTACCCATTTCAGCTTTATTTCCAGTGAAAACATCTGTGCGGCGATTGAATTCGTGCGATATATTATCACAAGGGTCGGGGAAGAGGATGGCTTCAAACGCAGTAGGATGCATGGAGGCTGTCATGGAAAATCCTGTCAAGCGAATGATTCTGGATTATGTGTGCGATGTGGTGGGATATGCTGAGGTGATGGCGGCAACCGATAAAAAACTCCGCATTTCGATCCTAAACCGCATCCCTTACCGAATACCCAGTTATTTGTCCGATGACATTGAAAATGTGGCAGATGGCTTGAAGGGAAAAAGCTTCGCTGAATTTCTTTCCATCATGGGCATTCTTTCGCAACCGGGTTATGCAGTGGAGGAAGAAAGTTTCCTGTACCTGAAAAACAAGGCGATGCTGCAAAGTCCTGGCAGGACTCTTTTCAATTAATCCGTTCCACAGGCATTGAGTGAGAGAATTACTTTCTCATCCGTGCTCCAAGTCATCACCATCGACGGCGTCAGCGGCTCCGGTAAGAGCAGCACCGCTAAATTGCTGGCCAAGCAGCTTGGCTTCTGTCATCTCGATACAGGAGCCATGTATCGCACTCACACCTTGATGGCGATTCGGAGTGGTTTAAAACCGGATCAATACGACGAACTGGGAAGGCTGGCGGAGAAATTGGATTTCTCGTTTTCCGATGCCAAAGAATTGATGGTCAATGGAAAGCCGTTGCCTTCTGAAATCCGCTCCCCGGAAATCAGCTCGCATGTCTCGGAATACTGCAAGCCTCACGAAGTCCGTAAGGTCATGGCGTTGCAACAACGAAAATTGGGACTCTCAAAGCCCTGTGTGGCGGAAGGTCGCGACATGGCCACTGTCGTGTTTCCCGATGCCCGGTGGAAGTTCTACATGACTGCGAGGCCAGAAGTACGTGCGCAACGTCGAGTTAAAGAGTTGGAACTGGCTGGCCACTCCGTGAAATATGAGGAGATCCTGCGCAACCTTGGGGAACGGGACGACAAGGATTCCAATCGGGAACATGCCCCGCTGAAAAAGGCCGAAAACGCCGTGGAAATCGACACCAGCGACTTAACAATGGATCAGCAAGTTTCTACCATTGCCAACCTTGTCCGGAGCGCCCCTTAGGGACATCCGGCTTGGGTGGCCCTGTCACCCACACAGTCTGGAACAGCTTTTCCCGGATGTCCGGGAAATCAACCCGTTGCCGGACGGAAACCAATCCCATGTCAACCAAACTTTTATACGGTACCGAAGAAGACCTCAAGGAATTCGACTCCGAGGACGGCCGCATACTCAGCGACGCCGATCGCGAGCAAATCCTCCAGCAATACGACGCCACGCTGCGTGGCTACAAGGAAGGCAGCATCGTCAAGGGTGTCGTGGTGCGCGTCACCAATGACGACGTCTTTGTCGATATCAATTTCAAGTCCGAAGGCGTCATTCCCCGTGAGGAATTCAAGGACGAGGAAGAACTGAAACCCGGCACGCAAATCGACGTGTATCTCGAACAGGTCGAAAACCAGGACGGCCAGATCATCCTCTCCAAGCAACGCGCCGACTTCATGCGCGTCTGGGAGCGCATCCGCGAAGCCTTCGAGAAGGAGGAAATGGTGCAGGGAACGATCACCCGCCGCATCAAGGGTGGCGTGGTGGTGGACGTTTTCGGCATCGAGGCCTTCCTTCCCGGTTCGCAAATCGACCTGCGCCAGGTTCCGGATCTCGACACCCTGCTCGGCCAGAAGATGGACTTCAAGGTCATCAAGGTCAACAAGGTCCGCCGCAACATCGTGGTTTCACGCCGCGTGGTGCTGGAGCAGGAACGCTCCAAGATGCGCGACGAGATCATCGACACTTTGGACAAAGGTCAGATCCGCGAGGGCGTGGTCAAGAACATCACGGACTTCGGCGCCTTCATCGACCTCGGTGGCGTGGACGGCCTGTTGCACATCACGGATATGTCCTGGGGTCGCGTGACCCATCCGAGCGAAGTGGTCAAATTGGGCCAGCGTGTCAAGGTGGTCGTACTCGACTTCAACGACCGCAAGGAACGCATCTCTCTTGGTATGAAGCAATTGACCAAGCATCCTTGGGAGGATGTGGCCGCCAAGTACCCCGAAGGCACTCGTGTCAAAGGCAAGGTTGTGTCGATCACCGATTACGGCGTGTTCGTTGAAATCGCCGAAGGTGTCGAGGGGCTCATTCACATCTCCGAGATGTCCTGGACGCAACACATCAAGCATCCTTCGCAGGTGGTGCAGCCCGGGCAGGAAATCGAAGCCGTGGTGCTTAAGCTCGATCCCGAGAACGAAAAGATCTCGTTGGGCCTCAAGCAGATCCAACCTGATCCGTGGGCGAACATCGAAAACGAACTCCCCGTCGGATCCAAGGTCACCGGAGAAATCCGCAACCTCGCCGCCTTCGGTGCCTTCATCGAGATCAAGGAAGGTGTGGATGGCCTCATCCACGTTTCCGACATGTCCTGGACCAAGAAGATCAACCACCCCTCTGAAGTCTTCAAAAAAGGCGACAAGGTGGAGTGCATCGTGCTGGCCATCGACAAGGAAAAGCGCCGTATCTCGTTGTCCATGAAGCATCTCGAGGATGATCCGTGGGACAGCGTCGCTTCTGAATTCCCGGCGGGCAAGGATGTCCAAGCCAAGATCTCGCGTCTGCTGGATCGCGGTGCGGTCATCGAGCTGGCCAATGGCATCGAGGGCTTCATCCCAACATCCAAGCTGACCACCGAATCCATCAAGAACCCGGCCGACGCCTTCAAGGCAGGCGACGTGGTTCCGGCTGTGGTCACGGAAATCGATGTGGGCGCGCGCAAGATGACGTTGAGCGTTGTGGATTACTTCAAGAACAAGGAAGACGCCGAATGGAAGTCCTACCTTGAGGCCCACAAGCCCCGCGGCACCACCTTGGGCGACGTGATCAAGATCGAAGGGGAATAAACCCGCTCGATTGTCTTTATCAAAGGGGTTTCCAATCGGAAACCCCTTTGATTTTTCTGTTTCTTTGTAGTTTCCCTTCGTGCAT
The DNA here is from genome assembly GCA_900299345.1 of bacterium. Lineage (GTDB taxonomy): Bacteria > Fibrobacterota > Fibrobacteria > UBA11236 > UBA11236 > UBA11236. Next base: position 45,864 of record OMJM01000080.1, on the reverse strand, counting down.
AGCTTTCGTTTCCTCTTGCTGGCGGCGTTCTTCGCCGCCTTTCCAATATCCGGCCGGGAGATCGTCACTGAGGATGCCCCTTCCCGTTTAACCGTGGAAGTCGAAGTTCCGTCCTATCAGATTGAACCAGGATTGAATGGCGATCGCGTGGTGACCGATGGGTTCACTTCCAGCGGAAAATCAGGCGCACCGGATCTGCCGTGGTATGGATTCCAGATTGCCAGCGGGACTCAAACACCTTCCGTTTCCATCGAGCCATTGGAATGGGAGGATGTGGCATTGTCCCAGCCGCTGGCGGGGGTTCCTAAATGGACGACCCCTAAGAGTGCAGAACCATTGAAGGACGCAACCTTGTTCGCAGCCGCGGCAAGCCTGTCATCCTCGATTTCACCAAACGAAATCTATCGCGGCATGAGTCTACGGAAGATTGCCCTGCCTTTGGGAACTTATAACGAAGGTTCGAACGCTGTTCACATGCTCAAGCGGTTCCGGGTGCACGTGGCTTTTTCCGATGCGCGCGCCACTCCGGATACTCGTACACGAGAATGGCTGGCGCAGGCGGAAGTCAAAAATGTCCAGGGAGGACAGTATCTGACCTCGCTACCGCGGCAAGCTAGTCTTGCCAAGGTTTCACGAACGCATTTCAACCTTGGAAGCAGCTACCTCAACATTTCCATTGGTGATCATGAGGTGGATGGATTCGCCGAAGATGGCGTATACGCTCTGACCTATGAAAATGTCCGCGACAAGGCGGGTCAGACGATATCGGGAGTTCCGATCCAGAATTTACGGATGTATGCCGGCTCCAAGGACAAACCCGATTTTAGGGTGGATACAATGTCGGGTGGATTGCCTCCGACACTGAAAGAGATTCCTGTTCAAATCATAGACAGGAACCTCATTGGCACATTTGACGCAGGAGACAGCATCCTGTTTTTCGCCCATGGCACAAGTGTTTGGAGAGCATTGACGGGCGTTTTCAACTTGCCGATTCGCTGGCAGTTCGAGTCTGATCCCTATTCCTTTATCAATCACTATTACCTTGATTGGAGCGGAAGCGGCGACGGTGCCGCACAGCGTCTGGCAAACCGTTCCCCGCATGGCGCGGTGGATTCCTTATCCGTGACACCACATTATTTGCGCGCGGAACACGACGAAAAAACAGGTTCCTGCGATCTTTCCAATAACTTCGACAAAGAATCGGGGTATGATTGGAGCTGGTACATCAAGGATGATTGTTACAACATCAGCAACCCGCGACCTGTCACCTTGAACGCAGCGCAGTTGCGCAGTCCCGCGGCGGACACGTTACAGGGAAACTCAGGGGACACCGTTTGCGTGGGTGTATTCACCTATACGGGGACTTACTCCAACCTGAGCGCTTGGAGAAATGGTTCGCAAATGGCAGTTCTGCCTAACACGACGTTTTTCATTTTTGGAGCATGGTACTTCGCTCCTGCCTTGTCCGGCACTCGATTGGAATTGGATAGCGTTCAATGGAGCGGAACGGACAGGGCTTTCAAAGGTTACACGATTCGATACAAGCGAAATCTAACCTGGAATGGAAATGAGCGAGTGGTATTTCCGGGGGATCCGGGACGGTGGATAGCCTACAAGATTCAAGCGGGGGCGGGGGTCCACTGTCTCCGTGTTGAATCTGGAGTGGGTGCGCGATGGCTTCCCGTTCAGTCCATTGGGGGAAATGGTGTTTTCACGGACAGTGTGGGAGATGGAGAGGACATCCATTACTGGCTTTATTCTTCGGCACGGAATGTGGATCCGACATCATTGTCTTTAGAACGCATCCACACGGAGACAGGAATGGCGCAAAATCTGCTGACCGGCAACGGAAACCCGCAATATCTGATTGTGGCTCCTGATGCGTTGCTGACACAGGCATTAAAACTGGCTGATTACCGTCGCGATTCCAAAAGGTTGCTGCCTTTGACAACTTCCGTGGTGCGCACCGAAGATATTTATCGCGAGTGGTCGGGAGGACGGAGATCCCCGATTGCTATCAGAAATGCCTTGCGGTGGGCTTTAAAGCACTGGGGGGGGGCACTGAAATATGTCCTGCTCTATGGCGATGGCCATTATGATTACCGGGATATCCTCAACGCCTCTCGGACCAACCCGACACCGAATCACATTCCGCCGTTTAGTTTGGACGATCCCACAGGTACTAATCCTGAAAATTCCGATGATTTTTATGCAGTACTGGATTCGGGTACGGGATGGGAAAACGGAAGATTGAGTGTTGCGTTAGGACGTTTGCCGGTACAAACTGCGGAACAGGCTGCAAACTATCTGGATAAGATCAAACAATACGAGGATCCTTCAACAGCCGGGGAATGGCGTGGTCGTGTGACATTGGCTGCAGATGACGCTACACAACACGGACAGCCCGGAGACGTCGACAACATCAAGGATCACACCACCCAATCGGAACGACTCGGAAACGAAATTCTGGCAAAACAGCCCGGGACAAGAACCGATAAGATTTATCTGTTCGACTATCCAGCTAATTCCAACTTTTTGAAGCCCGAAGCGCAAACAGATTTATTGAACAACTTGAATGCCGGGACCCTATACTTGAATTTTTTTGGGCATGGCGCTTACAATCAATGGGCGGATGAGCAACTGATGAAAACCGCAGACGCGCTGTCGCGAATGCGCAACATAAACAAGAATTTCATGGTGGGGGTATTCAGTTGTACGGTCGGCCGGTTTGAATTACTTACAGACGAAGGCATGATCGAACAGTATGTTAAACAGAAGGATTACGGCGCCATTGCCGGGCTGGCGGCTACCCGGGAATCATACCCTGGTCCAAACGAAAATTTAGGTAAGGCAATGGTTTCGAGATTATTCCCTTCGGAGGGGGATGATTCCATTCCAAGAACAGTGGGGATGGCAGTTCAGAATGCAAAAAATATTCTTGGTTTCGATGGTGGCAATAAACAGAAGTACACTCTATTTGGAGAGCCTGTCACAGTAATTCGAAGGCCGGGAGTAAAAATTGATTCTCTCACCACGCCTGATACGCTGAGGTCATTACAGTGTGGCACGATCAAAGGCCGCATCCCAGGAGGGAGCGGTCATGGCTTTATAAACATTCGTATCGTGGGCGGTAACATTCGAAAAGTATATCCGTACAACAATGAGGTCATGAAACGCGGTCCCATCCTTTTCGAACGCACTATGGAATACAAGGACTCGGCATTCGCGATGGATTATTTCTTGCCCAAGGAAGTTCCCTTTGGAGACTCGACAGCGCGTATCGAATTTTTCGCCTGGGATGCGGAAAAGGCAATGGAAACAAATCATGCGATTGGACATCTTTCGATCCAAGGATTGGCGGACTCCAGTGCTTGTACGGTGCCCGACGATGGGCACGGTCCGAAAATTTCCGTAACCGGGTGCAACCTTCGTGAAAGCGGAGGGGTGAATTTCCCTGACAAGGTGAGAGTTTCATTGCCTTATTGTCTTCAAATCGATGTGAGCGACAGTCTCGGTGGAGTGATGTCCGGTGATGGCCCGGAGGAAGGGACCACGGTCGAAATCACCGGAGCCATCGATCCATACCACCCCCAGCCGGGTGTGGATGATCTGTATCACAAGAGTTATCAGCTGACTTTACAAAACGGGCAAATCTCTGGAACGCATCTGCTCAAAGTCACGGCGCGCGATGGATTCGGAAATCTCGGTTCCCGGCAAATGGTGCTTGTCACCTCGTCGGATACCGCCTTACGGTTCGTAAAGGCTTTCAATGCTCCCAATCCCGTCAAACGTGCAGGCACGACCTTCTACTTCTCCACGACATTACCGCAGGATGCGGGGCAACTGGGTGTGCAGGGAAGCGCCCCCAACTCAGAGCGCGTACGATTCGATCTACGGATCTTCAATCAATCCGGAAATATGGTGCGCGAGTATCGCGACGCCAAATCGGGAGAGGTGCATTGGGATGGTACGGATGCATGGGGACAGTCGCTTGGCAATGGAGTTTACTTCTATCAAGTCTCCGCCATGTGGGATGAAAGCAATGGGGCTCCGGCACAAGGATTGAAGCAGTCGTTGCGGAATATCCTGGTTCTATCCAGATAAGGGGAATCCAATGTCCAATAAAAAAGCCTTCCATTTGGAAGGCTTTTTCGTTTCGATGAAACCTTGGTTTAGTTCTGGTAGTACAGTTCGAACTCGACCGGATTCGGACGGAGCTTTACCGGTGCGATTTCCGCCGTCTTCTTGATGTCCACGTAGGTGTCCATAAAGTCTTCGGAGAACACATCACCGGCTGTGAGCCAGGCCTTGTCCTTTTCCAGTTCTTCCACGGCCTGTTCGAGGCTGTAGCAGGTCGAAGGCACTTTCTTCAGCTCTTCCGGGGGCAGTTCGTAGATGTTCTTGTCTAGCGGCTGACCCGGATCGATCTGATTCTTGATGCCGTCGATCATCGCCATGAGCATGGCGGCAAAGGTCAGATAAGGGCTGCCGGAGCTGTCCGGGCAACGGAACTCGAAGCGGCGGGCCTTGTCGCCCTGCACGTACGGAATACGGATGGACGCCGAACGGTTGGTGGCAGAGTATGCGAGGTTCACAGGAGCCTCGTAACCGGGCACCAAACGGCGGTAGCTGTTCACGGATGAGTTGGAGAACACCTGGATGGCACGACCGTGCTTCAGGATGCCACCGATGGCCCAAATGGCCATCTTACTCATGTTGGCGTAGCCATCACCCGCAAACAGGTTCTTGCCGTCCTTCCAGATGGAGGTATGGACATGCATGCCGGAACCGTTGTCGCCCCAAAGTGGCTTGGGCATGAAGGTCGCCGTTTTGCCGTATTTGGCGGCGGTGTTCTTCACAGCGTACTTGAGCTTGTGCACTTGGTCGCCGGCGGGAATCAACTGATCGAACTTGGTGCCGATTTCACACTGCGCGGTGGCCACTTCGTGGTGATGGATTTCCGGAGTAATGCCCATCTTCATCAGGTTCAGCACCATCTCGTCGCGGAGGTCACTCATGGTATCCAGCGGGGCGGCGGGGGCGTAACCGAACTTGTGGTGCATCTTGTGGCCGAGGCTTCCCTCATCGCCACTGGTCCAAGGGCCTTCATTCGTGATCAGTTCGTAGAAGCCGATATTGGGCTTGCTCTCATAACGAAGGCCATCGAATACGAAGAACTCAGGCTCGGGTCCGAAATAGGCGGTATCGCCGATGCCGGAAGCCTTCAAGTAGGCGAGAGCCTTCTTAGCGATGGAGCGCGGATCGCGGTCATAAAGCTCCCCGGTACGCGGCTCGAGAATGTCGCAGAAAAGATTGAGGGTTTTGTGAGCACGGAAAGGATCGATGAAGGCGGAATTCGGATCCGGCATCATGAGCATGTCGGATTTGTCAATGGATTTCCAGCCGCGGATGGAGGAGCCGTCGAAAGCGATGCCGTCCTTGAACATGGATTCATCGAGGCGATACACGGGATAGCTGAAATGCTGGAGAATGCCGAACATGTCTCCGTACATCAAATCCACGAACTCGACTTTTTCGTCTTTGGCCATTTTGATCACGTCATTGGGAGTCATACTCTGGACTTCTCCTTGGAGGGATTTGGGATGTTGGTGTTTTTACAAAAACCGGAGGGTTAAACTAGAAAATCTCATGCCATGAAAAACGGAAAGGAAATGTTAAAAACAGGTTCTTTTTAATCGTTTTCAATGCATGCTTGGCAATTAAATGGCACTATTTGTCAAGCAATGTTCGGCATTGAAAAGTGATGGAACTATTGAAAATCCTTGTAAAGCTGACTGGCCTGCGGAGCTTTTTGGCTGGTGTATTTCCCTTTGTAGAAGGCGAGCTCACCATCCGGAGTCATGAAGTAGACCTGTCCAATGCGGACATTGGGATAAACGCGAATCGGGTGGACCACTTCGATCTCCAAGGTCCATGTCGGGAACTGGCATTGGAGTTGTCCTTGCTCGTCCGGGATATAGCCCCATCCCACGTCTCCAAATCCGGCGGTGATGTGCGTATTGATGCCAAGGCGTCCGATGCTCGAGCGCCCCTCGAACATGGGAACATAACGGCGGCTTGTGGCGGTTTCGTTCGTGCACCCGATGTAGAGCGTTCCGGGCTGCAAGACCAGTCCTTCACTTGGAATGTCAATCCCGCGCGTGGGATTGTTTTGTTTCATGTCCAGCGAACCGCCAGAGCCCAATTCATACACCAGCAATTTCGAATTCAAAGTCACATCGTAGGAGTTGGGACCAAGGTGCGCACGCTGAAAAGGGGCAATGTGAATGGAACCGAGTTCCATCTGTCTCATAATTTCGGGACCTGTCAGAACCATGGAGCCTCTTCTTTCGACGTCAACAGCGCGGAATCAATTTAGAAAAGGGCTTTGTAAGTTGGGTTGGATGTTCTTCTTGCGAATTTGCCTGTTGCTGACGCTGCTCGCACCTTCGATTGGAGCATTGGGTGTTTATGAAGTGGAGATCCCACTTCTATCCTCCAACAACCGGGATGCAACCGGACCCACTGCCGCCATGGTACTTGTTTTCCCGGATTCCTTGTCGGGTTCCAACACTTACGCCTTACTGGCCTCGACCACGGAAGTGCCCTCCCTGTTGTTGCCGAATGGCGCGTTGACACCATCTGAAACCGACTTTGTGGAAGGATTGAGAGCCTTTATCAAAAGGTTGTCTTCAGGCAAAGCCGACTCAGCGTGGAGTCGTCTTAGAGGCAGAAGGTCATCTCCGTACTTGCAGGCCTGCGTCAAGGTGGATATGGGGTTGCTGCTTTGCCTGAGAGGAGAAATTGAAGCGGCCGAATCTGGATGGAAGCGCGAGTGGAAGACCGGTTCACTGGCAGGGGAGGGGGCATGGCGTAACTTACTGGGGCTATACCTCGCTCGAGCTCAATATTCGGAAGCCGACGCACTACTGAACCATGTGTTGCGGGAAAAACCCCATAACCGCGTTGCGGCGCTGGCCAAGGCTTCTTTACTGCGACAGCTGCGCCCCGATTCCGAATGGGAATACTTTCTGAAAGCGAAATCTTCCGTGCGTGACTCGCTTCCGGATTTACAAATCGCCTATGGCGAGTTTCTGGAATCCCACGCGCGTCATACCGAAGCGGTAAAGTACCTCGATCTCGGTCTGGCGAAACTTTCCGGGTACGGGCGGGGATGGTTTTTGCTTGCCCAAGCCCAATATCATCTCGGCTACCACTACTTCGCAATGGATTGCCTCGCGAACGCGGGGCGTGCCGGATATCGTGAAGCGGATCTATATGAGCTCTACGCCCGGGTCTTGCGAGCATGCTGCATGAATGAGGCTGACCCTCGTGCGGAAAAAGCGCGTCAAGCAGCACAGCAATTTCTGGAAGAAGGTTTGCCCAAGGATTTACATCGGCGTTCCATGGCGCAGCTCCTTTATCACATGTACTGCCAGAACGAAAAACCCGATGCGGCACGACAGCTGGAAAAGGATCTTTGGTTTCACTTTGAAGGTCCCTCGCAAGACAAGCCCAAACTGGGATATGACGGCTGGCCTTATACAGGCCTGGAGTCACAGGGTTTATCAATTCGCTTCGGGTTGAAAGACCTGACCTGGGTGCAGGAAATGTACGGTAAAGACCTGTATCGGGCCTTTTACTAGTTTCGGAACGTCAACCGGCGAAGGAACACGATGCGTCCTTGCTACCGATGGTGTCTCGTTACGTCTTTGGGTTTGCTGCTGTCGAGTTTCAGCAGCGCAATTGCGGCCAAGAGGGTTCTGGTTAAGCGTTCCGATTTCAAAGCATGCGGTGATCCTGCGGTCGTGAGCGGAAAGCCCGCGCTTCGAGTGGACAACTCACTGCTCAAATTCACCATCGCATCCTTTGATCCCAATTGGTTCAACGGTAATGCTTCGTACCAGGGGCCGCCGTTATTTACAGCGACCATTTCAAGCGCGATGCTGCCCTATGCCAGCCGCCTTGCCTTGCGGGTTTACGTGTGGGTGGATACGGCATTGGGCCGGACGACGAATTCCTCGAACCGTATTGTGGCCTTCGATCGAACCACCATGCCCCTGGATTCCTCTTTGATCGGACACCCGCTCTCTTCAGGAGAAATTTTTGCGTTGCCCTACCGGCCGGGAGGGGTGACCTTTGATTCGCGTTCCGGGTTGTATAACATGATTGTGGAGCAGCATCAGGTACCGGAAATGAACCTGCATGTTTCGCTGTCATTGCTGTGCAATGGTGCCGCGGTCACGGACAACAGCGTGACCGTGACCTTTGAGTCCGCTACTTCCGAATCGGAAACGCCCATCCGCCATGTCCACACCGTGCAAGCCATGTCTCCCGGAACCGACGCCGCGAATCCGTCGCCGGTATTGATCTACACGTCGAATCCCGTCTTCCAAATCACATCGGATCTCTTCAATGGTTCAGATTTCAGATATCCCGATGGAGAGCCACGAATGGAGGTCTTCGTTTACGAAGTCCATTCCGGTCAAAATCCGCGTGAAGTTTTAAATGGCATGGAGTATGCCCGGTTTGAAGTCGGAAAGGAATATCCCGTGCTATACCTGGCGGGGCAGCCTCCGTTGATTGCCGGAAATGTTTACGTCTGGAGGGTTCGTGCGCTTCTGCGCGGACCGGAAAGCGAATACCGTTATTCCAACCCCCTGTGGTTCAAAGTCGATCCCCGCCTTGAAACAGGAGGCGATGGCGAGCCAGCAGAAGTACTTTCGCAACCCAAGACTTTTCCGGGACAGACCCGCTATGGCGATGACTACGTGAAGCGAGCGCTGGCTGCGCTCAAGGTCATTCTCGGCTCCAACTACAACGCCCTGATGCCGCACGGTGATTGGATTCCCGCGAACGGACAAATTCGTCTCAACGGCGATCCATATTCGCTTGAAGATCTCGAACGGCTGGCCCGTGAATTCGGGAAATCGCGCCACAGTCTGACCCGGTTGAATTTCCGATGAGATACTGGATCTGGATTGGATTGTGGGTTTCTTTGGCAACCGCAAAGGATGCGGCAAGACCTTTCGGATATGATGCAGTGGTGCGACAGGTTTCCGGAAATGTCCGATTAATGGGCCCGGATACGTCATCCAAGGAAGTCAAGGTCGGCGATTTGCCACAATCCGGGGAAAAATATGCCGTTGGGGAAGGGGGAGGCTTGATCGTGCGGTTTCATCCTGACTTTATGCGGATTGTAGCGCGTGCCAATACCATGTTCCACTTGGCCTTTTCACGTTCCGATTCGTCAGAACTACGTGACATCGTTCTCGATCAGGGTCTGCTGGCTTTGAGCGCTTCAAAGCGCGGGCCATCTTTAAAGACGGAAGATGCGCATTCACTGGTTCAAGCAGTCGAATCCCGGTTCTCATTTGCTTCGGCCTCCGGCGTGTCTACCACAGTTGTGCTTGCGGGCGAAGTGAAGTTGCGGAATACCGTTACGAACCAGGTTGAAACCGTCCACCGTGGGCAAAAAGCAGTATCCGATTCCACCGGCGTTAAGCTGACCACTGCTTCACAAGCCGATCTGCAAGAGGTCAGTGCATTCCAGAATTTCCTGGAAATGGATTTCTGGAATCCTTCAACCAAGGAATCTCGTACTCTAGAAATGGAGTATGAAACCAACTTTTAATCTTGTCTGTCTGTTGCTCGGAGCATCGTGCGTATTCGGCCAAAATGCTCCGGCAAGGGACAGTCTTGCGTCGGATACAACGGCACAAAATCCGCCCGTGATTTCTTTTTTGATTCCCGCTGAAGGGGATGTCTTTTATGTCCCCGAGTTGCATGTCGTGGCCAGACTGCAAGGTCTCACTTCGGGGACATTGATTGTGCTGGATGGATTCTCAATACCGAAACTTCCGCAGATTGAAAACAATGTCCTGAGTCTTGACCTCAGTGGATTGAGCGAGGGGATCCACGAAATACGCGTACTGTATCTCGACAGCGGAAAAATTGCCACGACACCACCGGTGCATTTCTTCGTCCGGCTTCCCGAACCCAAACGGGACACTGTGAAAGGGAAATTCAGCCAGTATGGAAAGGTCACGGCGCGAGCTGAATGGCGGGGGGAAGATGCTGCGAGTCGAATTGTCAAGCAATCGCCCCTCGTGGGAGTGGAAACAGTTCCGGAAACCGATACAACGTGGCCATATGATACCTTGGTTGTTGGAAAGGGAGAAGCTCCTTTTTCGAAGAATCTCAATGCGGGCATGGAGGTGGCATACAATTTCAAATACGGGCATTGGGAAGGCTACCTCAACGGTGAATTGAACAGTGATGAAAACCGATTCCGGCAACCCGCCAACCGATTTTCATCGGGCGTGTCTTACGGACCGTGGGCTTATGTCAATGTCGGTGATGTCTACCCCTCCTATAGTTCCTTGATCCTCAACGGAACCCGGCTTCGCGGTGGTGAGGCCGGCACGGCGCTGGTGACCGGTGACAGTGGCACTCATTGGGTCTATGCAAAAGTGACTGGCGGAGAATCCCGGCGTGAAATCCCGGCGTATGTCGTGGAAACAGACGATGGTAATGGGGGATACAGTGTGGACTACGTTCCGGGAACCTATTCTCAAAACCTGTCCGCGTTTCGGCTGGGGGTCGGCGGCGGAGAAAATTTTGATCTCGGACTCACGGTCATGAAAACATCAGAGGCCGACGAAGACAGCCTGCACGAACTTTTCAATGAATATCTGGATGGCCCTCGTCCAGGTGAAAACGTCGTCACGGGTATCGACTCTCGCCTTGGTCTGTGGCAGGGGCGCATTCAACTTTACGGGCAATGGGCGCTCAGCCTTTTCACCCGGGATCGTTCCCTTGGTGCCTTTAATATCGACAGTACGGCTCAGAGCTTCGAACCGGCCGACTATGAGGATTTCATTGTGCTTAATCCAACCACCGTGGGATGGGAATATCTGCTCGGCGATTCGACCGGACATTCGGATCGCCGCGGCTTTGTGGACGCCAATAGCGCCTATGACGCTGGTGTGAGCACCTCCATCCCTGTGGGCGGTTTTGTGTTTGAAACCGATGCCAGTTATAATCACCTTGGAATCGATTACCATAGCGAAGGGAATCCTTCATTGGGTGGAAACCCGGGTGAGGGATGGAATTTGCAACAACGGATCTCCGTGCTTGAGAACCGTCTTAAGTTCGGGACGGAAGTCTCCAATTTCACGCAGGACCTCGGCGATTATCGCCAAGTGGCTCGCTCATTCAAAGGAGACATCCGCATATCGCCCGGAGCATACCGGCCGGCGTTCTGGGTCAATGGGGGAGTGACAGTCCAATTTCCGAGAGGAAACGCCCCCTACGATTACTCACAGGATTTCCATGAATTGAATATCGGCGGGCAGTACAAGTTCGTAGCCGGACCTGGCACTATGAATTTCTCCTCCCAATATGGTTATACCTACAGCCGGCTCATCGTTGAATCCTCCGACTCGAGTGTGGCGCCCGACGACTATCCAGCCGTCACAATGCATGTGACCACCAGTTCGGTTCAGTACCGTTTTCGCGATTCGAATCTGCAGCCGCGTGTTTCGTACACCTATTCCGACAATGGTGTTCAAAAATCCGTTCACAAGGGCACCGGAGGAGTACAAGACGCATTTTTTTCCAAGAAGCTCCTCACGAATCTCAATTTCCTGATGGGGCAATATCCCAAAAGCACGACCCGGAATGCCGTCAGCTTTGGTCAGAATCTAACCATCACCTGGCGCAGCGGAGAGAAGCAGACGGTTCGCATGAGTGAGAAATGGTCCAAGTATGGGAACCGGATTACCCTGATCCTAGGGGGAAACTATGAGAGGTTCTTTTGAGCCAACTCAAGGACTGTGATGGCGATCGCAAGGTTATTCAAAGGTCTTTTGTTAATTTCGGCACATAGGGATGCGGCAAGGAGCTTACATGAATCTTCGGCTCCATAAATTTCCCGGTTTTACTGTCGGCCTAGTGGCTGTTGTTCTTCTTTTTTCCGGCAAAGGTTGGACCCGCTCCTCAGATTTCCGATCCTGTGCCGCCAATATTGCCACCAATACTCATCCCATGACAGTATTGGCGCCCATTCTGGACTATACAGTTACCTCCTTCGATCTCAACTGGTTTAACACCGACAACTCGCAACAAAGTACGCCGTTGTTTACACTCTACCTTTCGCCTTTGCTGAAAGGATCCGGGCCTCTCACCTTGAGCATTTATATCTGGGCGGACACCAGTCTGGGAAGGCTTGGAAATCCTCCCAAAATGGTGGCTTTCGATCGTACCACATTACCATTGGATTCCAGCGATCTCGGTGTTCCACTGCCCTCGAGTGACGTGTTTGCGCTGCCATTTCAGGCGGGTGGCACAAAATTTGACCAGAACAATCCCCTCTACGAATTGTTGATTGAGCAGCGGCAATTACCCCAGATGAACCTCCATATCGAGATTCGCTTGTTCTGCGGCGGCTCTCCCGTCACCGAAGGAAACACAAGCATTGGATTCAAGAATGTGGTTTACAGCGACACGGCCTCCTTGCGTTATGTGCACACATTGCAAGCATTAACTCCGGGAACGGACGTGACCAATGCAAAACCTGTGACCATTTACACATTGACGCCTTTCTTCAGCGTGGTTTCGGATCTCATCAATAATCAGGAATTCCAGTATCCTGATGATGAACCCAAAATGGAGATTTTCATCTATGAACTGCATGACGGAGAAAATCCACAGGACGTTCTGGACGGTGTGGAATTTGCGAAGTTCCCCGTTTCCAACCAAATGCCTGTTGTATACCCTCCGGATCAGCCGCAATTCGTCCCGGGCAGGACCTATGTCTGGAGGGTAAGGGCGCTACTTCGCGGCCCGGAGGATGAATACCGGTTTTCCAACGCGCTTCAATTCCAGATTGATTCAAGATTGGGCGGGGGCGAATCTTCCGAGCTTACCGGCGGTGATTTCGTGGAAGCGGAATCACGCGGTGCGCAGGTTCTTTACGGCGATGATTATATCAAGCGCGTTCGCTCGGCACTCAAGATTATTCTGGGTGAAAACTTCGAAGCCCTGGACTTGACTCGCGCGGATAAATTTCCAGCCAAAGGGCAAATGCGCATCAATGGACGCCCCTGCTCTCTGGAAGATCTTGAAAGATTGGCACGGGAATTCCAACAGTCGCGCCAGACCGTGACGCGGGTGAGATTCCAATGAAAACCGGATTTTTGTTTTCACTCGCGAGTTTTGCGATGCTTGGGGCAGCCCCGATGCATGAGCCTTACCTTGCCGTGGTGCGTCAGGAAAGCGGAGAAGTACGCGTTCTGGGTCAGGATACTTCCATTGCAACGGGAATCAAGCAAGGCGATGTGATTCCGCCCGGCCAGACCATGGTCACGGGAGAGAATGGCCTGAGTGTGCTGCGCTTCCATCCCGATTTTACTCGGATAGAGGCTCGTGCCAAAACCCGTTATTGGCTGAATTATTCCCGTTCAGACTCCTCCAGGGCGCGACGCATCAAAATCGAAGACGGTCAAATCGCCCTCGCTGTGCAGAAAAATTCTCCGGATCTTTTCATCGAGGACACCCATTCATGGGCACGGGCAAAGGAGGCGCGATTTTTGTTCAGCGCCAACGCGGAAAACTCAACCTTGATCGTTCTGGACGGTTCTGTGGAAGTGAACAACCGGGCCAAGAGTTCCAACGAAACGGTGCGCCGCGGACAAAAGGCGGTGTCGGATGTCAATGGATTGCGCATCAGCGACGCTGCGGATTCCGAATTGCAACAGGCCGGGTTGCGTCAGAATATTCTCGAAGTCGATTTCATGAATTCGACCAATGAGGATTTCAGCACGCTTGAGGTGGAGTATGAGAGCACTTTTTAGTCTGCTCTTGTTCGTCATTCCGCTTCAGGCGCAACAAGCTCCTGCCGAGTCGTCGGACGAAGCCGCAAAGGATACGTCTTCCTCCCTGACGAGTCTTTCTTTTCTGATGCCGGCCGAAGGAGACGTTTTTTACAAACCGGATGTGCGGATCGTGGCTTATGTGGGAGGAACGCCCCCAGCTGCGATGCTCGCGGTTTTCGATGGCTTTTCCCTGGATCGCCCCCTCCATCTTGAGAATGGTTTGCTGAATGTCGACCTTCCCGGACTTTCTCCGGGAGTGCATGAATTCAAGCTGATTTTTCTCAATGAGAATGGCGTCATTGAGCAAAGCCGCTCCGTGCATTTTTTTGTCCGTGTTCCGGAACCCAAACGGGATACACTCAAGGGCAAATTACGCCGCTTCGGAAGAGTCACAGCCCAGGCGGAATGGAAAGGCGGAGACGCGCGTAGCCGTGTCGTGCAGCAGTCCGAGTTGAAAATCCGGGGTGACAGCATTGTCTCGGGGTCGCGTGAAACACCCCTGTCGCGTGACGTGGATGCCGCTGCACAGGTGAATTACACCATCAAGGACGGATATTGGGAGGGAAATTTCAGAGGTCTGGTACGTACGGATGAGAACCATTTTCGGCAACCGGCCGATCGGGTTTCCGCAAGATTGTCCTATGGACCCTGGGCCTATCTCAAAGGCGGAGACGTGTATCCGACCTACAATGAACTCATTCTGAACGGCACGCGCATCCGAGGCACGGAAATGGGTGCCGCCGTGGTCACGGGTAGTGGTGAGAACCATTGGGCCTATGCCAAGTTTACTACGGGAGAAACCAAACGCGAAATTCCGGCCTATGTTGCCGAATATGATACCGGCGGTGGGACGCGTTTCGACACGGTTGCAGGAACACCGTCACAAAATCTAACGGCATTCCGTTTGGGATTTGGCGGTGGATCCACTTTCGATCTCGGAATTACCGTTTTAAAAGCTTCGGAAGAGAACGGTAACGGCCAGTTCCAGGCCCTGCGTGACAGCCTCCATGGTGTCACACCCGTGGATAATCTGGTGCTCGGCCTGGATCTCCGCATGGGCTTCTGGCAAGACCGTATTCAAATCTTTGGTGATTACGCGGGAAGCCTGTTCACACGCGATCGTTCCATCGGGGCATTTGGAACCGACAGTTTCGACGTGGCTTTTAATCCCAAGGACTATGAATGGCTTTTCGTTTTCAATCCCACGACTCGCGCCTGGCAGTATCTTCTCAAAAGCAAAAATGGTGGCAAGGGAGTGGATCCCTGGGGATTTTTCAAGACCAGCAGCGCGTATGATATGGGTGTCGGTACTTCTCTTCCATTTCCGGGAATGGTTTCCGAAACCCAACTTCGCTTCTCTCATCTCGGCGCAGATTATCACAGCGAAGGCAATCCGTTTCTCGGTTCCAATCCAGGATATGGCTGGAACCTCCAGCAACGGTTCGTCGTATTGGACAATCGTCTGTTTCTCGGGAGCGAGGTCTCCGACTTCATGCAAAATCTCGGATTGTACAAGCAGGAAGAGCGGGGGTTCAAGGCCGAAGTGCGTTACGTCCCAGGCGCCTATAAACCCGCCTTCTGGGTCAATGGAGGTTTGACGAGTCGCGTGCCTCAGGGAGTTTATCCTTATCAGTTCAGCCAGGATTTCGCCCAGTTCAATATCGGCGGCTTTCACCAGGTCAACGCAGGTCCCGGAACATTGCATGGTTCACTGTTGTATGGTTACACCCGCAGTGAGCTGGAACTCCAATCCACGGATTCCTCCTCACTGGACAGTCTGCTGTCGTTTCCTGTGACGCAGACCCATATCATCAACACTGCCTTCCAATACCGTTTCCGGGGATCGAGCTTCATTCCCAAGCTGGCCTATACTTTTGCGAACAACGGCATCCAAAAACCCACGAACAGCGTCATCATCGGGGTTCAGGATGTGTTCATGCGGAGCAAACTGCGCGGCAGCGCTGATCTTTTGCTGAGTCAGTACCCTAAAACCCAGACGGAAAATGATTTGAGTTTTGGGGAGGTTCTGGGTGTCACCTACCGAATCCGCGAAAACCAGTCGGTCAACCTTCGACAACGCTGGATCTCCTACGGCAGTCGATCCAGCATCACGGCTGGGGCCTATTACGAAATGTTTCTCTGACTTTCCTGAGGTGTTTTGGATCACCATATGCCTATTTTACGACGGAATCAATGATTACCAGCATATTTCGAACGGCGCGTTCCCCTGTTATCGAGTAGTTTAACGAGCACCCCTTCTCTTTGAACAAGGAGTCCCCATGAAAAACCTGTTCGCATCCGCAATCCTCGCCGCCACTTTTTTCGCCTTCACCGTCACGGGTGTGCAGGCCGCGGACAAAAACCACCCGGTGAGCCGAAGCAACGTGTCCAACAATAAAACGACTAATGATCCCAAGGATCAGGACTGTGATGGTCGCGCAGACGCACCTGACTGCGTCAAAGCGAACAAGGATTATGCAACGGATCCTTATGTGGAAACCACGGCAAGGGATGCTGCATCCGGACAGGCCTCAGGAAAGCGTAAGGCCAAAACTTCGGAAGCCGAAGTGAACCTTCCTGCCATTTCGAAAGGCACGGCTGCAACCACTACGGCTCCGTCCGCTTCCTCTCCCGAAGGCAATCCCACTCCGGACGAACATGCCATTAACACGAAAGGGACAGGAACCGCAGGCATTGCCGCCGAGGAACCACCCACTACTACGGATCACGTCATCAATACGAAGGGCACGGGCGCTCAAGCAGGAAGAGCGCCAAGAGATGCCGCCTCTGGACAGGCTACAGGCAAGCGCCAGCATGGTGTAACAACCAGCCCGGATGGGACTGAGGAGGATACCACGGTGCAGGCCAGACCCGGTAGCGATCCTTTTAAAGGAACGAATGTCGCCAATGCTCTCAAGAAAAACAAAGCGAAAGAGTAATCCTGAATCATCTTGAAGAAACCTCAACCCAGGAGTTTCCCATGAACAGACATTACCTCACGTCCACACTCTTTGCAGCTTTTCTTGCCATCGTCATCACGGAGACCGGCGCGGCTCAGCAAAAAAAAAACGAAGTCGAACGTTTCCAACAATAAGGGAACCGTGACTTCTTCGGGGGATTGCGATGATACATCGCCAAGCACCTCGCCATGCAATGAAATGAACGCGACGGAGGCCAGCGTCAGTGCTCCCCGCGATGCGGCAACAGGTCAGGCATCGGGCAAACGCCAGCACACCCCTGTCCAGGTTAAAAGCGGTTCGGGAACGGCGGATCCTTCTCCTGCAGAGGCTACAAACATCGGTTCACAGGCCTCGGAAAATGGCGGTACTTCGATGTCGTCCACGCGGGAATCGAGCATGCCCTCTGTCTCGGAGATGGCCCCCACGTCGACAAGTTCTAATGCAGCGAGCAGTAGCGTACAATCACCTCGTGACGTGGCATCCGGCCAGGCGACAGGAAAACGTGTGGCCACCGGAGATGTTAATGGGGATGGGGCAATGGACGAGACTGTGGCCCCGCGCGATGTTGCAACCGGCCAAGCCACGGGTAAACGTCAGCACAAACCTGTCTCGTATTCCAGTGGCACGGGAGGAGCGTCGCAACCCGCCGGAAAATTGAAGGGCAATCCGTGCAAAGGGTGTCCCAACCTGCCTGCGGATATTGACACCTTGAAGCCGCTGCCTGAAACCGATCCGGTTCTGAAATAAGGGGGATGAAATGAGAAAGAACATTTTTCCAGTCGCGTTCCTGACGTTGTCTGTCGTTGCCTTTGTCTCCGCCGCGGGAATCTCCACTTCCCGCAGCAACCTGAGGACAAAATCAGGAATGGCGGCGCCACAGGATTCTGGCAATGCGGGTCAGAATGATTCGTCGACCGCAGGTTTTCACCGGGAGGTCGATGCAAAGGGGCGCCCGGCCTCCGGTATTGTCGAGGTTGATTCCGGCAAGGACGAATCCTCATCAAGCAGAGTTCTGCCCACGGTCAACAAGAAAACCGGCTCCACTGCGAAGGTGGACTGCAAAATCACCGATCCCACGGAATGTCCCGCTGGCACCGTTTTGATGAATTGCGATTGCATGGCCAATGCAACCGATGTGTCGTCACAGAAGGCCACACAAGGCAAGACCGGAAAAACGAAGTAAACGATTTAAAGTTTTTTCATCCCCGTGGAACGCCACGGGGAAAATGCCTCAAGTTTTTCAGTTGGACGCTCGTTGTTGAGCAAGGCGGACATGCATCTGGCAGCCAATGGAGCCATGCTGATTCCACTTTTATAATGTCCCGTGCAAATGGCGATTCCCGCCGTCTTGTCAATCCATCCCATGAGCGGCAGTCGATCCCCGGTACGTGGGCGGAGACCGCTCCAACTTTCGACCCACTCCGGTTTCACGTCGGGGAAAAACCGATTCAACATCCCGCCCAAATGCAGGTCACCCGTTTCATCAAAGCCGTCTTCCCACGTTCCAAGTTCCGTCGTGGCGCCCGCAATCAATTTTCCATCGCGCGGTATTAGGTAAAAGTTTTCCTCGCAATGGATCATTTCCCGCCCACCGTGAAAATCATACAGCATGGCCAGCTGACCCTTCACGGGAGTCATGGAAACGGAAAGGCCCAAAAGCGAAAGCGCATCGTTGCACCAAGCCCCGGCCCCAACGAGCACCTTTTTTGCCTGCACATTCCAGCCCGTCCCCGACAAATCCGAACCTCTGCCGGTGACAGACCACATTATGGGTTTATGCGGGAGAAATTCCACGCCAAGCTTGCGAGCAGCGGCTTCCAAGGCCTCCAGCAAGATCCGGTTGTTCACCCGCGACTCATCCGGAAAGTAAAAGACGCGAACCTTTTCGAGTTTGGAATGACGACGCAGAAAATCGGGTAGCACATCTTCTACGGAATATCTCGTGGCTCTATCCCGTGTCAATTGCCGTTCCCGTGCCTGGATTCTTCGTATGGATTCCGCGTTGTCTGCAGGAAATATCTGGTAGTCGCCACAGCGTTCATAGGCAACAGATTTTCCGGATTCCTTCTCTATCCCGGCGATCCATTCCGGATAGCCATAGAGCGAACGCAGGTAGAATTCCCGTAAGGGAGAACGACCCAATAAACCGCCGCGTGCCACAAGAATTCCTGCGGCAGCCCATGAGGCCTTATGTCCCACAGGGTTTGGGTCGAGTACCACGATCTTTTTGCCACGCCGAGCTTCTTCCACGGCGGAGGCAAGCCCCATGATCCCGCCGCCCAGAATGGCGAGATCGCAATTCATAAACCGGATTCGGCGAGGTCAGCAAAAAAATGAATCTGAGAACGCACGGCCTTGTCGAAGTCTCCCAAATCCAGCGACTCGTTTTCGGAGTGGGCGTTGGTGCGCGGATCTTCAATTCCGACCAGCAGTGCCGGAATGTCGCCCAAAATCCCGGTGAATTGATCCACGAACGGAATCGTCCCTCCGCAACCGATGCAGACGGCGTCACTGCCGTAGCCCCGCGTCAGACTTTTCTTAGCCACTTCAAACACCGGATGATCCGGGGAGGTCTTCCAAGGCTTGGCCCCTTGTTCGGGAACAATTTCAGACTTCAAACCCCAAGGACAGGTTTTTTGAAGGTGGTCTGTCAGCATGCGCGTACAAACTTCCGGATCCATTCCGGGTGCAAGACGTAAGCCGATGCGCGCCCACGCGGAGTCCATCAACACATTGCCCACCGCGCCACTTCCTCCAGCCCGAAAGGCGTTGATGGAAATGGCGGGTTGACGCCAGAGTTGGACGAGTAATTCTTCATTCTCCGCGAAGAGCCTCACACCGTCAAGTACACCGGATTGTTCACGGAAGATCTTTTCAGACATGCCAAGGGCACGGAAATCGTCAAGTTCGCTTTTGGAGGGTGGAACGACTGCATCCATCAAACCGGAAACAGCAACACGGCCTTTTTCATTTGTCAGACTCGCGAGCATTTTGCATAGACCTGACACGGGATCAGGAATGGGGCCGCCCCACATGCCGGAGTGCAGGGGTGAGTTCAGCGCTGAAACAGTGATCTCCAAAGTCACCAACCCACGCAGACTGGTGGTAAGACTGGGTTTTCCAGTGTCGTAATTGGCGCAATCGGTGAGCACCATGTAATCGCAACGCAGGCGGTCCTTGTAATGCTTCAGATAAGCCGTCAGGTTGGGACTTCCGATTTCCTCTTCGCCTTCAATCAACACTTTCACGTTCACCGGAAGATTTCCTGCCGTCTTCAGCCATGCCGCAATCGAAGCCGCATGCACGGCGATTCCGGCCTTGTCGTCCGCACTGCCGCGACCGTATAAACGGCCGTTGCGTTCCGTCGGTTCGAAGGGGGGCGAATTCCACAATGCCTCGCGAAGAGGTGGCTGAACATCGTGATGGGCGTACAGTAGCACCGTGGGTGCGTCTTTGGCGCCCAACCATTCACCATACACCGAGGGGTAGGTGTCAGGTAGTTCCCAGATTTCAACATTATGCAACCCGGAATCGCGCAGCCATTGAGCCGTTGCCTTTGCGGATGCGCGCACATTCTCCGGATCATAACCCGAAAAACTGACGCTGGGAATCCGGACCAATTTCTTCAATGATTCCAAGTGTCCCGGACGATGCGCATCGTAATGGGCAATCGCTTGATCGCGCGGAGTCATCAAACCACGCTCCGCCATTCTTGTTTGACCTTCTCAATCAATGGACGAATCGCGGCTTCACCCATGTCAAAACACAATCCTGTCGCGGCAAAAAGATCCGCCAACCCACGGGTTCCACCCACTGAGAGTCCATGCTTGTAAAGCTTCAGCGCCTCGGATGGATTATCCAAAGAACGACTCCAGACTTGCAGTGCACCGAGCTGGGCGATGCCGTACTCGATGTAGTAGAACGGATATTCAAAGATGTGCAGCTGACGATGCCAGGCGTATCCCCTGAATTCTTCAATGCCGGTCCAATCCACATCCGGGCCGAAACGTTTATCCAACGTCAGCCATTGGTCGCGGCGTTGCTCTGAAGTATGCGGTGTCGAGTAGATCCAATGCTGAAATGCATCGACAGTGGCAACCCACGGCAAGAGACGAAAGACTTCTTCATCCTCAACCCGTATGGAACGCTTGATTTCATCCGGCTGGTAGAATTCACCGAGAAATCTGGCTCCGAGTCGTTCCATGGACATGGAGGCCACTTCGCAAAATTCCATGGGAGCGCTGCGATTGAAGGGCAAAGTTTGATCGCGGGACAAGAGATAATGGAAGGAATGGCCGCTTTCGTGCAGCAAAGTGAATACGTCGTCGTTCAACCCCACCGCATTCATGAAGATAAAGGGGAGGCGCACCTCGGTCAGGCTGCTTTGATATCCACCCGGAGCCTTGCCCACACGGTTTTCCAAATCCATGAGACCATGCTCTCGCAGCACATCGAACATGGCGGCGAGTTCTGGATCAAGCTTTTCAAAGATGCGTCCGACGCCATCTATTAATTCCTGAGAACCTTGAAAGGGCTTGAGTGGAGGGCGACCCAGAGGATCACAGTTGAAATCCCATGGTCTCAGCTTTTCCAGTCCAAGGGATTTGCGCCGTTCTTCCAATGCCTCGCGATACACTGGAACCACGGCTTTTTCGACAGCCTCATGAAAGCGTTGGCAATCAGTGGGGGTATAATCGCGCAAATTGCCTTTGAAGGTGTAGCTGATGTAATCCATACCGAGGTTATCCGCAATCTTTCGACGCAACACAAGCATCTGGTCGAACAATGAATCGAGTCGCTCGCGCTCTTGCAACCGTCTCTCCGCAATTTTTCGCCATGCGGCTTCGCGCACGGAACGGTCGGGCTCTTGAAGCAGGGTAGACATCTGGCTCAAGGTCCGAGTCTGTCCTTCCCATTCGACCGTCATGTCGCCCATGATCTTTTGATAGCTCTGCGAGAGCTTCGCCAACTCGGTATGGATCGAGATGTTTTCTTCACGGAACAACTCAATGCCTGTTTTCACAGAACGCAACCAGGGCGCGTAGTCTTTGGGCAATCCTGAAACGCCGGGATGCTCCACGAGCTTGCGATTCAAGGCGTCTCCAATGGGAGCCAATTTGGGTTCTATTTCCTCTACGAATTTGAGATACGCCGCCTCTTTTTCCGGATCCTGCGTATAACACGTCATGTCGATGTATCGACGGGAAGATTCCTCACCCACGGCATCGGAAAGCTCGTTCCAATCCGCAATCCATTTCCCCAACGCAACGGCATCCGGCAACGAGCGGTTCTGCAATTCCTCCCACAGCGGCCGCTGCATATCCCAGTCACCGAGATCGATGGATTGGGGCACGAAACGGCGCGGATAATCCGGTGAGGGCCTTGCAGCTTTTTGTTTCCAGTTTTGTGGGGCGGGGGAGACAGGAGCAATCATGGGAAACACAATTTAACAAGGCCATCC
This sequence comes from bacterium, assembly GCA_900299345.1. Classification (GTDB taxonomy): domain Bacteria; phylum Fibrobacterota; class Fibrobacteria; order UBA11236; family UBA11236; genus UBA11236. Next base: position 23,566 of record OMJM01000080.1, on the reverse strand, counting down.
TTGCTACCTTTGACCTCCTTCATGACCCTCGAAGAAGAAATCCTGCGGCGACGGACTTTTGCCATCGTCAGCCACCCGGACGCGGGTAAGACCACCATCACCGAAAAATTCCTGTGGTATGGTGGGGTGATCCGTGAAGCCGGCCACGTGCGCGCCAAGGCAGGCAAGAAATTCACCACATCGGACTGGATGAAAATCGAACAGCAGCGCGGGATTTCCGTGTCCTCATCCGTTTTATCCTTTCCCTACAGCAACTGCCAAATCAACCTCGTGGACACGCCAGGTCACCAAGATTTCTGCGAAGACACTTACCGGGCCCTCACGGCCGTGGATTCTGCCTTGGTCCTCATCGACTCTGCCAAAGGCGTGGAGCCACAGACCATCAAGCTCATGGAAGTGTGCCGTCTCCGCAAGACACCCATCACCGTGTTCATGAACAAGATGGACCGCGATGCCCTTGATCCACTGGCCTTGATGGATGAAGTCGAGCGCATCCTTGGAGTACGCTGCGCTCCGCGTACCATGCCCATCGGCAACGGCAAGATGTTTCAGGGGGTTTATTCCTTCATCGACAACTCTGTGCATCTGTTCCAACCGGACGCCGAAGAAAGTGAAATCCGCAAGGTCCAAAGCATCCACGATCCTAAACTCGACGAATGGTTCGATGCCAAATACCTCGCTGAATTCCGTGACCACGCCGAGCTGGCGCTGGGCGCAACCGAGCCTTTCGACCGCGAGAAATACCTGAACGGGGAACAGGCGCCGGTGTATTTCGGTTCGGCCATCAACAATTTCGGTGTCAAGCATCTGCTCGACAGTTTTGTGGCTGTTGCCCCGGCACCTTTGCCGCGCCATGCCAAGGAACGTGAAGTGAGTGCAGTCGAACCGTGTTTCACCGGTTTTGTTTTCAAGATTCAGGCCAATACCGATCCCAAGCATCGCGATCGCATTGCCTTCATCCGTGTCTGCTCCGGAAAATTCTCGCGCGGCAGCAAGGTGACCCATTGCCGCACGGGACGACAAGTACGTCTGGCAGCTCCCACGGCCCTGCTCGCCAATGATCGTACCGTACTGGACGAATCTTATGCCGGAGACATCATTGGCATCCACGATCCCGGCCTGTACAACATCAGCGATACGCTGTCCGAATCCGAGAATCTGTCCTTCGAAGGCATCCCGGACTTTGCGCCGGAACACTTCTGCAAGGTTTATCTCGAAGACCCACTCAAGAGCAAGCAATTGCAGCAGGGTTTGAACCAGCTGTCAGAGGAGGGCGCCACCCAGCTTTTCCTGCCGCTCAGCGGCCCCATTCCCGTGCTAGGTGTCGTCGGAGTACTGCAATTCGATGTGCTCAAGTTCCGGCTTGAGGAAGAGTACGGGGCCAAATGCCGTTTTGAACCGGCCACGATTTATCAGGCACGTTGGGTCAACGGGGATGCCACGGAACTGGCAGCGTTCCGTTCCGAGCACAGTTTCGACATGGCGCAGGACAAAAAAGGCAACCTCGTTTATTTGTGTCCCAACGAGTTTCGATTGCAAACGGTCGAGAAGAATTTTCCGAAATTATCGTTCAATAAATTCCATGTAAATTGAACTCGTTTAAATTCATGGAATTACAGGGTTCCTGACACGATTTTACAAGAATTTCGCGGTTTTTCGAGGGGGCAGTTCCTACAATATGTCCCGTCATGATCCAGAATACCGCGTATCAAACCCACCATAGTTTCCACATCCCCGTCATGGGGACTGGATTCACCATCGACACAGCCCTGCGCGTTGCGCGGTTCGGCATTAATTCCGTCGCGTCGTTGGTGGACGATATTCTGATTGAGCGCATCCGCAAGCATTACTGCAAGGAAAAGGGCCTGCCCTTTGAACCCATCCCACAGAGCCATCCTGATGCCCGGGCGGCCCGTATTACGGCCTACCTGAACATGGTTCAGGATGAGGTGGATTCACAGATCGAAGATTTGCGCAAGATGCCGTTTGAGCCCGGCAACGACAAGTCCAAATACTTTGAACTGCTTCCCCCAGATTCTCCTGTTCGCGCCTTGTACGAATGCTGGCTTGCCGCAGGCGCCAATGAGAAAGCTGCCCTCGAAGAAGAATTGAACAAAGCGATTGTACCTGGCACCATTGATGTTAACATCATGACAAAATTGGATCGCCTGCCCTACGGAAAAGACGGCGCACCGCTGCCCACCGAATTCAGCGACGCGAAAGCCGCCTTGCGTGGTTTTGCCATGTCCAAGGCGCGGGGTAGCATGGTTTTCAGCGCGGGCATCAATCCCACCTTGTACGGCTATCTCGAACAATTCCCGGACTTCTATTCGCAAAACGGTGAACCCCCGAAAAAGGGAATCATACTCAAGGTGACGGATTACCGCTCCAGCATGATTCAGGGAAAATTTCTAGCCAAGAAGGGTGTTGAGGTACGGGAATTCCGCATCGAATCCGCCTTGAACTGTGGCGGCCATGCCTTTGCTTCGGATGGTTTCCTCATGGGACCCATCTTACAGGAATTCAAAGACAACCGGGAAAAATTTCCGGAGATGTTCGAACCGTTGATCGACAACTACTATCGCAAAAAAGGTTGGACCTATTCTGAAACACGTCGCAACCGGCACATCTTTGTGACGGCGCAGGGTGGCATTGGCAACAACGGTGAAATGCGCCGCTTGATGGATTCCTATGGGTTGGATGCCACCGGCTGGGCCAGCCCCTTCCTGCTCGTCCCTGAAGTCACGGCGTTGGATGATGCCACCCGCAAACAACTCGCGGAAGCGGGCGAAGATCAGCTTTATCAAAGTGAAGCCTCGCCGTTGGGAATTTTGTTCAACAACCTGCGCAATTCCACGTCCGAGCAGTGGACGAACAAACGCATTGAAGAAGGGCGTCCCGGCTCTCCGTGCCCCAAGGGTTACCTGGTCTCAAATCGTGAGTTTACGGAAAAGCCCATTTGCACCGCGTCCAAGGAATATCAGGGCCTCAAGCTCAAGTCTCTAGGTTACGATGTGGCTCCCCCTTTGAGCAGTCCCGATCCCATTGTGCAAAAGGTTTACGCCAAGCAGTGTATCTGCGATCAACTCGCCAACGGCGCGTTGATCGAACTTGATGAGATGAAAGACAGCCAGCCGGTATCGGTGTGTCCAGGCCCGAATATCGCTTACTTCGACCGCCAGTATTCCCTGCGCGAAATGGCGGCACATATTTACGGCATTGGTCCGAATCTCGTTCCTGAAAACCGGCCGCACATGTTCGCCAAGGACTTATTGCTGTACGTGAATTACTTCGAGAAACTGGCCACTCGGCACGTGGAATCGGGGGATCCCGGCATGGATTATCTCCGTGAGTTCAAGGAAAATCTCGAAGCCGGAATGGCCTATTACGGTCCCATGCTGACCGCCAACGGCATGCCGGGAGAAAATATCGCTTCCCTTGCCACCGAGATCGCGACACAATCGTTGCGGCTTGAGGAGCTTTGGTTGAGCGTTCAGCCCGTATCTGTGAACGCGGCTCCCATTGCAGCCGCTGCTGTTTAAGACTTACATCCCATAAGCCAGGTTAAGACGGATGCTCCTGCCGGAGTGAATCCATGTCTGATGCAAAGCTTGATCGTGGGGCGCGATCATCATTTCCCGTCCGATCAGCAACTCTTTGTACTTCAGACGCAAATAGAAATGCTGGCCCAGGGAATATTGAGCTCCTGCTTCCGCACCCGTGCTTTGGTAGGCATAACTGGCATCATTCTTTAACGCAAAGAATTCAAGATTGAACCGCAATCCTGCGGTCAATGCCAGCTTGTTCCCCACAAATTGACGCAATTCAAGATAGTCGGCATCCCAGATGAACTTTGTGTTTTGCATCAGTCGCCAATCGATGAAAATCAACGGGTAAAACACGAAATAATCCAGTATTTGCCCCCGAAAGAATCTTCCGGAAAATTGCTGCATATCCAGACCCAAACCCGCCCTGAAACGAGGCGTGAACTGGATGGCGTGCGTGTAAATCCATTCACTGTTCCAATCCTTCGGTCCGAGATCCGCAAAATCGCTGTTCAAGCCTGCTGCGGCCATGAAACTTGAAGTTTCCCGGGGGGTGTTTTTCAACAGAATCCCTCCCGCCATCCAATAACGTTGCAACAACCCATCATTGAGCATCTGATTTTGATAGACGATGTCCCGACTTATCAATGTGTTTTTGAAGGACCCGAAGAGTAAATGCGAACCCAGGTGCGCTACTGGAAAGGATATTTGGTCCGCCATTCGCCAGTAATGTGACGAATTTTGATTACTCGACGATGTGCTTCCGAATTTGGGGTACGATTCAAATTCCAAGAACGCATAATCCTGGCGGACGTCTTCGATCTCTGCAGATGAAAAGCAGACTGCCGCGCAAAGAAAGAGTGGCGCGGAATGGAAAAAAATTCGGATCAAGGGGTTGGACGCCGGTACCGGGTCCCGAACACAATATCCCAGAAGCGCATAGTCACGCCGAAATTGCAATTCGGAAACTGGTGATGCACCCTGTGATAAGCCTTGAGTTTACGCATCCACCCAATTTCGAGATTCCAATGATGGTGGCTGTGATGCACGAGGGAGTAATAAACAAACCCTACGAGCCAGCCGCCCAACACCGGGGAGAAGAGGGAAAAACCAAAGACATACGTAATAGGGGTCCAAAGGGCGAACATCAAAAGTGTGCTGATAAACCACGGCATGGCAATCAACATTTCATCTTCTTCGTGATGCAGGGCGTGCCCTTCCCCAAAAATCAGTTGTGGTTGATGATAGATCCAGCGATGAAAAACATATTCGGTAAGGGTCCAAGAACCGATCCCTGCTATGAAGGCTGTTACAACGCTCCAAAGATGGTTCGGAGAATAATGAATGCCCCAAATCACGAAAAAAACAGCAGTTGAAAAGTCTATGACGAAAGTGGACCAGTAATTTACGCGACTTAACGCAAATTTATTCAAAATCCACCTTTGGGCGTTCATTCCAATGGATGACAAATTTCCCATGAGTGAACCTTCTAGCAAACGCCGAAAAATTTAAAAATCCAGCGAGCTATAACCTACTGAATAGCCCATAAATACCATTGAATTCACTGTTCTTTTAAAATCAACCACTTATGTCGTTGGAAACAAGTTTTCAACATGGGAAAATGTTGGGTTTGCAATTATAACTTACTGAAAAATAGCGAGTTATAAAAAATTTAGGCTGCTCCCTCTGTGGAAGCGTTTTCAGCCCCGGCACTTACATCCAAGTCAAAAAGACGTTTCAAGGGAATGATTTTCAACCCTTTCTTGGGATCCACGGCATCGGAGATCTTGTCTGCCGCAAACCCAAGCAACAGGGGGTGATCAGGGCGATTTGCCACGGCTTTCACGAAAGGCGAAGAGCTGTAACCGGGCATGAGGAAGTTGACCACATACGTATCAAACTCGCAGTCTTGCATGATATCCCATGCCTCGTCCGGATCATCAGCGACTTCAATGATGGCATTTGGGAGAATTTGAGAGATAATAGTCACTGTTTCAATTCGGCGTTGCCCCTCTTCATCCACCACAAGGATATAACGCTCCGAGGTGTCGGTAGGAATGAAGGAGGTGTCGAGAGCGTCATCGTCGTCGCTAAGAGCCTTGGCCAGATCCTTCTTTTCTTCATCTAGCATATCCTCTTTTTCTTCAAGATCCAGAAGAAACTCATCGTCATCCTTGATCCGTGGCGCTTTGGGTTTGGGCTTGCTTTCGGTACGCTTTGCCACGGTCACAGGGGTTTCAACAATCGTTTTCTTGATGAGACTCGCATTATCGGCAGGCTTAGAAGAAGGTTTGGATGATTTTTGTGATTCTGTTTTTGTCGTAGGCTTCACTGGCTCTTTTTTCACCATTGGTTTGAGGGAAACTGATTTTACGGCCTTTTTAACCGGAGCCTTTTTTGCGGGCTTTACGGGAGTCTTTTTGGCAGGTTTCTTCTGCTTCATGGGGTCAAATATACACGTTCAGTCAAGTCCAATGAGGCGTTCAATATCTTCAGGTTCCCGAGGGATGGATTCGGAGAGGTTGCGGCATCCCTTGGGGGTGACGAGAAGATTGTCTTCGATACGGATGCCTATCCACTCTGCATAACGCCTGCCACCCAGTCGTATGGAGAAATGACCGTAAAGCCCCGGTTCGTTGGAAATCTGCCACCCAGGCTTCAAAGGTTCGTCGTGGTAAATGCGATGCGGATCCCCGTCGTGCTCCTGTTCGCCCATGAGATGGGAAACGCCGTGTGGTTTACCAGAGTAAGCCCTTTCCGCCTTGCCACCTTTTGAGTAGAATCTCGTCTGTAGTTCATTCTCAATGAAAGCCCACACATCCTCGTTCATCTTGCGGATGGTGTTTCCTGGCTTGGCATTGTGTTGATTGAACCGCAATGCATCCAGGACGATGCCGTAGAGCAGCCTTTGCAAAGGGTTGAATTTACCAGACAGCGGGATCGTGCGTGAAATATCCGCATGCATGGTGCCATAACGGGCGCCAAAATCGATGAGCACAAGGGAACCGTGCTTCAAGGGTTCGTCGTTCTTGAGATAATGTAAGACCGTGGCGTTACGACCTCCTGCCACGATGGAAGGAAAACTTAAGCCGTAGGGACTGCGACGGCGCATGCCATGTTCCAAATGCGCCGACAACTCGTTCTCGTTCCGGAATTTCGACAATGACCTCAGTGTTTCGATGAATGCGGAACCGGTGATTGCCGTCGCTTTTGCGACGTCTTTGATCTGTTCCGGTTCCAACGGCAAGCGTAATTTGAAATGCAGGGAAGCGCTGCTCCGGATTTCGAAATTTCGACGTGCTCGTATGGCGATTTTCTCAAGGCGCTGCTCAAAGGCAAAGTTGTGATCCGTCGTAGTGACGCGAAACCCACCTTTTTTCACAGGATCGGGATACTGGTGATAGAAGCTGTAGCCCCATGACTTCTTGTTGCGACGAACTAAATCCACGAACCACGCATCGAATTGGCCCATCGGACGGACGTCCTGAATTCCAGTAAGCTTTCGTACCTCTTTCAAGTCTTTCGACGTTTTTGGATTTCCATTGGTGGGGTATCCAAAGCGCACTCCATCCCAAAATTCCTTGTCAGGGTTCTTTTCCGGAACAAACAGAATCTCTTGGGATTTCCCTCCCGGAATCAGCGCCAGAACGATTCCGGGTTGATTGATGCCGCAAAGATGGATGAGGGCGGGTTCCTGAAAAATCTTAAGGCCGTTCATGTGCCAGATGTTTTCTGCGCCGGGTTCGTGCGAAACCCCGGCGAAGATCGCAAAGCCATCCAACGCTTCGATATGGCGCTGACGGCGGCGTTTCAGAATGGCTGTGAAACGCGAACCCGCGGAACCGACTGGAAAGACTTGGGAATAACGCTGCAGGAGGCTCGTATTACCACCGACCGCTGACATAGGGGAGGGCAGCGCCCACTGAGTCGACTTCGGCAAGATGGGACAGCAACTCGCTCATGGGGTTCCATTTACCGCTGAGGAATTGCGATCGCGGTCCTTCGGGCATGGTGGCAGTCTCGGAAACAGGACCGGAGATCTTTTGCGCTTCCAAATCCAAAGTCCACGAAGCCGTGGAATTTGCTTCCGCTGCAGCCATCAATTTTGCGATGGCAGCTTCGTCCACCGTGACGCAGGGAATACCCAGCGAGACGCAGTTTCCAAAAAATATCTCCGCAAAGCTTTCACCGACCACGGCCTGGATTCCCCAGCGCATTAACGCTTGGGGAGCATGCTCACGACTGCTGCCACAACCAAAATTTTTGTTCACAAACAGAATGCTCGCGCCCTGATATTTCGCCTCGTCAAACGAGTGCGTCTGTCCTTTCGCTTTCAACCCACGGCGATCGTCTTCGAAGGCATGTTCTCCCAGCCCGTCGAACGTGACGCAACGGAGAAATCGCGCGGGAATGATGCGATCCGTGTCGATGTCGTTGCCACGAACAGAAACGACGCGGCCGGAGACCGAAGAAACAATGGTTGAAGCAGCAGTCATGATTCCAATCCTTATCCCAGCCGGAACACTTTGCGTGCGTCGGCAACTTTTCCCGTGACGGCAGCGGCAGCGGCCATGACGGGACTCATGAGCAGGGTGCGACCGGAGGGTGAACCCTGGCGCCCCTTGAAATTGCGGTTGCTGGTCGAAGCGCTGATTTGGCGATCCTTGAGCTTGTCCGGATTCATGGCCAGGCACATGGAACAACCCGGCTCGCGCCATTCAAAACCGGCGGCGCGGAATACTTCTGGCAACCCTTTGGCTTCGGCTTCACGCTCCACCTGTTCCGAACCCGGCACGACCAATGCCTTGACTCCAGATGCCACCTTCATGCCTTTCACGACACGGGCCGCTTCTTCCAAATCCGAGATGCGGCCATTGGTGCAGGAGCCGATGAACACCACGTCCACAGGAACGCCTTCAATTTTTTGGCCTTCCTTGAGATCCATGTATTCCAACGCTTCACGGATGAGTTGCTGTTCCGATTCCTGAAAAGACGACACGGAAGGCACTGCGCCATCCACGGGCAGCGACTGGCCTGGAGTAATACCCCAAGTGACATGAGGAGCCAAACTGCTGCCATCCAGCGTCACCACATCATCAAAGGTGGCATCGCTGTCTGAAGCCACACTTCGCCAGTATTCCACGGCCTTGTCCCAATCAGAGCCTTGCGGCGCATGGGGCCGCCCCTTGAGATACGCAAAGGTCGTCTCATCCGGATTCACGTAACCGATACGCGCACCACCCTCGATGGACATGTTGCACAGCGTCATGCGCTCTTCCATCGTGAAATTCGAGATCACATCTCCAGTGTACTCGTAGGCATAGCCTACGCCGCCATTCACACCAAGCTTGCGGATGATGGCGAGAATCACGTCCTTGGCATACACGCCGGGGCCGAGGCGTCCATTCACCTGGATCTTGCGGACTTTCAGGCGGCCCAAGCTCATGGTTTGCGTGGCGAGAATATCGGCCACCTGACTGGTACCGATTCCAAACGCCAGCGAACCAAATGCACCATGTGTCGAAGTATGACTGTCACCACAGGCAATGGTCATACCCGGCTGAGTCAGGCCGAGTTCCGGCCCGATGACGTGAACAATTCCCTGTCGGCCCGAATCGGTGCCGAAATAATTGACGCCGAATTCCGCCGTGTTCTTTTCAATGGCCTGGAGCATTTCTTCGGCCAGCGAATCCAGCAAGGGGCGTTTCCGCTCCCGCGCGTCAGTCGGGATGATGTGATCGACCGTGGCAAAGGTGCGGTTCGGGAAACGCACCTTGAGCCCACGCTCGCGGATCAAGGCGAACGCTTGCGGAGAGGTGACCTCGTGGACTAGATGCAGGCCAATAAAGACTTGATACTGTCCGGAGGACAAACGACTGACGACATGCCGGTCAAAGACCTTGTTGTAAAGATTCTGTTTCATAGCGGGAACGTCAAAATAGAAAATGGCGCCTGTAAAGGCAGGATTAAATCCCACCCTACGGGCCATAAAATCACAATTGTGCCGTGATTTTTTCGTCCAGTACTTCTACCGGCCACAATCCTTGAAATTTCTCCTTGATCAATCCATCCCGACCAACAAGAAAAGAAGTGGGAAGCCCCCAGACACCGCCAAACTTCCCGGCAATCTTGTCGTCGCCAATGACCATCTGATAATTGACACCCATCATCTTCATGATAGGTAGTGCTTTGGCTCCCGTAGGATCGTCGGTATTCACTCCGACAACGCGAAACTGGCGATCCTGATACTTTTGCTGCAACTGCACCAAGGCCGGGATCTCCATGAGACAGGGACGACACCACGTCGCCCAGAAGACGACCAAGGTCACTTGTGTGTCTTCGGATGAAGCGGTATACGTTCCCCCTGAATAAGTCTTCAAAGAAATATCGGGCATTTCACCCGCGCGATGCTCCCTGCCACATCCTGCAAGGAGTGTTGCAAAAACAAGCGCTGCAACCAAAGCGACATTCCATCTTTGTGGTTTTTTCATTTCATTGAGGAATATATGAAACCACGACAGATTGCTTGCCAGAACACGCTGCGCGACTTACGCTTCCGTCTCCATGTCTGAAATGAATTTTTTGTGGCTTCCTGCCGGATTGGCCGCCAGTTCGTGGCTGGGGTTCGTTCTGGGAGTCCTTCCGTTTCGCAATCGGGTGCATTCGGAGGATATGGGAACTTCCGCGCTCGATCATCTTTATCCCATCACCGTGGCTTTTTTCCTGGGTTATCTCGGCATTACCTTGTTACCCCATGCCTTGCTGGAATCCAAGTCACCTCTGATCGCATTTCTGGCCGGAGCGGGTTTCATGGCGTTCATGTCCCGCAAGGTTTTTCACCGCGATCCATGCTGCGAAGCAGGACACAAACACGATCCGCTGGGTTGGACTTTTTTTCTGGCGCTCTCCGTATGCTCCATCAACGATGGTGTCCTGATCGGTTTGATTCATCCCCCACTTCTGTCCGGCCTGAATCTGGGAATGGTGTTTCACAAGGTCACGTCGTCGTTCGCTCTGGCTCTGGCCTTGGGCCACTGGCATTATCGCGGGAATCGATTGACATGGATGGGCATGGCCAACGGTCTGATCAGCCCGGTATGCTTCTTCATCGGTTTGTTTTTGCGAAGTGCGCCGCGAAGCACACTGGATGCTTTACTTGGATTTTCAGCAGGGATTCTGACCTACACAGTGCTGACAGGAATGTTGCCTCACAGCGGCCAAATGTTGCGCAGAAAACCCACCGCGTGGATCGGATTCATCGCCGCGTTGGTGGTGTCACTTTATCTGGGATATCTGCACCGCGCTTGGCATCATTAATGGGTTAATTCCAGCCTAATATCTGCTGACCCATTTCGAGATAGGGAACATAGGCCGAAACGCCTTCTTCCAATGATTGAATGGGCTTGCGATAACCCGCCTTGCGGATCTTGCCCATCTCCGCTTCGGTGAAGTATTGGTACTTGTCCCGAATCACTTCCGGCATGGGAATGAAGTCGATGCGCGGCTCGCGGCCCATGGCGGAAAACACGGCATTCATCATGTCGATCCATGTGCGGGATTGTCCGGTTCCCACATTGTAAATCCCGCCCGCAATCTTGGGATTGAGGAAGAACAAGGTCATGTCCACCGCATCCATCACATGGAGAAAGTCGCGTTTCTGTTCACCGTCGCGATAATCCGGGCGATAGGATTTGAACAGCTTCACCGAACCGGCTTCATGAATCTGGGTATGGGCCTTCGCCACCATGCTTTTCATGTCGTCCTTGTGGTACTCGTTGGGTCCATACACATTGAAATACTTGAGACCCACCGCGTAATCGAATGCGTCATGGCGCAGCGCCCACAGGTCGAAAAGGTGTTTGGAGTATCCATACCCGTTCAAGGGACGCAGGCGGGGAATCAGGGCATGATCGTCGCTGTAACCGAGACTGCCGTCGCCATACGTCGCCGCAGAAGACGCGTAGATGAAACGGATCGGCGTCTTGTGGCGACCACACCATTGCGCCAAAAGCTTCGTGTATTCAAAATTGTTCTTGAGCAGGAATCCCGCATCCGCCTCAGTAGTGGAAGAACACGCTCCGAGATGAAAGATGGCCTTGATATGCAAATGGTCAAGCTTTCCTGCCAGCAAGGCTTCCAGAAAATCTTTGCGGTCGTAATAATCGGCGTAACGCAAGGGAACCAGGTTCTTCCAGCGGGTATCCGTTCCCAGTCCGTCCACGAGGATGAGATTGTCCCGGCCCAGCTGGTTGAGACGATAAGCAAGTGCACTGCCGATGAATCCGGCTGCGCCGGTAATGACATAACAAGGCGAGGATGGCATGCTTAAAAGTTATATCCTTTGAAGAGCATGACACAAAAAGAAAAAGCCAAGCGGATTGGCGCGATTCTGGACAAACTCTATCCCAAACCACCGATTCCGCTACGACATGAGAATCCATTCACTTTGTGTGTGGCGGTGTTGCTTTCCGCTCAAGCCACCGATAAATCCGTGAACCTCGTGACTCCGGAACTCTTCCGCCGCGCAGCCACGCCAGAAGCATTGGCAAAACTGACGCCACGCGAGATCGAATCCATAATCAAGACCGTGGGTCTTGCTCCCACTAAAAGCCGGAATCTCCACAAGCTCGCCCGGCTACTGCTGGAACGGCATGGAGGGAAAGTCCCGAATAATATGGAGGAGTTGGAGGCCCTCCCGGGTGTGGGCCACAAAACAGCCTCTGTGGTCATGGTGCAAGCTTTCGGCAAACCGGCCTTTCCGGTGGACACGCATATTCACCGTCTTGCGGAACGTTGGGGGCTTTCCAATGGCAAGAACGTGGAACAAACGGAAAAGGATTTAAAGGCTTTATTCCCGTCTGAAGAGTGGGGCAGACGGCACTTGCAGCTCATCTATTACGGTCGGGAGTATTGCCCCGCTCGGGGCCACGATCCCCAAAAATGTCCAGTATGCTCAAAATACCGGGTCAAATCGAAAATGGTGGAAAAACCGTCTAAAAAACGGGTTTAGTTCACCCATAACTCATTGATTTAAAATAAACTAAAACTACAAGTTAGACGTTGAAGAGGAAGTGCATGATATCGGCATCCTGCACCACGTAGTCTTTGCCTTCGGTTCGAACCAAGCCCTTTTCCTTGGCGCCCTGCCAGCTTCCGCATTTGGTGAAGTCGGCATAACCCAAAGTTTCCGCCCGGATGAATCCTTTTTCGAAATCCGTGTGAATCACACCCGCGGCCTGCGGGGCCTTCCATCCTTTGTGAATTGTCCATGCCCGCGTTTCCTGTTCACCAGCCGTGAAATAAGTTTGCAGGCCGAGCATGGAAAACCCCTTGCGAATGACTCGATCCAGTCCGCTCTCCGTTAGTCCCATGGTCTTGAGAAAATCGTCCTTCTCTTCAGGATTCAACTCGGCAATTTCGCTTTCAATTTTGCCGCTGATCACCACCACGTCACAGCCTTGTCCCTTGGCATACTCCTGAATCTTCTTGAGATGATCGTTGCCGGACTGAATTTCGTCTTCGCGCATGTTGGCGCAGTAGAACATCGGTTTAGAAGTCAGCAACCCAAGATCCTTGATCAAGTCTTCTTCTTCCTTCGACAACCCGGCCATGCGCGCAGGTTGGCCTTGATCCAAGAACACCTTGATGCGCTCCAGAACCGTGACGCGAGCTTTGGCTTCCTTGGCTTCGGCGCTGGGTTGCCCGGCCAGTTTTTTGTCCTTCTGCAGTTTCTTGTCCAGCGTGTCGAGGTCGCGCAAGGCAAGCTCGAGATTGACCACATCGGCATCACGCATGGGATCCACGGATCCTTCGACGTGGGTTACATCCACGTCTTCGAAGCAACGGACAACATGCATGATCGCATCTGTTTCGCGGATGTGCGAAAGGAACTGGTTTCCCAATCCCTCGCCCTGTGAAGCGCCCTTGACCAATCCTGCGATATCCACGAACTGCATGACCGCCGGAACCTCGCGTTTGGGTTTATAGATGCGGGTGAGCTCCTTGAGACGCGGATCGGGAATGTTGACCATGCCCACATTGGGGTCTTTGGTGCAAAAGGGGAAGTTGGCCGCCTCGGCCCCAGCTGACGTCAGGGCATTGAAAATGGTGGATTTTCCGACGTTGGGAAGACCGACAATGCCGCACTTGAAACCCATGAAAAACCCCTTTGGAAGGGGTGGAAAGTTAGCAAGAACAGGTGTTTATAGCTCCGCGAATTCAGTCCTCATAACACAGCAGGATATCATTCTCCATCCATTTGTAATCCCCGTTCAGAAGCCCTTTTGCGATTTTGTTGGCTTGCCGATCGTCATTGTCCGACTGCGCCGTGAACAAAGCCTCGACACGCCGTTTGGCTTCCTTGCAGAAATAATTGGCAATATGACCCGGAGTCGGATCGCCGGGATTACGTTCCGTCAGCATTTTGGCTCGTGCGCAACTGGCAGACATGGCGAATAGTTCGACACCGATCTCCACATAGCGGGCCAGAATCATCTGACGCCGTTCCAGCGAATTCTGATACATGCCCATGGCATGGAAGATTTCGCGAGCGAGGCGATGTGACGTCCGTTCGATGTAATTCATGTGATTGCCCAGCTTGGGCCCGAACTCCGGGTAAGTGTGGAACTCGCTGGCATTGATCCACTGCTTCGGATACCATGTGCTGTAAAACTCCGCCATGCGAATTCCCGCGCGTACGCGACGTCCTAATGGAGCGTGTTTTAAAATCAACTCCGCCGCCACTTCCATGTGGGGATCTAATGCCTCGCGCGCCAGGAAGAGATGCATGATATCCGTCGTGCCTTCGATGATGCGGTTGATGCGATGATCCCGCATCATGCGCTCCACGGGAATCGGTTTTTCGCCGCGTGCCTTGAGCGACTCCGCCCGCTCAAATCCCCGGCCTCCGCGAATCTGCAAAGTGTCATCGATCAACTTCCATGCGGTTTCCGAGCAGAATAATTTGGCCATCGCCGCTTCGATACGAATATCGTAACCGCCGCGATCCGCCATGGCCGATGCCAGCCATGTCACCGACTCCATAGCAAACTGGCTGGCCGTCATAACCGCCAGTTTATTGGCCACGGCTTCGTGTTTACCCACGGGCAACCCCCATTGCACACGCTCATTGCCCCAGTTGCGAACGATATTGAGGCATTGTCGTCCTGCGCCCACCGAAGCGGCAGGAATGGTAAGCCGCCCCGTGTTGAGCGTGGTCAATGCCAGTTTCAATCCCTTGCCCACACCGAGGATGATATTCTCCTTCGGGACCTTGACATTGGTGAAGCTGAGCAATCCGTTTTGAATGCCTCGAATACCCATGAAATCGCAGCGATGAACGACTTCGAACCCAGGCATGTTTTTCTCAACGATAAAGGCCGTGATTTGTGGAATCTCCCGGCCATTCTTGAGAAGCGGCGGAGTACGTGCCATCACCACGAGAATGTCGGCAATGGGACCATTGGTGCACCACAGCTTCCGGCCGTTGAGGAGATAATGCGAGCCGTCCGGCGACGGAGTAGCCGTCGTTCCAATCTTGGCCGGGTCAGAACCCACATCCGGCTCAGTCAAAGCAAAAGCGGAAATCGCGCCTTCAGCGAAGCGCGGCAGCCATTTCTTCTTTTGTTCCTCTGTGCCGAAAAGCTTGAGAGGTTGAGGGACTCCGATGCTTTGATGTGCTGAAAGCAACACGGCCGTGGAGCTGCAGTGGCTGGCAATCAAAGCCATGACCCGGCTGTAATTCACCTGGCTCAACCCAAGGCCGCCATACTGCGTGGGAATTTTCATGGCCCACAGATTCATGGCTGTGAGTCCCTCCATCACCTTTTTCGGAATCTCACGCGTGCGATCAACTTCATCTGGATCGAGGTTGGCCTTGAGAAAATTTCCCACCTGATCCAGCAACTTGTCGCCAATGGCCTTGTCTTCTGCGGATTGTTCGGGGTAGGGGGTGATGAGTTCGGTCTGGAATTTGCCCATGAACAACCCACCGGCGAAACTGGGATGCTCCCATTTCATTTCACGGGAGGACTCGGCCACCAGCATGGCCTCGGCCTTTTCCTTGGACATCTTGCTGGTGTCAATTTTCAGCTCAAATTCAGCCGGTTTGGTTTCCGTGCTCATGATCGAACTCCCGTGTTCTAATCCTTATGGTAGCACAATACGATTTCCAAGGCCGCGAAAAAGTCGGCCGATTTGGCAAGACGAATTGGGGAGAAATCAGGCGTGGTGGAGAAGCAACGACGCAAAGGCAAGAACAAGGGCGGCCAACAGAGCGGTCAAACCCAATCGGAACATTTTCCGTTGGCCTTTTTCCAGGCCTTCCTTGAAGATCAGCATGGCCTTCAGGGAATTGCCGAGTAACACGCCACCGAGAGTGGCGAAGAAACAGACGAAGGCGAGAATGAAAAGTCCCATGCCTCCTCCGGTCACTATCATGAGTAAAACCTAGCGCGAGAAGAGATTTCCCGCGCCAGGTTTCTTAAAATCAGGCTTTCTCGTACTTCACCATGGCCTGGCAATGGTCCATGATTTCGTTGGCGATAGATACGCCACCCAAAGGTTGCCAGCCTTCCTTGATAAGGACATTGACCGTGTCCTCAAGCTCCTTGGCAATCTGGAATTTGACCAGTTTGTAGGCGATGATTTTCATGTGTTCTCCTTTTGTTGTTGTGTTGGTTTGAAAGCAAAAGTCATTCCGTGGATGCCGTTTCCTTGCGATCCAGCGCACCCATCAAGGCATGCCATGCCAGAGTGGCGCATTTAATGCGGGAGGAATATTCCCGGACTCCCTGAAACAGTTTCAATTTCCCCAAATGATTGGTCTGTGATTCCGGATCCAAACCACCCTTGACCATTTCGAGAAACTCGCCGAATAGTTCCCTGGCTTCTGCCGTGGGTTTTCCTTTGAGTTGGGAGGTCATCAACGACGCACTGGCCTTGCTGATGGCGCAACCTGTGCCCTGAAAGCTCATATCCTCCAGCAATTGTCCGGTAGCGTCCACTTTAGCGAATACGGTGATATTGTCGCCACAAAGCGGATTGTGGCCGTGACAGGCATGCGTCGCCTCGGGCATGGGATGATAATTGCGTGGATTGCGATTATGATCCAGAATCACCTGCTGGTACAGTTCGTTGGCTTGGGACATCAGTGGTGAAACATCCCCTGGATCTTACGAATGCCGGCCGCCAGCGCGTCGAGATCCGATTCGGTGTTGTAAGGGCCCAAAGAGGCGCGGGCCGTGGCCGGAACTCCGAAACGTTCCATAGTAGGCTGGGCGCAATGGTGGCCCGCACGGATGGCAATGCCTTCCATGTCGAGCAAGGTGCCGATGTCGTGTGGGTGAATGCCATCCAGAGCGAAACCCAATATGCCGGACTTCTTTGCAGCGGTTCCAATCAAATGCAGTCCGGGGATTTCAGAAAGCAATTTTGTCCCGTATTCAAGCAGTGCATGTTCATGGGCTTCGATATTTTCGAGTCCCACGGTTTGGAGATAATCCACGGCGACTCCGAGTCCCAACACTTCCACAATGGAAGGGGTTCCGGCTTCAAAACGATGGGGAGGAACCTGTAAGGTCGTCCTTTCAAAAGTGACCTGACGGATCATGTCGCCGCCCCCCTGGAACGGGAGCATCTTTTCCAACAGATCGTAACGTCCGTAGAGAATACCCGCGCCGGTGGGCCCGAACATCTTATGGCTTGAAAAGGCATAAAAGTCCGCGCCCAAATCCTGAACGTCCACACGCATATGACTGATGCTCTGGGCACCATCCACAACCACCACAGCACCGACTTCGTGCGCCAATCGCGCCATTTCCTTGACGGGGTTGATGGTTCCCAGCGCATTCGAAACGTGATTGACCGCAACCACTTTGGTCTTGGGTGACAACAACTTGCGGTATTCATCCAGCAGAAGTTGCCCGTGATCGTCGCAGGGAATGGTCTTGATCACAGCACCGGACATGTCGCGCACGATTTGCCACGGCACAATGTTGGCGTGATGCTCGATTTGCGAAAGGATGATCTCGTCACCGGGCTTGAGAAAAGTACGCCCCCAGGAATAGGCCACGAGATTCAGGCTTTCCGTGCAGCCGCGTGTGTAGATGATTTCCCGATCGGACGCGGCGTTGATAAGATTCGCCACTTTGTGACGCGTACCTTCGTAAGCCTGCGTGGCCTTCTCGCTCAAGCGGTAAACACCGCGCCGCACCGTGCCGTAGCTCTCGCGGTAGAAACGATCCATGGCATCGATCACCACGGCAGGTTTCTGCGAAGTGGCCGCAGTATCGAGATAGATCAGCGGTTTGCCGTCGAAAGTCCGGTTCAACACCGGAAAATTTTTCTTGATGTCGAGATACGGCTTGCTCACGGAGTTTCCTCCAAGGCCGCCAACAAACGCAATCGCGCGGCCTCGCGGAAATCCGTCAATGCAGAAGCATCCAATGCTTCGGCCAGAAAGGCATGCGTCAGCAGACTAATCGCTGCTTCGGGATCCAGGCCGCGCGAACGCAGATAGAACAACTGCTCCGGGTCCATTTTTCCGACGGTCGCCCCATGACCACATTTGACATCGTCCGCATGGATGAACAGACGCGGCTTGCTATCGGCTTTGCCCTCTTTGGAGAGCATGAGGTGCCGCAACAATTGCTTGGCATCTGTACGCTGAGCACCACGATCGACGATCACCGTGCCATCCACGCTGCTACGCCCGGAACCGAGGACCACAGCCTTGAACAACTGCCGGGAAATGCAATCCGGGACGTGATGACGGACAACCACGTGCCTGTGGCAACGGTTGACTCCACCGACCACTGCGGCTCCGCGAAGATCCACCTCGGCATCGCTGCCCATCAAATCCACTTCGATGGCGAGGCGTTGGAAACGACCGCCGGTGGAAGCCGTCAGCAGACGCAACTTTGCACCGCGTTCCAGCACGAAATGCAACTTCAAGGTTTGCGATCCCGCAATAGGATCGATTTGCGCTAAATCCAGTTCCGCTTTTTCGCCGAGATAAAAGGATGCGCTGGCATTGAGATAATCCTCACGCACCACCTCGGATGCCAAGGAGATCTTCGCCGTACTTCCGGCGTCTAGTTGCAAGTACATCGCCGCATCGGTGCGTGAACCTTTGGCCTTGCAAACGATGGGGAAGGGTGTCTCCAGTTTTTTTCCGGCCTTCAACCGCAAGGCAATAGATTGAGGCGTCAATGCCATGGCCAAGGCCGAAGCGACATCCTTTTCCTCACTCGCGATCTTTTTCCATGCAGACACCATCGCTTCCGGTGTGGAAGAAGATGTCAGGGGAAATTGCTCCAGTCTATCGGCGTTTGTAACTGCAAAACCGTTGCCAGAATGGTTTCCAGGAATGCGCGACAGGAGATTTTTAATCTCACTGATCGATGTGAAACTGTATTCCTCATCGCTGGTCTGGGGAATCCCACGATTCGCAAAGGCCTGCCATGCAGCAAAACGCAACGCCGAAGCCGTGGGGTTTTCCGGAATGGCTTCAAACGCGGAGAGCAGGCCTTCCGGAATCTCCGGAGTCAGTTCCCTGCGCATGAATTGCGTGGTAGCAATCATCCCGTCACCCAATCGTATCCTCGGGTTTCTACTTCGCGCGCCAAATCTTTCTTGCCCGATTTCAAAATTTTGCCATGGGCCAGTACATGCACATAATCCGGCTGGACATAATCCAATAGTCGCTGGTAATGCGTAATGAGCAATACCGCATTGTCCGGTTTGCGCAAGGCATTGATTCCCTTGGAAACAATCTTCAATGCATCCACATCGAGACCGGAGTCGGTTTCATCGAGAATGGCGAGTGAAGGCTCCAAAACTGCCATCTGCAGGATTTCATTGCGCTTCTTCTCACCGCCGGAAAAACCTTCGTTCACACCGCGGTCCTTGAATCGTGCATCCATATCCAGCAGCTTCATTTTGTCGGCCAGCAACTCCTGAAAATCAAACGGATCCAGTTCTTCCAAACCTTTTTCCTTGCGCCGCGCGTTGTACGCCATACGCAGAAACTCGGAATTGTTGACACCGGGAATTTCAACCGGGTATTGGAAGCCCAGAAAGATTCCCTTGCGCGCACGCGCGTCCGGAGGAATGTCAGTAAGAATTTCCCCGTGGAACAAGATTTCACCCGAAGCCACCGTATAATCGGGATGCCCCGCAACAACCTTTGACAGTGTGCTTTTTCCGGAACCATTGGGTCCCATGATGGCATGAACCTCACCGGGCTGGATACACAAAGAAATCCCCTTGAGGATTTCCACGCCGTTCAATCCGGCTTTGAGCTCATTGATATCCAAAATTGCGGTCATGTCATCCCACGCTGTTTTCAAGTTTGAGGGTCAACAATTTCTGCGCCTCCACCGCAAACTCCATCGGGAGCTGCTGGAAGACTTCCTTGCAGAAACCGTTGAGAATCATGGCGACAGCGTCTTCACGGACAATGCCGCGGGATTCGAAATAAAAGAGTTGATCTTCACTGATCTTGGAAGTCGAGGCTTCGTGTTCGACCACAGCCTCTTCGTTGCCGACTTCAAGGTAGGGGAAGGTATGGGCCGCACATTCCGAGCCCACCAGCATGCTGTCACATTGCGAAAAGTTCCGCGCACCTGTGGCGTTCTTCCCGATGCGCACCAAACCGCGGTAAGCATTGGTGCTTTTGTCCGAAGAAATACCCTTGGACACGATGCGCGAACGCGTGTTTTTCCCAAGATGGATCATCTTGGTGCCTGTATCAGCCTGCATATATCCGTTGGTGAGCGCCACGGAATAAAACTCGCCGATGCTGTTGTCTCCAGCCAATACGCAGCTTGGGTATTTCCACGTGATGGCAGAACCGGTTTCAACTTGTGTCCATGAAATCTTGGAGTTGCGACCCTTGCACAGACCGCGCTTGGTCACGAAGTTGTAAATCCCACCCTTGCCAGTCACGGGATCACCGGAATACCAGTTCTGCACCGTGCTGTATTTGATTTCCGCATTGTCCAGTGTCACCAGTTCGACGACTGCCGCATGGAGTTGGTTCGTGTCGAACTTGGGCGCGGTGCAACCTTCGAGATAGGACACGTGGCTGCCTTCGGAGCACACGATCAAGGTGCGTTCGAATTGTCCGCTCTCTTCCGTGTTGATGCGGAAGTACGTGGAAAGCTCCATGGGGCAGCGCGTGTTGGGCGGAATGAACACAAAGGAACCGTCCGTGAACACGGCGGAATTCAAGGCCGCATAGAAGTTGTCGCCAATGGGCACCACGGAACCGAGGTACTGCTCGATCAACTCCGGATATTCCTGCACCGCTTCGCTGATGGAGCAGAAAATGACGCCATGCTCCAACAATTTTTTCTTGTGTGTCGTGGCCACACTGACCGAATCAAAGACAGCATCCACAGCCACATTGGCGAGCTTCTTCTGTTCATCCAACGGAATGCCAAGCTTTTCAAAAGTGCGCAGGATTTCCGGATCGACTTCGTCGAGACCAGCGATCTGCGGTTTCTGTTTGGGCTTGGCGAAATAGACAATGTCCTGATAATCTATGGGTGGATAATTGACGTGCGCCCACAGAGGCTCGGTCATGGTCAGCCACTTGCGATAAGCCTTGAGGCGGAACTCCAGCAGAAACGCGGGCTCGTTTTTTTTGGCCGAAAGGTTGCGAATGACGTCCTCATTCAAACCCTTCTTCAGAGCTTCCATTTCGACATCGGTGGTGAAGCCGTATTGGTATTCGCGCCCCGCGAGCTTGGAATCGGCAAGGGTATTGGCTGAAGTCTCCATGGCTTAACCCGGGGGACTCATATAGCTGAACGTATCCGGCAATTCCACGGGAACGACTTGCATGCCGCCGTACACTTGGCGTCGCAATGTATCCTCAATGAAGGAAAGCGTTGCGCCCACGGAAGAACCGCAACTCCCGCAGGCGCCTTGGTATTTCACCGTGAGCTTCGAGCTGTCATCCAAATCGACGATCTGCAAATCTCCGCCGTCCATGTTCAGGCCGGGACGTATATCGCTCGTCAATACTGCTTCAATGGCCGTGATTTGCTCTTCCTTGCTCTTCTGCTTCCACGCCTGATCCGCTTCGGTCAACGCCTGGAAAGGAGTTTTACGGACGAGTTTCTGATCGGCCTGTTGCTGCTTGAGTTGAATTGAAGCCAAAGCCAATGCTTTGGCGGCAGGGTAGGATTCCTTGGCAGTGGCCAGCAACATGGGGAGATTGGCGAAGGCACTCTCACGCGGCTGCAAGGTGGCCGCCGTTTCGGGAGCATCGCGCAACAGGATTTCGATTTCCTCGATGCTGACATCACAGGCAGTGTCGAGTTTCATACCGCGCACCAAAGAGCACAGCATTTCACCCATGGCCATGGAAATCGGGCCGCCGTAAGAAAAGAACTTGGCGTCGTAGATGAGATCGCTTTGTGGATCCACCAGCCAATACACTTTGATATCCTTGTACTTGGCCGTGACCAACGCCAAATCCTTGGTCGTAGCGTCCTCGGTGAAAAAGGCACCACGGTGCTTAGGATTCAGGGCAAGGCTTTCTATTTTCTGCGAAAATTGACGGGATTCAGTGGCTTGAGCGGCCAAATTTCCCTCAGAAGGGCTGGAAACAGTGGTATTTGGATTGGATTCTGGAAGCATTATAACCTTCTGTCTTATCCATAATTTACGAAATATCTACTGAATAGGTAAACAATATGAGCATACGTAAAAATCGCCTGAAAATCTCTGAAATTCTGCAAAAAGGGACGACTGTTCCTGCAACACAAGTCATGGGTTGGGTTCGCACCAAACGCGAGTCGAAAGCAGGATTGGCTTTTGTCGAAATCAACGACGGTTCCTGTTTTGAGAATCTCCAACTTGTCTTGACCATGGCGGATGCAGGTTTGACTGACATCATTTCCCAGCTTTACCCAGGCACTTCGCTACAAGCCGCCGGAAAGCTTGTGACATCGCAGGGCGGTCGGCAAGCCGTGGAAATGCAAGTCGAGTCCATCGAGATTTTGGGCTCCGCCGATCCACATGCTTATCCCATCGGCAAACAGAAGATGTCATATGAGTATCTACGCGAGTACACTCACTTACGACCGCGCACCAACACCTTCGGCGCATTGGCACGACTGCGCGACATGATGGCGCAGTCCATTCACGAATTCTTTCATCAACGCGGCTTCATCTGGGTGCACACACCCATCATCACTGCCAACGATTGCGAAGGGGCGGGCAAGGCATTCCAGGTCACCACGTTGGATCTGGCGAAGTTGGCTGCATCAGGAAAGGCTCCTGATTTTGAAAAGGACTTTTTCGGCGAGCCCGTAAACCTCACGGTGTCCGGTCAACTCGAAGGTGAAGCCTATGCCCTGAGCCTCGGAGACATTTACACCTTCGGTCCTACGTTCCGTGCCGAGAACTCCAATACCTCACGGCATCTTGCCGAGTTCTGGATGGTGGAACCTGAAATGGCTTTCGCCGATCTTGAAGACGACATGGAATTGGCTGAAGCGTTTCTCAAACATCTCTGTCGAGCCGCGCTGGAGAAATGCCCTCGTGAAATGGAATTCTTTCGTGAACGGGTGGAGCCCAATGCAATTGCTCGTTTAGAAGAAATCGCTTCCAAACCGTTTGTACGTCTGAGTTACACCGAAGCCGTGGAACGTTTGAAGAACAGCGATGAAAAATTTCAATACCCGGTGGAGTGGGGGAGCGATCTCCAATCCGAGCACGAACGCTGGCTCACGGAAAAAGTTTTTCAAGGCCCCGTCATACTGACCGATTACCCCAAAGCCATCAAGGCTTTTTACATGAAGGTGAATGACGACAACCGAACCGTGCGCGCCATGGATGTGCTGGTACCGCACATCGGTGAAATCATCGGAGGCGCGCAACGCGAAGATCGCCTGGATGTCCTGACTTCCCGTATTCAGGAAATGGGATTAAGCCCTGAAAGCTTGAAATGGTATCTCGATCTCCGCCGCTTCGGAGGTGTCCCGCACGCTGGTTTCGGACTGGGTTTT
>OMJM01000079.1 GCA_900299345.1 bacterium | reverse complement strand
CCGCTCCTTGCGCGCGCTGGCCATGGCACATCGTTTCGGCCATGTGTTGATGGGCGAAAAGGATGAAAAGATTTCCCTGCTCGGACGTTTGCTGCAACACGCACATGCCACGGCGAAATATGCCGTGTACTACGGCGACGGCCGGGATGCGTACGACGTGCGCGGCCGCACCGCGCATGAAAGCGTGTTCAATGTGACCGACGGCAGCTATCGTTGCCCGAACTCGCAACAGGGTTTCGCACCGTTCACCACTTGG
Source organism: bacterium (assembly GCA_900299345.1). Classification (GTDB taxonomy): domain Bacteria; phylum Fibrobacterota; class Fibrobacteria; order UBA11236; family UBA11236; genus UBA11236. Next base: position 4,160 of record OMJM01000079.1, on the reverse strand, counting down.
ACCCGTGGATTGGCATGGGCCATGGTTGGTTTCGCAGAGGAACTGGAATTTCTCGCCACGCTGAGCGATAAGGAGTTCGATTACTTTGGTGGACGCGCAGCCGCGACCAAACCCTTGCTGGACGGTGCGTTGGCCACTTGTGATTTCTGGCTGGAGCATACACCGCTCGACGGCATCCCCTACTGGGACACGGGCGCGCCGGACCTGCACAAGCTCGGCGACATCATTTCCAAACCGGCGGATCCGTTCAACGATCATGAACCCGTGGACAGCTCCGCCGCAGCCATCGCATGTCAGGGCTTGATCCGCATGGGGAAATATCTCGAAGCCACGGACAAGACGGCGGCGAAGAAATACTTCCAGGCCGGACTCACGGTGCTCGATCGTTTGCTGGAAGAGCCTTATCTCGGAACCGATCCGAAACATCAGGGTTTGTTGTTGCATTCCGTGTATCATCGCCCGAACGGATGGGATCATATTCCCGAAGGACAAAAGGTGCCCTGCGGAGAAGCCTGCCAGTGGGGCGATTACCATCTGCGCGAAGCCGCCTTGCTGGCACAGCGCATGGCGGAAAATAAACCTTACCTCACCTTCTTCGGCCCTGCGAAATGAAACGCGTTGCTTTAATCACTGGCGGAACTCGGGGCATCGGCTTCGGTGTCGCCACAGCCCTCGGAAAAGAGGGCTTTGACCTGTGCGTGTGCGGCCTCCGTACAGCGGAAGCGGCGGGGGAATCCTTGGCCGCTTTGCGCGCCACCGGAGCGGAAGTTCTCTATTTCCGTGCGGACATCGGTTCCAAGGCCGATCGCGCTGCTTTGCTGCAAGCCATCGAGAAGCATTACGGCCGTTTGCATGTCCTGGTGAACAATGCGGGCGTGGCTCCGGAAGTGCGTGCCGACATTCTGGAGGCGGGCGAAGAAAGTTTCGAACGCCTCATGCGCATCAACCTGCAGGGACCCTACTTTCTGACGCAGGCCGCTGCCAATTGGATGATCCGCCAGAAAAAAGCCGACTCCAATTTTTCCGGATGCGTCGTCAATGTCACTTCGGTCTCCGCCGAAATGGCTTCCGTCAATCGCGGCGACTATTGCGTCAGCAAGGCCGGACTCGGAATGGCCACCAAGCTGTTCGCGACCCGGTTGGGCGAGTTCGGCATTCCGGTGTATGAAATCCGTCCCGGCATCATAGCCACGGACATGACCGCCGCCGTGACCGCCAAGTACGACACCATGATCGCGAACGGATTACTAGTCGATCCACGCTGGGGGAAACCCGAAGACATCGGCCGGGCCACAGCCATGCTGGCGCGCGGAGACATGCCCTATGCAACCGGAACCATTCTTCACGTGGACGGTGGACTGACCGTTCCGCGTTTGTAAGTCTGAAAAGGAAACCATGGAAAACGTATTTGAGACCATTGGAAAAGCCGGACTCATGCCGGTATTGACGGTGGAACGCGTGGAAGACGCAGTGCCCATCGCCGAAGCCTTGATCGCGGGAGGATTGCCCGTGGCCGAAGTGACCTTCCGCACCGAGGCCGCTGCGAAATCCATCGCGGCCATGGCCAAGGTTCCGGGTTTGTTCCTCGGTGCAGGCACGGTGCTGAAACCCGAACAAATCGATCAAGCCATCGATCTCGGTGCGCGATTCGCGTTGGCGCCCGGTTTCAATCCCAAGGTGGCGGCGCGCGCGCTGGAAAAAAATTTCGCCTTTGTTCCGGGCATTTGCAGTCCGTCGGAAATCGGACTCGCACTGGAAATGGGATTCTCGGTGCAGAAATTCTTCCCGGCGGAACCTGCGGGAGGCACGGCGTATCTCAAGGCCGTATCGGCTCCCTATCGCGGCGTGCGATTCGTGCCCACGGGCTCCATCGGTCTGGAGCAATTGCCCGGCTATCTGGAACTCCCGTCCGTGCTGGCCGTGGGCGGAAGCTGGATGGTCGCGCCGAAGTTGATTCAGGAACGCAAGTTCGATGAGATCACCCGCCTGACGGCCGCGGCTGTTGCGGTGGTGACAAAAACAAGAGGGAAATGAACATGGCATTGAATGTGAAATCCAAAGACTCCTGCGCCTTCGACATCGTGTCGCTCGGCGAAATCATGCTGCGCCTCGATCCGGGCAACATGCGCGTCCGCACCGCCCGTTCGTTCGACGTGTGGGAAGGCGGCGGAGAATACAACGTCGCTCGCGGTTTGCGTAAATGCTTCGGCTTGCGCGCCGCCGTGGTGACCGCCTTTGCCGACAACGACGTGGGACGGCTTGTGGAGGATTTCATCCTGCAAGGGGGCGTGGACACACGCTATATCCTGTGGCGCCCTTACGACGGTCTGGGCCGCAGCGTGCGCAACGGACTCAACTTCACGGAGCGCGGCTACGGCGTGCGCGGCGCGGCTGGTGTTTCGGATCGCGGCAACACGGCGGCTTCGCAATTAAAGAAGGGCGATGTGGACTGGGAAAAAGTCTTCGGCAAGGACGGCGCTCGCTGGCTCCACACCGGCGGCATCTTCGCGGGTCTTTCCGAAACCACGGCGGACGTGGTCGAGGAAGCCATGATCGCAGCGAAGAAGCACGGGACCCTCGTCTCCTATGATCTCAACTACCGCCCCAGCCTGTGGAAAAACTTCGGCGGCAAGAAGCGGGCGCAGGAAGTCAACCGTCGTCTCGCCCGTTACGTGGACGTGATGATCGGCAACGAGGAGGATTTCACTGCATCCTTGGGCTTTGAAGTTCCCGACACCGACGAAAACCTCTCCTCCATCGAGATCGAGAATTTCAAGAAGATGATCGGGGCCGTCACCAAAGAGTTCCCCAATTTCAAGGTCATCGCGACCACTTTGCGCACGGTCAACTCCGCTTCCAATAACGATTGGGGTGCGGTATGCTGGGCGGACGGAGTGTTCCATGAAGCCACTTTGCGCGAAGGCTTGGAGATTTACGATCGCGTGGGCGGCGGTGATTCCTTCGCTTCGGGCCTGGTCTATGGCCTGATGGAAAAAGGCGATCCTGCATTAGCGGTGGAATACGGCGCGGCGCACGGCGCCCTCGCCATGACTACACCCGGCGACACCTCAATGGCGTCGCTCGCGGAAGTCGAACATCTGGTCAAGGGCGGTTCGGCGCGCGTCAACCGGTAATGATCATAGCGTAACGCGCTGCCACGTCACCCAATACGGTGCCCCCTGGTAGGACATGTCGATTGGCACCCACTGCTGAAATCTGCGGCTTTGAATATCACGCAGCCGGACCACGTATTCATATTGCGCTGCTGCGGGAAACGTGTCCCATGTCGAAAACGATTTTGTCGCCGTATCGTAGCTGCGTGAGCGGGAGTTTTGCATGATCAGGAAGGAACCCGACTGAAACCAGTGGGTACTCTCAAATTCATAGACAGGAATCCCATTGTTGACACGACCATCCCGGTAGGTTCCTGACGTCAACTCGACATAGGACATTCCGGTGGAATGCGCACTATCGAAATAATCCTGATAGGTCTCCGTAAACTCGTATCTGCCGGCATTCAACTTGGGCAGCGGCTGCATGCGGCGATATTTCACCCAACGGACCAGTTGGAAGTATTGGGTGTCAACAGAAATTTCGAGACGCTCAAATCCTGAATCTGAGATCCCCCTCAGATATGAAGTATCAATGGGGTATTTCTCCCAATAATCGAAGTCAAACCCTCCATGGGAATTCCGGACCACCGCATTTTTCCAAACAAGCATTCCATCGTGAGATTCCCAACTGCCGCGAAGGATGCCCCAAGGCGTCGTATCGCGCATAAAAAAGCACCGAAACTGATGATTTGAGTCCAAAACCATTTCCGATTCCAAGCCCAGCATTTCACCCCCTGCGCCATAATCACCACGATAAATCCCGGGCTTAACACCATTGAACGAAGGAGTGCTTTCCGGGTCTTCGCTGTTTCCGCCCATGATACAGGCATAGAAGCAAAGCGTCGCGACCAAGGCTGACGCAGCAGCATAACCAACCGATCTCATGCGTTCCAAACTAACCTTTTCGACCCGTCGAAATCCAGATTCTCGAACGCTTAAACCACCTTCAAAGGTGTTTGTTGTCTAGAAACAATTCCGTACCACTGGTAATATCATTGTGTGATAGTGTCGTTTTTGTGCTGTTTTGTGGGTGTTTTTGACTTCATT
>OMJM01000078.1 GCA_900299345.1 bacterium | reverse complement strand
TCAAACCCGCCACGGGCCGTTCCGGTTCCGCGTCGCTCGAAGCGCGCGCCTTGGTCGCTAGGAACGGATCGACACAACTGGAAGTCACAACCGGCAGCCTCGAAGCCGGCACCAAACCGGGTAACCTCGACAAAGTGCAGGTCAAGATTCTCTCCGGTAAAACGTCCACCACGAACTTCAACAACCTGAAAGCAGGGGGATACTGGACGAACACCTATAACCCCGGCCTCGCCCGTGGTACACAGGTGCAAGTGCAGGCCAATATCAGCGGCATCGACGGCAAACGCACCGACGTTGTGACCGTCACGGCTGCCGCGGCGAAACGACCGGATGTCAAGGTCAATGATGTCGCGGGACCGGCACAAAGTCTGCCGCACGCTCCCGTGATCTTCACCGCCACTTTGTCCGAACTCAATGGTGACGTGGGAGCCCGCGCGAATTGCGTGCTTTCGGTGAACGGTTCACCGGTGGATCAAGCGAATGGCATCTGGATCGATGCAGGCGGCACGATCACCTGCGCATTCGCTCATACCTTTGAAGCTCCCGGATCCTACTCTGTGAGTGTCTCGGCAACCAACGTCAATCCGGGAGACTGGGATCTTTCCAACAACAGCGCCTCGACCTCCGTCACCATTCAATCGGAGTTCCAAGGCACTCCTATTGCGAACGGCGAACTGCATTCCGTGCGTTACCACGTCGATGAACGCTACGACGCCAAAAACACCGACGGTACCTATCCTTATCTGATACATAAAGCCAATTCATATGACTTCATCAACACCTACCTCTATGCATGGGAAAGCGGTCTGAACCCGGGAATCTGGCAAAGCATCACGGCCGCGCTGTCGGTCGACGGAGCGATTTTCCACACTTCTGTGCTGAATCTCCTCAGCACCGGCAATTACGATGACGGTACATCCTTCCAACACTGTGGCACTTATGATTCCCCCTACCTTCAGGATGGAAGCCATTTCTCAAGCCAGGCCGAATGGGCTCAAGCCTGCTCTTACGGTAACTACTCCGACCCCGACAACGTTTGGACCTACTACTACTATCAGCAGGCGCAGGGCGATGCGGTGTATTACAGTCGCTACTACAACAGCTTCACCGGAGAGGAACTTGTGGACGATTGGGATTACGTGTTTGGATCCGGGTCGCCCCATCCGGGTTTTGTCCCCGGAGCCGTGGTCCGGGTGCAACTCGGGTTCCTGGACGCGCACGGTGAGAGCCATACAGCCGACCAAAGCGTGACCCTGGAAGATCTGTCCGCAGGGTACAACACCTCGTCCAACCAGGACTGGTACGAGCCTTACCTTGGCGAAAACCTCCATTCGGAATCATCGCAAAGCGGCTCGGTCTACGCCGGCGACTTCTACTGGGGTTACTAGCCTTCAGCGATTAATCGGTTCAGCAAGGCGGACCTTTCGGGGTCCGCCTTTTTTATTGCTCAATGATTCATTGTCTTGAACATCAACCGACCACTTGCATCCATCCACAATAAACCGTAAGGCGAATCAACGGAAAAAAGTTCCCGCGTCATTCCTGTGCCCGCCAACCGTGGATGCGTGGCGGTATGTTCAGGAGCCGAGAGGATGGGCGTCGTTGAAACATTGCCCTTCAAGATGACGCCACCGTTGCCAACGGCGTACACATAGACGACAGGATTGTTGTCCCCGTGCGTGGGAGTGATGGCGTTCAAGGATTGCGTGGTGCCGCTGGTTTGCGCAACCCAGGTGGCGCCGGTATTGGTGGTTTTCAGGATCAACCCGCCGGCTCCGGCAATATATCCGGTCGGGGAAATCACGTTGTTGGAATCGAAGAACACAACGCCGTTCAATTGCTGGGTCACACCGCTGCTCATCGTGCTCCAGCTGGTTCCAGTGTTGGTGCTTTTAAGCAAGGTCCCTGAGCCGCCGACCGCGAAAGCCGTGGTGCCATTTAACTGCATTCCGTACAAGGGTGCCGGAGATACCAAAGACAGCGCCGACCAGGTTTTTCCCGTGTCCAGACTCTTGATGACACCGTTGGCGGAGCCCACCAGCATGGTCACTGCGCCGTTCCCGGAATCGCCTCCGGAAACACCGAAGGAGTAGAGGTTGGCCGTGGTGCCCGTGGACACGCGGGTCCACGTCGCGCCGCTGTTGGTGCTGCGGACAATCACGCCGCTGTCGCCTCCGGCTAGCGCCAAGGGGCCGTGCGCCACACCGAGGCGAAGCGTTTGAGTGGTACCGCTGGATTGTTGGCTCCATGTATTGCCGCGATCCGTCGTCCGCCAGATAATGCCGCCGCTGCCGAAGGCATATCCGTTATCCACCGTTTTATCCGGAGTGACGATGGCATACAACGGCTGTTTGACGCTCAAGGCATGCGTGACCCAAGTGGTTCCGCCATTCACGGTGGTCAGGATGATTCCCTGATCGCCGCAGGCAAAGCCCGTGTCGCCACGAGGAAATACCACAGAGAAGAGATTGACGGTGACATTGCTGGTTTGTGCGCTCCATTGATCTGCGTTTGCGGAGACGGTGCACATTCCAAGGAATGCGAGGAAGACAACAGGTTTCATAAGCCCTCCTTGTTGCCCTAAAACTATATCCTCGCCGCAAGGATTGCCTCTGCGTCTGCCGCGGGAGTTATGGTATTATTAGCCCGATGCAACACAGTGGCAACACCTTTGTCATTTCGTCCCCTTCCGGTGGCGGAAAAAGCTCATTAATCGCCGAATTACTCCGCCGTTATCCAAACCGGATGGCGTATTCTGTCTCGGCCACCACACGCAAACCCCGACAAGGCGAAGAGGACGGCGTCCACTACTTCTTCAAGACGGTCGAAGAATTCGAACGGATGATCGGGGCGGGTGAACTGGCGGAGTACAACTCGGTACACGGAAACTGGTACGGCACTCCGCGCGGTCCGGTGGATGCCATCCTCATGACGGGTAACCATGTCGTGCTCGATCTGGATGTTTATGGCAAGGTCAACTTCGACAAGGTCTATCCAGATGCAATCGGCATCCTGATTGTTCCGCCGAGTGAAGCCGAGCTGGAACGGCGGCTGCGTTCACGCGGAACCGACGATGAAGCGACGATTCAGTTGCGGTTGAAGAACGCGCGGGATGAACTGCACTTCGCGCGGAGCAAAGGCAAATACGAATACACGGTCATCAACGATGATTTTGAGAAGGCGAAGGAAGAGTTGATCGGGATTGTGGAAAGGGAGATGGGATAGTCCATCTTACCGCACCAGCGACTTGACCAGCCCCACCGCGATAATCACCAGCAACACGATTCCCGTGATCCACCAGATGGGTTTCACATTGCGCGGCACAATTTCCGGGCCGAATTCCTTTTTCAAGGCTTCATCGTAATCAAACTCATCTTCGGGTGAATCATACCCGGACGAAGCGCCGAAATCCCTCCATCCCGTTTCATGGTCCGAGCCGCATTCCGGACAGGCCAGAGCCTTGCGTGGAACATCGGCTCCGCAATTGGGACAGACTGGCGGGGCTTCGCGGTTTGAAGGCATGAGATCAAGGTAATCAACAGAACGGAGCAGAAAACCACCGTGAATCCTAATTCACGTGACCGAAAGGAACGTTGAGCAAAACCCCAGCCGCTGGATTCTCCGAATTCAGATTAAGGTGAAAATTAACACCCAGTCCGAAAGCGTGGAACCATGCCCATGAAACACCTGCCTCGATGGGAATTCCGATGGTATGGAATCTTAACGTTTCGTAGGTCGGCCCGAAACTCAGAAAACCCGATCCATCGTCAATCATCTTCCCGCGTTTATTGCCCGACACCAAGCCCATTCCCAGATTGAAATAGGCGTAAGAGTATTGACGGACGATGCGTCGTCCCAGTAAAACATTGATTTCCTTGACGCGTTCGGGATCGCCATGACAAAAGATGCAGAACTCTTCGCTTTTCAGGTATTCACCGGAAACCGTCCATCCATGAAATCCATCGACATTGAGCTTGCCGCCCAAAGAAGGTCCGGGTGATACGAACCCACCCAAAAGATCCACCCAGACAAAGGGACCCGAATTTTCGCTTTGCAAAGATGGAACCGGTGCCGCTCCAGCCCACATCGAACCGCCCAGCAAAATACAGGGTAATAGCGTTTTC
>OMJM01000077.1 GCA_900299345.1 bacterium | reverse complement strand
GTAGTTAAAGTTTGGTTTCTTCTTTCACATCGGCCTCCCGCTTGGCGGGAGGCCTTTTTTTTCTGTACCTTTGCCTCGATTTCAAATCAGGAGAAAGCAAATGAAGCGTGAAAATATTTCCTCGGGATCCAAATGGGAACCGGTTCTCGGTTACTCCCGCGCCGTGAAGGTGGGACAGATGGTGTTTGTCTCCGGGACGACCGGAGGAACCGATGCCGATGGAAAAGTTCTTTCCAGCACAGGCGATCAAACGCGTCGGGCATTGGAGGTGATTCTGGGGGCCTTGGGGAAGGCGGGAGCTTCAGCGAAGGACGTGGTGCGTACACGGGTGTTCATGACCGACGCCTCGGAGTGGGAAATAGTGGGGAAGATTCACGGCGAAATCTTCGGTGAGATTCGTCCGGCCATGACCTTGGTCGAGGTCAGCCGCCTGATCGATTCCGCCATGAAGGTGGAAATCGAGATGGACGCCGTCATCACCGGCTAAAATTCGTTCATGAGCGCTTTCAAAAACTTGCGTGAGAGCGTCGAATATCTCGAGCGCAAAGGGCAGCTCCGCCGGGTAAAGGAGGAAATCGATCCCCATCTGGAGATGGCGGAAATCCAGCGGCGTGTTTATGCTGCTGGAGGCCCCGCGCTTTTGTTCACACGCGTCAAGGGAACGGAATTTCCCTGCGTCTCCAATCTTTTCGGAACCCGTGAACGGGCCTGGATGCTTTTCGGCGAGGGGGTTGAGCGCGCGCGAAAACTTTTGAAACTTCGTTCTGATCCGGTGGAAGCGTTACGGCATCCGTTCGATTCCCTGCGTTCCGGATTTGGTGCGCTTCATGCTTTGCCACGATCGGTGTCCAGTCCCGCCGTGGCGGCGCATGAAACTCGATTGTCGGCGTTGCCACAAATCACCAGTTGGCCGAAGGATGGCGGGCCGTTCATCACCCTGCCATTGGTTTACACCGAACATCCTGACATGCCTGGAGTCTGGAATTCCAATTTGGGGATGTACCGGATTCAATTGGCGGGCGGAGAATTCCAGGCGGATCGTGAAGCCGGTCTGCATTATCAGATCCATCGCGGAATCGGCGTGCATCACCATGCAGCCATCCGGCGAGGCGAGAGGCTCAAGGTTTCCATCTTTGTCGGGGGATCTCCCGCGCACATGCTGGCGGCGGTGATGCCGCTGCCGGAAGGAATTGCCGAAGTGCTGTTCGCCGGAATTCTCGGGGGCCGCGGCTTTCGTTATACGAGACAGAATGGTCATCTGCTTTCCGCCGATGCAGATTTTTGCATCACTGGTACCATCGACCCGTTGCGCACCTTGCCCGAAGGGCCGTTCGGTGATCACCTTGGGTACTACAGTCTGGCGCACCCCTTTCCAGTGTTGACCGTGAAGAAGGTATATCACCGGAGCGGCGCCATCTGGCCGTTCACCGTGGTGGGCCGCCCTCCTCAGGAGGATGCGACGCTGGCGGAACTGATTCATGAAATCGCGGGTGATGCCTTGCCCAAGGAAATTCCCGGATTGCATGCGGTACATGCCGTGGAAGCCGCGGGCGTTCATCCATTATTGCTGGCCATTGCCAGCGATCGCTATGCTCCTTATGAGGAGCACAAGCCGCGCGAGTTGCATACCATCGGTCATGCCTTGCTCGGTTATGGGCAGCTTTCGCTGGCCAAATATCTCTGGCTGACGGCGCGCGAAAGCGATTCGATGCCGGACATCCGCGACGTGTCTGCGTTCTTCCGTCACGTGCTGCGGCGGGTTTCGTGGGAAAGGGATTTGCACTTCATCACCCGCACCACCATGGACACGTTGGATTACAGTGGAGCCGGACTCAATGAGGGCTCCAAGCTGTTGCTTGCGGTTTCCGGTTCGCCGCGCCGCACGCTCGCCGAAGAGATTCCTCAGGCTCTGTTGAAACTGTGGCCCGATAATTGGTCCGCACCGAAACTCGTGTTGCCCGGTGTGCTCACCTTCAGCGGTTCCTCATCCGGGGGCAAGGGCGCGGAGCCCGAAGTATTGGACGAGGAGCTGGAAGGATTTTCCAGACGGTTGCGGGAATCGGGTCAGGCCGAAGAATTGTTGAACGGTTTCCCATTATGGGTGATGGCGGATGAACCGGGATTTGTTGCCAAGTCGCTGGATAATTTCCTGTGGGTCACGTTCACCCGTTCCGATCCGGCACGGGATGTGCATGGAATCTTTGCCTTCACCGAGCGGAAGCATTGGGGCTGTCGCGGGCCGCTGGTCATCGATGCGCGCATCAAGCCGCATCACGCACCACCGCTGGAATCCGATCCGGATGTCGTGAAGCGGGTCGAAGCACTGGCCGCTCCAGGTCGGCCGTTGCACGGACTATTCTGAATTTTCCCGATCCCATTGCCATTTGGCGGGATTCTTCAAAATGTATTCGCGAATGTTATTCAAAGCCGTGTCGTTGCGGATGATGTGGTCATGAAAACGCCTCTGCCACACGATTTCGCCCGGGCTGCCGCGCAAGAGGTTGATCTTTCGGGTTGTCTCGGATTTGAAAGAACGGATAATAGTGGACAATGCTCCGGAGATGGGATTTCCAAATAATTCTTTTGGGTCTCGTCGGGACACGGCATGCCGTGTCCCCACAGACTCGATGGGGTCTTTCAAGATTTGAAGAATTCCATGCACATGATTTGGCATGATGATGAATTCATCCAGATGAACATAAGGGAAATGGGTTGGAATTTGTTCCCAGCAATCAAAGGCGAGCTTGCCATACATGTTGAGCTGCACGCTCCCATTGACGATCTCGCCGAATAGATGCAACCTGTTCTGGGCATTCAAGGTGACGAAATAGGTTCCGGGAGAAGCATAATCGTATCCTCTTAGCCGTGTGGTTTGACGATGATGCTTGTTCGGGTCATATGACATGCCCGCAAATATGAAAACCGGACATGGCCACCAGCGTGACGGTTGTCACCCGCTCTTCCTGTGAAACAAGGCCACCGCGCCGGTGAACACCACCGCGCCGATGGCCAGCATTGAAACACCCTCGCGCCAGAGATCCATGAATCCTGATCCCTTGAGCAGGATGCTGCGCAGCACGAACATGAAGTAACGCACCGGATTGGCCCGGGTGATGATCTGCACCCACCCCGGCATGTTTTCCACCGGCAGGAAAAACCCGGACAATAGCATGAAGAAAAGCAGGAAGAACCAGGTGATGAACAACGCTTGCTGCAGGGTTTTGGCCACGGTGGAAATCAGGATGCCGATGCCCAGCGATGAAAGCATGTAGGCGGCGCAGAAGAGTCCCAATTCCCAATAGCTGCCGAGAAAGGGAATGCCGAACCACAGCCGCGCCACGGTCAATGCAAACGAGAGCTGAAAAATGCCGATGATGAAAAAGGGAAGAGCCTTGCCCAGCACAATATGGATGGGCTTTATGGGAGTCACCAAAAGCTGTTCCAAAGTCCCGCTTTCCTTCTCACGGACGATGGAAAATGCAGTCATCATGCAGGTGATCATGGTGATGAGGATGACCGCAATGCCCGGCACCATGTACCAGCTTGATTCCAACAACGGGTTGAAGGCGATGCGCGTATCCACGTGGAGCGGCATGAGGTCGCGCAGGTTGCGGCCCTGCGCGCGCAGCTTTTGCGTCAGCCGTTCCTGCGACCATTGGTTGAGGATGGAAGTGAGGTACCCGCGCGCCACGCCGGAAGACGAGGCATCCTGGCCATCCACCCAGATGCCGATGGGCGCTCCCTCACCATCGGGAAATCCTGTGGGAGTGAGTTGCAGGCGTTCCTCCACGCGGCGGGAGAAATCCGGAGGAATGAGCAAGGCCGCACGAATCCTTCCCTGATCCATCCACTCGCGCAGTTCGGTTTCGGATCGCGCGAAACCCTTGAACTTGAACAACGGAGAGGAGGCGGTGGAGGCAAGCAACGAAGCGGATGCGGGACATGCGCAGCGATCCAGCACGGCATAGGGGGTGTTCTTGACCTCCGTGTTCATCGCATAGCCCAGAATGAAAAGCTGGATGAGAGGCGGACCGATCAATAGCCGGATCGATCCGGGATCGCGCCGCAGGTGCTGGAATTCCTTCCAGATGATGAGCCACAGCAATTTCACAGCTTGACCCGGAATTTGAAAACGGAAATCATGAACAGCAGTATTCCTTGCGCGCACAGCACCAGCAACGGAATCCACAGTTCGTGCAGGCCCACACCTTTCAGGATGATGCCGCGTACGATTTGCAGGTAATAGGTTGCGGGTACGATATGTGAAATTCCACGCAGAACCATCGGCATGCTGGACACGGGAAAGATGAATCCGGACAGCATCACCGTGGGAAGCATGGTCGCGAGTTGGGTCATCATCATGGCGTGAAGCTGGCGTTTCGCCAGGGTGCTGATGAGCAGGCCGATGCTAAGGGCCGTGAAGATATAGGCGAGGCTGCATAACGCAAGAAAGGTGACGCTTCCGGCCACGCGCACGCCGAACACGAGATAACCGACCGTAAGAATCAGGATTCCGTCGAGGCTGGCGAGCGCCACATAGGGAAGCAGTTTGCCCGCGATGATCTCGCGCGGCCGCAGCGGGGTGATGAGCAGCTGGCTCAAGGTTCCGGTCTCTTTTTCTTTGGTGATGGCGATGGAGGTTAGCAGGGCCGAGATCATCAGCAGTATGATGGCCATCAAGCCCGGGACGAAGAACAAGGCACTGCGCTGCTGGGGGTTGTACAGCACCACCGTGCGCTGATCGAGAATCTTAGGCGGCTTCATGTTGAGGTGGTCGAGCAGGATTTTCTGCGTCGCGCCTTCCACGGCTGCACGCATTTGCGCGCCGACATTGGGGTCGGATCCGTCCACCACCACCTGCATGGACGCGGCCCCGGGTCGCCGTAATCCGGCATCGAGATCAGGAGGAAGACGCAGCAGGGCCCGGGTGTGGCGAGCCCGAAACACTTGCGTGGGATCAGAAGATGGCGGAAGGATTTGCGTCACCGCGAAGAAAGGTGAGCCGTCCAGCCGCGATTCAAGAACGCGTGCGGCAGGGGAGGGAACGGGTTGCTCGATCACGAGTTCGGCGTTGTGGATGTCCGCATTCAACGCGTAGCCGTACAGGAACATCATGACGACCGGCAACATGATGACGATGAATAGGCTTTGTGGATCCCGGATAATGTGCAGGAATTCCTTGCGTGCAGCCACGGCAATCCGACGAAGCGAGGCATTCATGCCGCGGTGCCCCTGGTCTGGGCCCGTTCCACCACGTCGAGAAACACGTCGCCCAGCGAAGTGTGGCCATACGTTTTCTTGAGACCGGCGGGGGAGTCGAGTGCGGCCAAACCGCCTTGAACCAGAATGGCGACACGGCCGCAGTATTCGACTTCGTCCATGTAATGTGAGGTGACGAAGATTGTGGTACCGGATGCGGCGAGTTCGGCAATGATGTCCCAGAATTGTCGGCGGCTCACGGGATCCACAGAAGCGGTGGGTTCGTCGAGAAACACGATTTCAGGTTGATGTAAAATGGCGCAAGCCAGATTCAGGCGTTGCTGCCATCCCCATGGAATCGAGTCTGTGCGGCGGGAAAGCAAAGGTTCCAAACTCAGCAGCTTGCCGACGGTTTCCATCCGTGTCCGCAAGACGTCTCCCTGCAATCCATACAATCCGCCGTAAAGCTGAAGATTCATTTCCACACTGAAGTCAGGATACAGCGCGAATTTTTGCGGCATGTACCCGATTCGCGAACGGATGCGATCGGTTTCGGTTTGGATGTCGCATCCAGCCACTTTTCCGGAGCCTGAAGAAGGTTGCAGCAAACCGCACAGCATACGAATGGCAGTGGTTTTACCCGCACCGTTGGCGCCGAGAAATCCGAATACTTCGCCGCGTTCCACGCGTAATGTGAGCCGATCCACGGCAACGAAGTCGCCGAAGCGCCGGGTCAGATCGCGGGTTTCAATCGAAGTTTCCATCGGATCTCAAGCCGTTTGTCCGGCGTTGGTGGATTCGCGGCTCAGCAAGGCGAACAGCAAATCTTCGATGTCGGGCGGCACATGTCCAGAAGACTCCGCACCGGGAAACTGTTTCCAGAGATCGTTGTCGGGAACATCCTTCGCTGTGGCTGCGCGTAATTCGCCTCCGGCGGGATAGACTAAAGCCACACCTTGCGGAGGGGTTTGACGCGCGGAAAAGTGCAACGGCTTGGAACCGTGAATGCGATGCAACGCATAGGGATATTGGGCCAGCATTTCTTCGGGACTTCCCTGTGATAGCACATAGCCTTGATGGAGTAACAACAAGGTGTCGCACAACTTCGCCTCATCCATGTAAGGCGTGGAAACAACAAGAGTTATGCCTTGTGATTTCAAAGATTTCAGGAGTTTCCAGAAATCGCGTCGCGCCACCGGATCGACACCCACGGTGGGTTCGTCCAGAAAGATCAACGAAGGACTGTGCAACAGGCAACAGCACAACGCCAGCTTTTGCTTCATGCCGCCGGAGAGCAGACCTGCGCGCCGTTTTTGAAACGGTTCCAGCGCCGAGAAACGCAGCAGGTCTGCCATGCGTTTTTCTTTCTCTGCCGTTTCGAAATCGTAGAGGTCCGCGAAGAAGTGGAGATTTTCCGCCACGCTCAAATCGGGATACAGGGAAAATCGTTGCGGCATGAAGGCGATGCGTTGGCGCAAAGTTTTAAAGTCGTTCTTCAGGTTCAAGCCCAACACGTCCGCTTCGCCGGAGTCGGCGTCGAGCAACGTGGCGAGTATGGTGAGCAATGAAGATTTACCTGCGCCGTCCGCGCCGATGACGCCAAACAAGGCACCGCGTGGAACTTCAAAGGAAACTCCCTTCAACGCCTTTTCTCCGGCATAATCCTTTGCCAGATTCCGGACGTTTAATGCGGAAGTGGTCACTTCCAGATCTCCACGGGCAACCCGCGCTTCAGTAATCCGTTTTCCGAAGACGCTGCAGCGCGGACCCGAAACACCAGTTCCGAACGGCTTTCGCGCGTCTGAATGTTCTTGGGGGTGAACTCGGCTTCGGAGGAGATGAAGGAAACCTTCGCAGTAACGTGTTTGGCGTCGGAGGGTTTTTCGCCCTCGACGCGGATGCGTACTTCGTCGCCGAGCCGCAGAGAGGACAGAGTGCCCTGCGGCACGAAGAAGTCCGCATGCACAGAATCGGCGCGGCCGATTTCATACACGGATTGCCCCGGAGCCACGGCTTCGCCGGGATTGCGATAGCGGGTCAGCACGACGCCAGAAGCCGGCGACAAGATACGGCAACGTTGCAATTGTGTGTTCAGAAGTTCGATGCGGTATTGGAGTGCCTGTCGTTGGGCATCCAGTCCTTTCACGGAACGGCGCGCTGCGTCCAGTCGGAAGCTGGCTGCGTCTTTGCTGGAACTGATCTTGTCCGCTTGTTGTTGTGTGGCAGCCCCTTGTTGGGACAAAGGAGTGATGCGATTGGCCTCTTGTTCGAGTCCGCGCGTCTCAGCCTGTATCGAGGAGATCTGGCTGGACTGGGCGGCGAGGCTGGCGTTCAATTGTTCCACGCCCGCCGACGCTTCGGAGTATTGCAACGCATAGGGGAGGGTGTCCACCAACGCGATGAGCTCTCCGCCAATCACGCTGTCGCCTTCGTTGTGAAGCACCAACGACAATGGTCCTTGCACCAGGGCCGGGACTTGATAGGTCGTGACTTCGACGACGGCTGAACCGAGAAAGGTTCCCTTCTCGGACTTTTCGCAACCGGTCAGCAAAGTCCCGGCAACGAGGAAGAAGGTCGTGATCCAGATTGAATTTTTCATGTCATTCTCCCGCAAACTTCAAGGTTTCACCGCGCACATAACGCCATTGCCATGTTGCCAGTCGTTGTTGCAGTGCCAGTTGGCGGACCAGCAAGGCCGACTTCGCCTCCAGCACCTGCGCATCCAGCAATTCCAGATCCGTGGCGGTGCCGTGCGTATGCTGCGCCTGTGTTTCGGAAAGCGCCAGCTTGGCGGCATCCCATGCGGCTTGCGCGACTTCCTGTGATTGCTTCAGGCGATCCAAAGTTTTTTGAGCCGACACTTCCGCTTCTTCGAAGGAGGATGTTTGCCGTTGTAACTCCGTCCGGATTTCGTCGCGTTGAATCCGCGTCTGGGCGCGTTGTGCCTGATTTTTGAATCCGTCGAAGAGATTCCATTTGACCTGAACACCCACCAGTCCATAATCCATGTAGGAGTTTGCGCCTTGACTGAGTCCGGGATTCGCGAGCCGGTATCCCGCCAGTGCGACCACCGTGGGAAACTTTTGCGAGAAGATGGCCTTTTCCTGATGCTCGAGACTGGTGGACGTTTTTTCCAGATAGGACAGTTCGTGCCTTTTCTCCGCAGTGCCTTGCGATGGATTCGACGTGCCGTTGTCCACGGCAAACGCAAACGGAGACTCTGGTGGGATGCCGAGCAACAATGCGGAGGCTCTTCCGATGGAGTCTCGTAAATCCATCGCGGTTCGAAGATCCAGTTCCGCTCCGAGAAGTTTTGCTTTGGCTGCGGCTTCTCTGGAGGGAAGGGCAGCTCCCCCTTTTACCAGCTTGGCAATGCGATCCGCGTACTCGCGATGAAATCCCGCCACGGACTCCTGGGATTGACGCGCTGCTTCAGCCTGATTCCATGCGTAATACAGCGCCGCCAGACGCAGCGAAGTCTGATTCTCTGCCGCTCGTACCCGTTCACCTTGCGCTTCCACTGAAGAACGTCGCGCCTTTATTTGTTGGCCACGTCCGCCGCCGAGAAACAGGGGATAGGTAAGATCGATCCCATATTCCTCTCGATCCTTGTCGCCCAGAGTTTTGTGAATCCCGCCGATGGGGGCGGGCATGTCGATGTTGATTTCCGTAGCCTTGGAAAAGGCTTGATAGGATGCTGAAGCATCGAGAGATGGCCAATAGGCCGCACGTGCTTCGGAAAGCTGTGCTTCGGCTTTGTCCTGTTCTTCCCTTTGGATGCGGAGATCGGGATTGGCTGCGAGCAGTTTTTCTTGCGCCGCCTGCAAGGTCAACGTTTCCGCCATCGTAATCGAACTCAGTGAAATTCCCGCGAGGAATCCAACAACGGATTTCATGTTTTTTCCTTTCATGGGCGCAGGCTCCGCAGCAGCGTCGTAGTCGCCATTTCAGCCCGTTCGAGAAAGAATTTTTCCGTGAATTTTATACGAGCCAGCGGCGATGCAGGGCCGAGTCGCTTTGCGAAGTTGGAAGCCATGAATCCCGAAATGACCATGCCCACAAGATTGAGCCAGAAATGCACGGGTTCGATGGGCCGCAAACGACCGGCTTTGATCTCCGCAATCAAGGCTTGATTCACGCGGCGGGGAACCTCCCCAAAGGATTCGAGGATCTCAGCCAAAGCGGCGGGGAAGGATTTGCCACCATCCTCGAGAATGCCGCGGATGAAGAACAGGGGAAAGTCCGGGTGACGTGAGAGAATCCTGGCGTGGGTTTTCAGCAATGTCAGGATCAAAGTTTCGAAATCGCTCTCGGTTGGCACGCTTTGCAATTCGCGTTGCAATCCACTCCAGACGGTGCGGACGGTTTCGCGCACTGCGGCATCGTAGAGCTTTTCCTTGGAGCGGAAGTAGTAATGCAGCAGCGCATGGTTGACGCCCGCGCTTTTGGCGATGGCCTGCATGCGGGCACTTTTGAAACCCTTTGCAATGAATTCCGCGCGCGCCGCGTCCAGGATTTTTTCCTGTGCGGAGACTTCAGATTCGGGAGGGGTGCTTTTCTTAGTCATATTGTTTAACAGGTTTGTTAAAAACTATCTCATCAGGAGAAGCACGTCAAGGGCTTTTTAGGTATTTTTTGCCGGAAGGAATTTTTCATGATTCAGAAAACCGCCGGTGCGGCCTTGCCCGGCAATCCACCCTACGTCGCCAACCGCTTTGCTCCTATCCGACGCAAGACCTTGCCCGTGCGCGTTGGGAACCGCATTGTCGGCGGGGATGCTCCGATTCTGGTCCAGTCCATGACCACGACCAACACCAAGGACGTGGACGCAACCGCCTTTCAAACCTTGGAGTTATGGAAAGCGGGTTGCGAACTGGTGCGCATCACTGCCCCCACACAGAAAGACGCGGAATGCCTGCGCGACATCGTGAAAAAGGTCCGCGATGCGGGCTGCGATGTGCCCATTTCGGCTGACATCCACTTCCAGCCCCGGGCGGCCTATGAAGCAGTGAAGTGGGTGGAGAAGGTGCGCATCAATCCCGGAAATTTCGTGGACTCGAAATCTGCCGCGATGCGGGATTATGACGATGCCTCATTCGAAAGCGGGGTACAGAAGGTTTACGACGCTTTTGTGCCGTTGGTGCTCGAAGCCAAGGAACGCGGTGTGGCATTGCGCATTGGTACCAACCACGGTTCGTTGTCGGACCGGATTCTGTGGAAATACGGTGACACCGTCGAGGGCATGGTCGAGTCGGCTCTCGAGTATCTCAAGGTTTGCGAATCGGAGAATTTTGATCAGATCATCTTCAGCATGAAGAGCAGCACACCGCGCGTGGCGGTTCAAGCCTATCGCCTGCTGGCCCAGCGTCTCTCCATGGGACACAAAGCCTATCCGTTCCATGTCGGTGTGACCGAAGCCGGTGACGGGGAAGATGGTCGTCTGAAATCTTCCGTGGGTATTGGCGCCTTGTTGCTCGATGGGCTGGGCGACACGATCCGAGTCTCTTTGACCGAAGATCCGGTGCAGGAAATTCCCGTGGCCAAGGCTTTGGTCAAACTCTGTGATCTTTCCCGCTATCCGGCAGTTCCTTCAATCCAGGAACGCATCGCGTATTACGATTACCATCGCCGCGAATCGTCGCACGTCAAAATTGGGGCGCTCGAACTTGGCGCAAATGAACCGCGCGCGCCCATTGCCGTGGGTGTCTCCAATCCCGGTTCCGAGGCGATGCCGCAGGGTGAACGCAAGGTGGAATGGGTCTCCGAGGAATCGTGGCCTTTGATTTCAGTGGGTGCGGATGGTCGTCCGCCCATACAGAAAAAACCCTGTGAAATCCAGATCGATGATCTGAAGGATCTGCAACAGGTAGCAACCACATTGGAGGCTTACGGCCGTACGCCCCTCCTATGGTCTTGCAATCCATCATTGCTCAATCTTGTCGGCGCATACCGTCATCTCGCTGGCTGGTTGGAGCAACAAGGCCGTCATGATCTGATCGTGTTGCGCGATACTACCGATGGAACGCCCGAAGGCAATATGGGTCTGGCGGTGCGCATGGGCGCATTGCTGGCCGATGGCTTGGGTGATTTGATTGCCTTGGAAAGCGGAGCCGGAACCAAAGCCGCCTTGAATCTTGCCTATGATGTGTTGCAGGCTGCGGGTGTTCGGCGCAGCAAGCCGGAGTATGTGGCCTGTCCCGGCTGCGGTCGCACCTTGTTCGATCTGCAAAGCACCACGCAACGGATCCGCGGCAAGACCGCACACCTCAAGAACATCGCCATTGCGGTAATGGGCTGCATCGTGAATGGTCCCGGTGAAATGGCGGATGCCGACTTTGGCTATGTCGGCGGTGCGCCCGGCAAGGTCAGCCTGTACGTGGGTCGTGAATGTGTGCAGAAGAACATTCCCGAGGACGAAGCTCCGGAAGCCTTGATCTCTTTGATTAAATCACACGGACGCTGGATTGAACCTTAACTCCAATTTTGTCGTAGTCCTATCGCATCCTGAAATCGCCGAGAACATCGGGTCCGTGGCCCGTTGCATGGTTGTATTTGGAATCCAGGAACTGCGGCTCGTGGGCATCAAGCCGCTGACCGAAGATAGCCGGGCTCTCATCACCGCGCGCAGTGGCGAACCGATTCTCAAATCCGTGAAGTATTTCGCGGACGTGCGCGAGGCCATCGCGGATTGCAATCAAGCGTTCGGGTTCACCCGCCGCTCACGGAACAAGGAGCAGAAGCTGTACGATCTTCCCGACCTGGCCGCGCAATTCGAAAATACCCGAACGGCTTTGGTGTTCGGGTGCGAGTCGCAGGGGTTGACCGAATGGGAAATTCTGCAGATGACACATCTGGCGCGCATTCCTCCCACGCATTCAGAATCGAGCCTGAATCTTTCTCATGCCGTGGCGATAGCGCTGTATGCGCTGGTCAATGCACCCAAGAAAAATGAAACTGAAGAAGACGAAGTTTCCCGTCAGGATCGTGTCACGATTGAGGAATCCCAAGCAGCGTTGACCGAGATTCTGGACACCATGGATCGCAGCGGTTTTCTGGCACGCGGGAAAAAGGAAATCTCCAAGCGGAAAAAATTCCGGATCTTGTGGCAACGCTTGCATCCCACGCGTGGGGAGCTGAACTTTCTGTCAGGCGCGCTTCATTCCCTGATTAAAAAGGTGGAACCATGAGTATTGCAGTTGAGAAAACGCCGTTGGAAGGATTGCTGATCGTGCGGCCCCGCGTCTTCAAGGATGCCCGGGGGTTTTTCTTCGAGAGCTACAACCGCGACGCCTTTGTGGCGGCGGGCATCGACATTCCCTTTGTGCAGGACAACCACAGCCGTTCCTCGCAAGGCACGCTGCGCGGCCTCCACTTCCAGACTTCGCCAGGTCAGGCCAAGCTGGTGCGCTGTACTCTCGGCGCCATCTGGGATGTGGCCGTGGACATCCGCCCCGGCAGTTCGACATTCGGCAAGCACTTCGGCATTGAGCTGCGTCCCGAGGACGGGACGATGCTCTTCGTACCCGTGGGCTTTGCGCACGGTTTTGTGGTGCTGTCGGAGTTTGCGGAGGTGCAGTACAAATGCAGTGCGGTCTATAATCCCAAGACCGAGGCGGGAATCATGTGGAACGATCCCGATCTGGCGGTGCAATGGCCGCTCAACGGCATTGAGCCGTTGTTGTCGGATCGGGATAAGGGAAACCAGACTTTTGCGGAGTGGAAGAAGACTTATTAGGTTCGATCCAATGGTCGATTCAAAGCTCGAAAATAAAGCGAGAAAAAGAATCCGGACGATTTCTGCTGTCGTATCATTGCTGTTAATCAGCCTCTTTTTGTTTCTCAATGGCGGAGAGGTTCACGTTTTTAGAGATGGGTTGAACTGGGGTACCGAATTGGTTGAGTTCAATGTGGGTGTACCGGAATTTTATTCTCATGTTATTAAAGTCGTCGAAATTTCCGGTATCGATCCAGATCAGTTGATGTTGGATTTCTTTTCATTTCGCGCAATGTTGGCAAATATGTTTCATGTTTTTGTGCTGTATTTTCTTGTTGTTTTGATCTTGTCTGCAGTAAGAAGAAACGAAAATTTATTTAAACTCGCCGTCACTTTCGGAATTATAACTCCACTCTTTGGATTGGTTTATGCTGATCTTGTTAGTTCAATTGTGGTTGGTCATTTTAATTCTGGAATTATCAATGAGATTAAAAATATGGGTAACATGGGTTGGGGGTACGCACTTGAGGAAGTTGGAGAGATATTGGTGTTGTTGTTGGTATCTGTGGTGTTTTATCTATTGCTTTTCTGGTTGCTTAAATTGAACCGGAAAAGAATGGGTATTGTGTGAATATTTGCATTCTACAGCCTGTCTAATTCCAGCCCATCATATCCCAACCGAATTTCCGACGGTAGCCGAGCTTCGGTCGCCACGTGCTCCAACTCATGGCACATGTGGATGAAATAAGTCATCTCAGCCCCGATGC
The DNA here is from genome assembly GCA_900299345.1 of bacterium. Taxonomy (GTDB): domain Bacteria; phylum Fibrobacterota; class Fibrobacteria; order UBA11236; family UBA11236; genus UBA11236. The sequence continues at coordinate 26,475 of OMJM01000077.1, read as the reverse complement.
GCTTTGCATAATCCACCGCCTGCTGAAACCCCAGATGTGTGGAGTGCGGTTTCTCGCGCAGACAATCCAGCGCCAGAACCTTCAGGCCGTGCATCAGCGCCAAGGTTGACTCCGGAATTTCCGTCACGTCCGTAATCAGCGCAAAGTCATTCACGCGCCAGCCGAGGATTGGCTCCGGGCCGTGCATCACGGGCAGGGGAGTGACTTGCCATCCCGCGACATCGAAAGGCTCCGCGGCCTCTCGCAGATCGTATTGCGGTGCGCCACCGCCATAAGCCTTGGGCGGGGCAAAGGCATAGGCGAAGCGTTTCCGGATATCATCCAAAGTTCCCACAGAACTGTAGAGCGGAACGGCCTTGCCGCTCACCTGGGAAAAGATGCGCAGATCGTCGAGGCCGGAAATGTGATCCGCATGGGCGTGGGTCAGCAACGCCGCGTCTAAATGGCGCATGCCGTGGCGCAAAGCCCCGGCGCGGAAGTCGGTGGAAACGTCGATCACCACCGAACGGGTGTCGTCGTGAAGCCACACCCCGGTGCGGTTGCGTTTGTTGCGGGGATCCTGAGACGTACACACGGCGCAGCGGCATCCGATGACCGGAATTCCGTGGGAAGTACCTGTACCGAGAAACGCCGCTTTCATGTCCCGAAAAATAATTGCCGGTCGGAGTGACCGCTGTCACGCCGTGGGGAATTTTCGCCGCCTAGGTTGATCCGCGTGCTCCGATGTCGGAGTGCAAACAAAACCAAAGGAGTGACCCATGTTTCAATCCCTGCAACATCGAATCCTGTCCCTGTTCTTCCGCGCCGGACTGGTGTCGGCCACCGTATTAACCGCATGCCAGTTCGAGCCGCCAGCGGCCATGCCCGAGCAGAAATCATCGCAAGGAAATGTCACGGTCGAGTTGAAGCTCCGTTCCGTCGCGTTGGCCAAGGGGGCAGCCATTGCGCGTCCCACGGATTCCGCCAGCATCACAGTCAGCGCGCCGGATATGGACGCACGAGAGTTCCGATTCGGGAATGGTACGGAGCTGTTTTCGCTTCCCGAATTGACGCCCGGCGCCAAGCGCCGCTTTGCCGTGAATCTGTACCGGCAGGGTCGCCTGCTGTATGCCGGCAGCGCAGAGACGACGTTGTACACCGATCGCAAGAACAGTGTGTTCCTGCATTGCATTCCCAAGTTCTCCCGGGTGTCGGCGGGCGTACACATTCCATTGGATTTCCCGCGGCATGTGTCCAAGGCCGAGTTGAAGTTGTGGAACGAGGTGGACACGGTGACGGAAAGCGTGAGCCAACCCGGAGAGTTCCTGAATTTCCATCTCGAGGAAGTTCCGGGCGATCATAATTACAAGCTGCTCCTGCAATTGTGGGACGACACCGGAGCCGTATCCGCGAAGTCCGTCAAGGATACCTTGTGGGTGGCGATGGGGCAGAGCGTTTCACTGAACCTCCCGCTGGTCACCACTTTCTCGCAATTGCAGATGACCATGGTGGCGGAAGATCCGCAGCAGACCAACATGTCCTTCGCTTTCCCGGCCGGTAAGCGCGTGCCCGCAGCGTTCGGTGAGATGGTATTCTCGGAAGTTTTCCTGTCACCGACCAGCATCGACTCCAGCAGCCAAGGGCAGTGGATTGAACTCTACAACCGTACCTCGGACACGCTGGATATTTCAGGATGCAAAATCGCACGTGACGGTGGCGGTTCGACCTCGAAGCAGGCCATTCTCCCGTCGGCGACGCTCGTGGCTCCGGGTAAGGCGTTGGTTGTGGGTCGTGCGGCGTATCCTTACGCCAACGTGCGCTTCTCCAGCTTTTCTTTTGGCACAGGACTCTCGCACGTGGATTTCACCTGCAAGTCCGGAGCTTTGAAGCTGGACACGATCACCTACAGTGCGACCGTTTCGGATTCACTCGCAGTGCAAACGGTGTCTGGGAAGATTTCGCAGTTGCGTCCGGATTGGGTCGATCGCCGCACCGATCCGCGCGGCTGGTGCTCGGTGCCTTCGCATCCTGCCGTGCCCAGCGAGGGCCATCCCACACCCGGCATTCTTGAGAACGGCTGTCCGGAATAATGGATTCTTCGACGTTCCCTGAGCTAAGTCGAAGGGCGCGTTCGATTATCCCGCCCCGTGAGCGGAACTGAAGGGGGCGGGATTTTCGTCATCGGGTTCAATGCGGTCGCGTTGAAACGCACCGTAGATGAAGCCGACCACACCATAAATAGTCCCAATCGTGTAGAGGTATTCAGGGAACGTCATGCCGAAGCCGCACAGATAGGCTGCGATCAGATTTCCGATCTGGAACATGTTGAACAAAGGGTTTTTCCGGCGCATGAGCTTGGGCAGGTACAACGGACTGACCATCAGCAATCCCATCAACACCAGTATCAGCGGGAGAATGGGAATGCTCGGTGAAATGTTGGAGGCCACGTTGTACTTCCAGTGCAGGATGACGCTCAGAGCCGTGAACCCGCCCGCGAAGGTTGTGGGCAGGCCGTGGAAGTATTCCTTCAATTCGCCGACATCAATGGCATTGAAACGGGCGAGACGGAGGGCCGCGCAGAGCATGTAAAACGCGGCGGACACGATGACCAAAGGCCGGTGCGCTGCGAACCAGTTGTAATCCGCCCATTGCAGGTAGAAGTACACCAGGAACCCCGGCGCGATGCCGAAGGCGGTGAGATCGGCGAGGCTGTCGAATTGTGCGCCGAACTCGGAAGAGGCCTTGAGCAGCTTGGCGGCGAATCCGTCGAGCTTGTCCAGCAGGTTGGACCAGACGATCAGCCACGCGGCCAGAATGATGGCCGGCCGGCCGGGTGAAGCGTCTCCCGTCATCGCTTCACGGAACGTGTCCGTCATGAGCAGGATGGCGTAGATGCCGAGGAGAAAATTCAACCCGGTGAACAGGTTGGGTACGATGAATTTTTTGTGGACCACGAGGGGCGCTCCCTAATCGGATGCTGAGGGGAAAAGTTAGCTAAACCCGGGATCACCGTTCCGGAAACCGGATAATGAAATGATCCAACGTTGAAATGGCAATACCCCCGCCCACCAGCGAGGGTGTTCCGGGCATTTCGGTCAGTGGCAACTTGCGCAGCAAGGAATGTGTCAAAGTCCGTTTCTCCAACGCGGGTTCCGTGGTGCCCACCCAATAACCATCGTCCACCATCAACGGACGATTGAACAGATAAGTGGGCAGGCGGGTTTGCGACAGGATCACCCCTGTGCCTCCCTGAATGAAGAGCAACCGTTTCGACGCCGTGCCGATCAACAGCGCGTCGCCTTTTCCCGCGAGGCTAAAGATCTGTTCGCCCATGTCCTTTTGCCATGCCACCGCGCCGCGGTTGCGTTCAATCGCAACGAGCAATCCTTCGTTGTATCCCGCATAGGCAAAGTCACGGCCCGCATGGCATTCCGTCACCGTGCCGGGTGGCAATGCGACGTGTTGCAGTTCACGACCCGAGGGAAGATGCAGCGAGTGATAGCCGCCCTCGATTTCAAAGGCGTCGATCTGTTCCGGGTTGCGTCCCTTCGCCAGGAAGATGCCGCTGCGACCCAAATGAGTTTCCCAACGGATGCGTCGCGACGGCAGTTCCAGCAAACGGACCATGCCGCTCCAGTCGCTGTAGAGGATGCCGCCGGGAACAGGTAATGCCTGACAGATGGGATTCTTCAACGTCATTTGCGCAAGCAGGCCCGGGCCGCGCGCGGGCGCAAGTAGATACACGCGTTCGGGACTCGACACGGCCAAGGTATCTCCCATCCAGAACGAAGCTTTCAGATCCAGCGCCTCGGGGAAATGAAAGTTGTCCAGCAGCTTTCCGGTTTCGTTGTCCAACAAGACCAAGGTCTGGTTGTCGTTCTCCACATAAAAGGAGAAACGTGTTCCCGCCGTAAGCACGGGAAAGAAGCGCGGTCCCAGATGGCGCTTCCACACCCATGAGGCATCGAGTGAGTGCGCAAGTTCACGCAAGGATACATCGTCGCTCCACCCCGGTGTGGCCGCGGAACGGCTGGCTTGCAGCCATGCCAAAGTTTGGTCTTTGCGGGAGGCTCCGAGCGTGTGAAGGATCTCCGCCTTGGCGCGCCACACGATTCCGTTGCCGGGTTCCAGTTGCAGGATGTTGTTGAGCACACCGAGCGCAGCGTAAGGATTGCTCCATTCCAGATTGGTTTCCGCACCGTGGATCAAATAGCCCCGATCGCCACCGGTCAAACGCAACAGCTCACGATTCAGTCGCACCCGCCGTCCATCGGCTTGCTGCACCACCAGCCATTTTTGCGTGGGCAACAGCAGCGGGTCTGCTCCCCAACCTGCCTCGTAAGTAAAAAGCAATTGTCCCTTTTCATCCAAGGCCAGACAGGTTTGCCCGTGAGTCAAGGCAAACACCTCACCACCGGTCGGAAGCACCTCGGCAATGTCTTCGTCGCGCTGCCAGTCGAGTTGGCCGGTCCGCAGATCCAACGCCCGCAACAGTCCATCGCCCACTACGAGGAACGCATGCTCACGGCCGAGCGTCAATTGATCCTGCGGGCCGCAGGGAAGACCCCACAGGAAGGAGTCGAACGTGGGGCCGCGCCGGATTTCAAAGCGGTCGGCATAACGCAAAGCGAGATAGTCGCCATCGAGCATGACTTCGGTGGGTATGCCGCCTCCCAGAGACAATGGGCTGAAGGAACGATGGCTGAAATCCGCGCGATACACGCCATGCCCGGGACAGAACACCACGCCCTGCCGCGAACGCGGGGAAGAGGGGCGATACGAACAGCCGGGTCCCGGAAGCGAATGTGAGAACACCGTCTGGCCGCGACGCGCAAGGCGCAAACCTTGTGTCCCGATGACGAGAAACTCCTCGGCTTCGCCGGAAAACAGGACACCTTCCTCGGCGGTGAATTTTTCCGGAAGGATGGATGGGGAAAAGGTCGGGCCTTTGCGCAGCACGATCTGCTGTTTGTTGCGGAGCAATCCAAGCACGGCTTCCGGCGTCGCGTCCAGCACTTCTTCGCCCTGAGCCAGCGCCACATTGATGGGATGCAGCATGCCCTCGGGATCCTGCCATGTCAGGCGTGGCGGATGTGTCTCGGCGTTTTCGGTGTCCTCGACGAGCACATACCGGGTTGTCGTGCCTTCAGCTGAGGAGAACACCTTGGCGGGCAGGCCTTTGGTCTTGCCTGCGGACAGCATGGGCTGGATGGCGACGGGATTCAACTGCATCAACCGCGTGATAAGGCCGCGCTTCTCCGGTCCGGAAAGGCCTTGTCCGTTCAATGCCTTGGTATACGCTTTGACCGCTTCTTCACCGTGGTTTTCCTGTTCGAGAAAACGTCCCCGCAGGTAATGCGCCTGGGTTCGGATTTCCTCGAACTGGGAGTTCTGGAGTTTTTCTAGAAGCGCGTGCGCCGTGGCCGAGTCGCCTTCGATGTCGTTGAGATAGCGGGCCGATTCCAGCGACATCTGCTCGGAGAAATGATCCGATCCGTGTTCAGTTTCCGCGTTGGCACGCATTGCGCCCGCCGCCAGCAGGGCGGAGGCGAGGATGAGTGATTTCCAGACGCGCTTCATGGCGATTAATCCTCCGGAGAACCTTCGGGGTCGAACTTGTAACCTACGCCGCGCACACTTTTGATCCAGACCGGATTCGCTGCATCCTTCTCGAACTTCTGACGCAGCTTCAGGATTTGGTTATCCACGGTGCGCGTGGTGGGCATGTTGTCCGGGGAATAACCCCAGATGGCCTGCAGTAAATCCTCACGCGTGACCACTTCTCCAGGGCGCCCGGCGAGGTAGCGGAGGATCTGGAACTCCTTGGCGGAGAGATCGAGGTGATGTCCACCGCGCGAAGCTTCGTAACGGCGGAAGTCCACGCGCGCGCCGCCGAACTCCAGCGTGTCCGGCTCCGCCACTGTGGAAGATGAAGGCGTGCCCACCCGGCGCAGATGGGTCTTGATGCGCGCCAGCAATTCCGAGACGCTGAAGGGTTTGGTGATGTAATCGTCGGCGCCCATTTCCAGTCCTGCGATCTTCGACAGCTCCTCGTTCTTGGCCGTCAGCATGAGCACGAACACATCCGGTTGTTGTTTACGGATGTAGCGGCACACTTCGAAACCGCTGGCCTTGGGCAGCATCACGTCCAGCAGGACGAGGTGCGGCTTCCATTGCTTCACCTTGTCCATGGCCTCCTGCCCGTCCGAGGCGGAAGCGGTATCGTAGCCCTCGATGTCGAGGAGATCCATCAACCCCGCGCGGATGGCTTCCTCGTCTTCAACCACGAGTATCCGGTGCATGCGCTGCAGTCTCCTTCGGGAAAGTGATGATCATTTCGGTTCCTTCGTTCACCTTGCTGTTCACCTTGATGGCGCCGCGATGGGCGTCCACGATTTTTTTCACCAGCGCGAGACCCAGTCCGCTGCCGCGCGCCTTGCGGGTCATCTCGTCCCCGGCCCGGTAGAAACGCTCGAAAATGCGCTTCTGTTCCGAGGTGGGAATGCCGATGCCTTGATCCGCCACGCGCAGGACGGCCTCCCTGGGAAAATCCAAAACTTCAAGCGTCACTTCCGTGTGGGGGCGGGAATACTTGAGCGCATTCTCCAGCAGGTTCTGCGCAACGGAACGCAGTGCATCGTAATCGGCGCGCAACGGAGCCGTGGGTGCCAGTTGCACGGTCAATCGGATTCCCGCCTGCGCGAAGGCTCCGCTCAACAAGGTGGCGGTTTCACCTGCGACTGTGGAGAGATCGACGTCCCGGAAACGCAACGCATCCGGTTTTTCCTCCAGCCGGGTGTAATTCAGGATGCCTTCGATCATTCCCTGCAGCCGTTCGGCTTCCTCGCCGATGCGGTGCGCATATTGCTGGCGCTTTTCCTCCTGCGCCTGCCGTCCCGTCGCCAACATTTCTGCGAACATGCGAATGGCGGTGAGTGGGGTTTTCAATTCATGCGACACTGCGGAAAGAAAGTTGGATTTCATTTTCACGGTGTGGCGTTCCTTGTTCAGCCCCCCGAACAAGGTGAAGGTTCCCACCAGCAGGGCCAGCAAGGAGAAGCCCAGCAGAATGTATTGCAGCGCGGCGCGGCGGCGTCCGATGGACATCAATTCGCTGGCGGGTTTTTTGTAGACGATCAAGCGCCACGCCGGGAATTCCTCCTCGTAGGAACGTTCCAACGCGGCTTCGCGATCCGAAGGACCTTCCGAGGAGAACACCGGCTCGTCATGCAGGTTGAGCAAGGCGAAATCGACGTCTCTCCATGCCGAACGCTTGTCCGGGGTGATTTCAGAGCGCAATGCCTCGACGAACACGCCTTCGTTCAACCGCAGCAAAACCTGGGTTCCGCGCGACACCCACGGATAACCGATGCGCAGATAGGGAATTCCTTCTTGATACGATACGCGCAGGGAATCGTCGGAGATGTCGGCTTGCCCGGAGAGCAGATCCTCAGGTGTCGAAGGCCATTCACGCGCCACCCGATCGGCGTTGGCAAGAAACAGCGGCAAGTGCTGATGCAGGGAGAAAAACTCCTCGCGCGCATCACGCGGCAGTTTCTCCAGCGAGGTCATGAGGCCGACCGTTTCGTTCAGGTAAAATCCGGTGAGATGCGGAGTTTCGATCTCCCGCGTCTCGAGCAAGTCGCGTGTGAAATGATGCGCCGCCGTCACTGCTTCACCGGTTTCATTGAGATTGATCAGGCATTTCAATTCCAGCAGGCGGAACCCGAATCGTGTCTGGGTGTGCGTCAGGCTGTCCGGTCCGTGCAGCAATAATCGCACGGCGCGGAGACATGCGGCATAATGCTGTGTGCGCCATTCCTGCCGCACTGTGGCGACGAGATCGGAGGGGTATTCGTTCATGTCCCGCACGGTGGGAGGCGCGGATTCCGGAGTCCGCGGAAACACCGCGGTGTCTCCGTGAAATACGGCGAGCGATTGCACCATGGGATTTTCAAGCAGGTGCGCGGCCAGTGACCAGGCGCCCTCGGGCGTTTCCGCCGATCCGCCGTCGCGCATTTTCTGGGAGAGTTCCTCGAAATGCAGTTGCCGGGTTTTGCGCAGCGTCTGGGAAACCGCATCCGCGAAGGACTGGTAACGAGTGTCCATGGATTTTTCGATCAGCAGGTTTTCGTCCTTGACGGAACGGAAGCTCAGATAGGCCAGAATCAGGCCCGGGAGCAGCACCGAAACGGCGAAGAGCAGGAGCAATCGGCGTGATGTTTTCAAGGTGTAAACGCTTCCGCCATCCAGAGCTCAAAAAAGCAGCGACTCCAGCGAAGCAAGCAACGGCTCCCCCAGACGGTGATACAGGAAGTCTCTTGCGAAATTCAGATTATATGCTTCCAGACAAATCAGGAACATGGCGATGACGATGAACGCGGCAAAACCGCCGATTCCATAGTACAACGCACCGAAAACCCCGCGGCGGGGCTCCAATGTCCGGGGATTGATCAGGCCCCGGTACAGCCATGAGATGAATCTGAAAGTCGGGAGCATGTTTTCACCGTCCGAAAGGGACCGAACGGCGAAAAGAATGTAAAAATCGGGCTATTCGCGGAACCGGATAATCGCCTTGCGGGAAAGGGGCTCTCCGGAAGGACCGCTTAAAATCAGCCAGTAAACCCCAGAGGCGGAAACATGGGCATTGAGGGAGAACGAATGACTTCCTGATGAAAGCTTGCCGGAATGGAGCCTGCTGACTTCCCGGCCCTTGGGATCGACAAGGGATAGAGACACGTTTGCGGCATTGGTCAGGTTGAGAGCGATGTGGTTGCCGGAATAATCGAGGGCGTATCCGTCCGAGACCTCGTCGCGTGTTTGCAGGGCGGTCGGAGTGGAAAGTCCTGACACAGTTTGATTGACGAAGTTGAGAAGCGAGGCGCCAACGCGCACAGCCACGCTGTCCGGAAGTTTGCGCACAACCCAGCGCACATCCCAGCTCACAGAATCATTGGCAGGAATGGTGTCAAAGGAACCCTGCAATTCCATTTCCTGATAGTTCTTCGCGTTCGCGGTGTACAATTCGCATTCCGCCTCCTTGGTGATGGCCGGAGCATTCTTGGCGCGGGGAGTATCCCTGAATTTCTTGAGGAACAGGACGCGGTTCTTGTCCACATGCGCGTACCATCCGGGTGCGCCGCCATCTCCCCAAATCTTGGGGGTTCCGCTGGCGGGAATCGTGGCACTGTCGTAGACGAACCAGCGCACACCGAGTGAGTCTCGGACCATGTTGATCAACGCTTGGGTGCCTTGGAGCGTGTCTGTGCCTTTGGGGTAGAAGGTGATGCCTCCTCCGGGAAAGCGGGTGATTTCCCACGGTGCAAAAGCGATGGGAGTTGTGGTGGCATTGATCATGAAGTAGCGATTCGTGAGCGTCGAATCCTGCGAGTTGCTCCAGAAAATCTTCCGGAAGCGCAGATGCGTGCTGTTGTCAGCGGTTCCGGCATAATTCACCGAGGTATCCGACGCAACCAATCCCCCTGTATAGGTGGTGTTGTCGGCATCGAGATTCGCAGGTGGTGGCCAGCAACCGTTGTTGGGAGGATTCGTATTCCGGCATGCGGTGGTCCAATACGCTTGCGGGCTGGGCCAGAAGGTCGAACCCCAATTACCCGTGGTGGCTGTGAATAAAAGCTCGGTCGCTCCGTATTTGAGAGAGCGAATCCGCGCGCCGGATGCGGGACCAACCTGAACAGTCGTGGATCCCGAACTGATGTTGAAGTTGGTGCCACTGGCCACGGGGGTGGATTTTTGGGCGTGGATCTGTTCCACGCCTGTTGTCATGAGGAAGAGAGTGAGCAAACCTTTAAGCACTCTTGCATTCATGACGCAGACTCCTTGTTAAAACCGGACCCACATTTGCGTTTTCAGGATTTGCACGGTGTTTTTCAACACCAACCAGTAAACCCCCTTGGGCACATCTTGCGCAAGCGAGAAATCATGACGTCCTTCGGACAATTGACCGGAGTGGATTTGACGGATGGTTTGTCCGCGGGAATTTACCAGAGAGAGTGACACAACGCCTTTATTGGACATGTTGAGGCTTACGCGGTTGCCAGAGGCCTGCAAGGAAAATGAAGTGGTGGAGGAGGATTGCGGCCAAATGGCGGTTGCCGTTCCCACGATTTGCTTGACGTAATTCACGATGGCTTTGTTGCCCACCGTCACGGAAATGCTGTCGGGGAGTTTGCGGACAAGCCATTTCATGTCCCAGCTCACGGAGTCATTGGCCCTGATGGTGTCATAGGAGCCTTGCACTTCCATTTCAATAAACGAAGCGGCCGTGAGCGGTTTGTTGGTGGAATAAAACTCGATCTCGTCTTCAGGACTCGGTGCTTTCTTGGAAGCGGGGGAGTCCTTGAACTTCTTGATGAGAACGAGTCGGTTGGGGTAAACGTGTGCGAACCATCCTTGGGAACCGTCGGCGTAGAACTTGTTGGTGCCGCTCCCGGGAAGGTTGTTGTTGTTGTGCTGATACCACACCATGCCGCTGGAATCCGTCGAGGTGTAAGTTCCGATGGCTCCCGTGATCGCATCCGTTCCCTTGGGAAACAGATAGATGCCGCCGGTGTCGATGCGGGTATCTTCCCATGGAGCCCATGCGCGGGCCGTTCCCGTGTTGATCATGGTGTAGCGCATGTTGAAAGAGGAATCCGAAATATTGGCCCAATAAGTCTTATGCACGCGGATTTTTGTGGTGTTGTCCACCGTTCCGGAATTGTAAAAGCTGATGGTGGAATCCGGATCGATCGAGGCGGTAAAAGTGTTTGCGTCAATGGCGGCTGGTGGCGGCCAGTTCCAAACGGCTTGAGGGCTGGGCCAGAAGGTGGACCCATATTGGGTGGCGCTGTTGGTGTCTTGATGCAGAACTTCCGTTCCCGAATGTTTCACCGATTGGATACGCCCGCTGTTCTTGGCGGTGGCCTGAAACGTCATGTTTCCCATGGTGAGCGTGTACTTGGTTGAGATGAGCGTCGGCATCACCTTTTGAGCGTGTGAAGTCAACGCGATAGTCGCGATGGCCATCGCAAAGGGGGTTTGTTTCAGAAAGTTAAAGGACATACGCGTTACTCCTGCCGGAAATGAAGAGGTTTCGGTTTCCAAAATAGCGCCAAAAAAAGCGGGTCGCTATGAGTTTTCTGCGGAAGCGCCTGCATTTTCAGCGAAAACGGATGAGGGAAGGATGCCAGATACCGGGAGCTTCAAATCCCAGCAAATTCACCGTGGTTGAGGCGAGGTTGGCAAGTCCGCGTTCCGGCAGATCGGCCAACTGATAAGCGTCTTTGTGCTGGTTGTCGTAGAAGATGCAGGGGACGGGATTCAAGGTGTGACTGGTCTTGGCCTTGATTTTGCCGTCCTTGCTCTTCGCGGGCTGGTCGGTCTTTTTATCAATCTCGTACATCTCATCGGCGTTGCCGTGATCCGCGGTGATGATGGCCATGCCGCCGAGAGAATCGATGACAGGGAGCAGGCGCGTCAGGCACAAATCCAGGGCTTCCATGGCGATGGTTGCCGCACGGAGATTACCGGTATGTCCGACCATGTCGCCGTTGGCATAATTGACGCGGGCGGTTCGATACTTCCCGGTGCGCAGTTCCGCGATCAAGGCGTCGGTGATTTCCGCGGCCTTCATCCACGGGCGCTCATCAAAGGAAACCCGATCGGAGGGGATTTCGAGATAGGTCTCCAGCGAATCGCTGAATTTCCCGCTGCGATTTCCATTCCAAAAGTAGGTCACGTGTCCGTACTTCTGGGTCTCGCTGATGGCAAGCTGGCTGATGCCGGATGCCGTAAGGAATTCACCCATCGTGTTCTTGATTTCCGGTGGGGGAACCAAATAGCGGGGTGGGATATGGAGATCGCCGTCGTATTCCAACATGCCCGCATAGCAAACTTTGGGGCATCGTCCGCGATCGAAGGCTTTGAGATCGGCCTCTTCGAAGGCCCGGCTGATTTCGATGGCGCGATCGCCGCGGAAGTTGAAGAACACCACGCTGTCGCCGTCCTGAATCGCGCCCACGGGTTTCCCGTTTTCCGCGATGACAAAACCCGGAAGATTCTGATCGATGACAGGTTGCTCGCTCCGGTAGGTGGTGACGGCTTGTTCGGCGGAGGCGAACTGCCGCCCTTCGCCGTGCACGTGGATTTTCCAGCCGCGCTCCACCATGCTCCAGTCAGCCTCGTAGCGATCCATGGTGATATTCATCCGCCCGCCACCGCTGGCGATCTTTGCATCGAAATCGGAAGAACGGATTTCGGAGAGGAATTTTTCAAAGGGAAGGACGTAATCGAGAGCTGAGATTTCTCCCACATCGCGGCCATCCAGCAGGATATGGATCCGAACGTTTTTGACGCCTTCCTGTTTGGCTCGTTGAATCAAAGCCTTGAGGTGATCGATGTGCGAGTGAACATTGCCGTCGGAGAACAGGCCGAGAAAATGCAACGTGGAATTGCGATCCTTGGTATTGCCTACGATTTCCTTCCACGCGTCTCGCTGGAACAACTTTCCGCTGGCGATGGCTTGGTTGACCAGGGAAGCACCCTGCTCGACGATTTGTCCGGAACCGATGGCGTTGTGCCCCACTTCGGAATTTCCCATGTCCTCGTCGCTGGGAAGTCCGACGGCCTTGCCATGCGCCTTGAGCAGGCAATTCGGGTATTCCTTGAATAGCCGTGCCAAGGTCGGAGTGTTAGCCTGCGCCACGGCGTTGCCTTCAACACGGGGAGTGATACCCACGCCGTCCATGACGATGGTGACGATGGGGCCAGGGTAGGAAATGGGTTTGGACAGGGATTTCAACATGACAAATTCTCCAACAACGCGGGAATCAAATATACCTCTAACGTCGGCGCTGGTTTTTCTTCATAGCCTGCCGTCTCAGGAAGCCTTTGCCTGGACTGCTGGATTGCATCGGCCTGAATAAAGGGCCCTGATCGTTTTCAGAGATAGATCTTCCCGGCGGCTTGCGATTGAGCAGGCCGTATTTGTCCGGCAACAGCACCACCATCACTTCAAGATTCGCTGTACCCGGAAACATATCGAACGGCAACACCTTGGCGACCATGTAACCTTGTTTGCGCCAGCGTCCGATTTCCATCGGCATGACGTCCATGCCGCAGAACAGCTGCACGATGCGGCGTGGTTTGCGTTCCGCCAGCGCATTGATGAGCCCGATCTCGGTTCCTTGACGCGGAGGATCCAGCAGCAGGATTTCCGGATTCCCATCCTGTCGTGGTAGAAGCTTGGGCAAATGCTTGGCTTCCAGTTTGCCCGCCACAAAGTGTGTGTTCCGGATTTTCTGAAGCCCGGCGGATTGACGTGCGGAATCGCAGGCAACCGAACTTCCTTCCACGCCCCACGCCGTCTGGCAAAAGCGTGCCACCGGAACGGTGAACAACCCGCAACCGCAGAACAGATCGAGAAAGCGATCTCCTTTTTGCGGCTTCAGCGCATTCTGAACCTCTTCCAGTACACGCGGAAGGATGGAGGGATTGACCTGGAAAAATCCGGTGGGGTGGAGGAAGTAGCGTATGCCTTCCACTTCGATGGGAAGAAATTCAGGACCGAACAAACGTTTGACTCGGAACGGCCCGGGTGAGACCCGCGCTTCGATGTAATAGGAAGAGCGGGTGGCGTCGTAAAACAGATGTGCGGCCGCAACCTTGTTCTCCGACCGTTGCGCCAGATGCTCCGTCAACAGTTTTGCCTTGCGCACCACATCGGCGTTCAGGCGGAACACGTTGAAGATCACCATCAGTTCCGGCGCGCCGCGAAGGATTAAAAAGTTGAGGCTGTTCGCCAGATTGCGATATGGCTCCTCGTTCAGTTTCTCCAGAGCCTGTTTGTAAATGGCCGCGTGTTCCGCCGGTTCCAAAATGCCGGCATCCTCTCGCGACTTGCCGCCGCCCACGCGCTCTTCCCATTTCCAGCTGGGGCCCTTGCGATACAAGCGCCGCTTGGAAGTCGAACGGTAATGGCGTGGAAGGGGAGAGGGAACGACGAGCGAGGGCTTGTCCGGAAGATTGTGTAACTCCCAGAATTTCCGAAGGGTTGCGTTTTTAAGCTCCAGCTCTTTTTCGTAGTCCAGCGTTGCCAGTGGGGCGGGTTCCAGATCCAGTTGATCCTTCAAGCCCATTTCACCGGCGACTTCGCGCATCAACGAGGAAAATTTTTCCGAACCCAGATCGGTTGTTTCCTCGCCGTTGTGCTTGCGTGGAGAAAAATCTCGCTCGGGATTTCGTGATTTCTCTTGTGCAAAAGGCTTTTTAAAGGGACGCCGTTGGTTCATGAATTCTCCAAAGTCCGCAAAAGGATTTCCCTGAAACCCGGAAGCTGGGACAAATGAGGTTGCAGTTCGAGCTGAAGTTTGGGGAGACGCGACCGCAGTGTCGAGACTAACGCGGGAATGTCTTCACGAAGATGTTTACCCTTGAACACCAGTAAAGGCAGAATCCGGATATGAGTGCAACCCATTGTCATTAATGACTCTACGGCATGATCCAGTTTGGGTTCGTGATTCAAGAAGGCCACGTCGAAACGCCAATCCGGTCGCAACGCAGACAGCGCATCGCGGAGTTCATGTGTCTCTTGTGCAGCTTCCGGGTCCGGACTGCCATGCGCCAGCAGAATCACGCCAGGAAGGCTATTTTTATCTCCGGATGTTTCCTCAAGCATATTGTCAAAGTTAGTTCAGGTGCCTGTTGGACGCTAGACAGACTCCCTTGTATCGCCAGCATGTGCAACTCGGCGCACGCATGGTACCGTTCGCGGGTTTCTCCATGCCAATTCAATACGCGGGTATCCGTCAGGAACACGAGGCCGTGCGCCGCCGCGCCGGACTGTTCGACGTTTCCCACATGGGCAACTTCTTTGTGCGCGGAAGCGGAGCCTTGTCCTATCTCCAAAACCTGACCACGAATAATGTGGCCAAACTTCAGCCCGGCGATGTGCAATACTCCGCGTTGTGTCTTCCCACAGGCGGCGTCATTGATGACATCCTTGTGTATGCGCTGGAACCGGAATCCTACATGGTGGTAGTCAACGCTTCCAACATCGAGAAGGATTGGAACTGGTTTCAGGAACATCGCAATGGTGCGTCCATTACTTTGGAGAACCGCAGCTCGGAATTGGCCATCATCTCCCTGCAAGGTCCCAAGGCCGAAGATATTCTGCGCAAACTCACGCCGGCTCCGCTGGAGAATTTGGGGACCTACAAATGCTCCCGTGCCCACATCGCGGGCATCGATATGTGGTTTGCCCGGACTGGTTACACGGGAGAGGATGGTTTCGAATTCTTTCCGGAGTCGGGCAAAGCGGAAGCGCTGTGGCAGGCCTTGCTGGAAGCTGGCGCAGTAGACGGACTCGAACCTGTCGGGCTTGGCGCGCGTGACACGCTGCGGCTGGAAGCAGGCTATTCGCTGTACGGACACGAACTTTCCGATAGCATCAATCCGCTCGAAGCCGGGTTAAGTTGGATCACGGATTTGGACAAGGGCGATTTCATCGGGAGCGAGGCATTGCTGAAAATCCGGACTGAAGGATTGAAACGCAAGATGACGGGCATTGAGATGAACGAACTCGCCATTCCCCGCGAAGGCTGCGCGGTGTTGCACAACGGAAAAGCGGTCGGCGCCGTGACCTCGGGAACATTATCCCCAACCTTGGGCAAGGGGATTGCGTTAGCTTTGGTGGAGCCTGCGGCGGCTGAACGTGGCACAACCCTGGAGATTGAAATCCGGGGTGTCGCGAAACCGGGCCGCGCGGTGAATCGTGCGTTCTACAAACGTCCGAAGGCGGTGGCAGCATGAAGTTGCGTTTGAAAACAGGGACGGACATGGCGGCCAAAAAGGCGATGCAAAAAGAAAAGACCAAGAAGGGACGCAAAGGCGAAGAAGAAGCCTCGTCGGAGCGCCGCGAACTTCCCGGTCTGGCGATTCTCGCCTTTGTGTTGGTCAGCCTTATCGCCTTGATCACCGAGCGCGCCGGAAGTCATGCTTTGGGTCCTTATCTGGGCACGGCGTACGCGCACGCCTTGAACAGCATCGCTGGAAGTCTTCCCGTGTTGTTTTATCTCGCGGCCATCGGCATTCTGGGAACGCAGATCTTCCTTGGAAAAAGTTGGTGGCGACAAATCCTGATCGCATCTTTGATTGGTTTCCTGCTGGCATTGATCTTGAGCGTGCAGGATCTCGGCAAAGAAATCTCCATGTCCAGCTATTACGGCGGCTGGATCGGCAATTTCATCACCCAAAGCATTTTCCTGCCCGTGTTCGGAACCGGAGGAAAATTCGGCGCCTATATCGTCACCTGTCTGTCGCTGTTCTTCGTCGTTGTCTGGGGTTTCCAACTCAGCGTGGCCGCCATGCTGTCGCACACAGCCTCTGTGGCCGGAGCCATGGGCAAGACCGTGGCTGAGGGATGGCGCAAGGGACAGGAAGATGATGAGGACAATGAAGATCTGGACGAAGAAGAAGAACTTGAGGAAGTCGCCAAGTCCAAATCGGCCCGGGTAAAATCCGCCCTCGTTGCGGATCCCAAGCCCACCAAAGCCTTACGCAAACGCGACGAACGCGCATTGCCGACCGAAGGAGACACGCCCGAAGAGGAGCAGGCCAAGCTGGAGGCCCTGCTCGAAAGTGGCGATCTCGAAGGTCTCGATCCACTCACCATCCGCAAGTTGCGCGATCTGCAATTGGAGCGCAAACGTGTTGTTGAGTTGAACGAATGGGAAACCAAGAACCGCGCTCCGGAAATCGGTGGCTTGCTGGGCAAGAAAGAGGATGGGGAAGAGGATAAGAAAGAGAAGCCGAAGAAAGCTTCGAAAGTCAAAGCGGAGGGCGTTGCGCCGGATTTGTTCGCGGATGAAGACACGGGTGTTTCGGAGATTGCCTCTCAAGACGAATTCGAGGAGCCAACTGTTCCCACCCCTCGCAGCAAAAAGAAATCCTCAAAGAAGTCCGAACCCGATCCGGAGCTGGAACTTGAGCCTGTCGCGTTGGAATTGAAAACTTCGGAACTGCCGGAGTCCGAGATTGCCACGGACTTGGAAGACGGCGAAGAATTCGAGCAAGCATCTGAGATTGCACAAAGCGATGTCGGTGAAGAATCAGAAGAACAGTTGCAAACGGTTGCCAAGGAACAGCCTGCTCCTGCTCCCTCCGTCAAATACGACCCGTATGCATTGCCAGAACTGGATGCCATCTTCCCGGAACCGCCGCAACAACCTCTGGAATTCACTGAGGAGGAGTTGCACGAGCAATCCAAGTTGCTCGAGGATCAACTCAACAACTTTAAGGTGCGCGGCAAGGTCAGCGGGATACATCCGGGACCGGTAATCACCCGCTACGAGGTCGAGCTGGCACCCGGCGAAAAGGTGAACAGGATCAGCAGTCTCTCCGATGATCTTGCGCTCGCGCTACGCGCAAAGAGCATCCGTATCCTGGCCCCGATTCCAGGCAAGTCGCTGGTCGGCATCGAAGTGCCCAACCGCAAGGCGCAGATCGTGTACATCAAGGAAATCCTAGCCTCGCAGGATTTTCATACCGAACCGGATACCCTCAAAATCTGTGTAGGCAAGACCATCGCGGGCGATCCCTATGTCGCCGATCTGGCCCGTGCGCCGCATTTGCTCATCGCGGGCCAGACTGGATCCGGCAAGTCGGTGTGCATCAACAGCATCATGGCCTCGTTGCTGGCAAGCAAATCGCCCGACGAATTGCGCATGATCCTTGTCGACCCGAAGGTCGTGGAGCTAAAACCCTACGATTCCATTCCGCATCTGTTGCATCCCGTGATTACACAACCCGATGTCGCGGTGCAGGCGCTCAAGTGGGCCACAGTGAAGATGGACGAGCGCTACGAGATCCTGGCCCAGTGCGGTGTGCGCAACATTCGCGGTTTCAATCAGAAGGTGCGCGAAGGCACGTTGCCGGAATCGGTGCAGTACAACAAGCACATCGAATTCGGAAACTCGGTGGGACCGGAAGCCACGGCGCCCGGCGCCACCATCATGCCCTTCATTGTCATTGTCATTGACGAGCTGGCCGACTTGATGATGGTGGCGGGTAAGGAAGTGGAAACCAATATCGCCCGTATTGCCCAGAAGGCGCGTGCGGTGGGCATTCACCTTATACTTGCTACCCAGCGTCCCTCAACCAACGTCATCACAGGTACGATCAAGGCCAATCTGCCGACGCGTATCGCGTTCCAGGTCGCCAGCCAGATCGATGCGCGCACCATTCTCGACCGGCAGGGTGCTGAGAAATTGCTGGGGCGTGGCGACATGCTGTACCGTCCCATCGAATTCCCGGAGCCGGTGCGTCTGCACGGCTGCTTCATCGACGACGAGCAGTGTGAGAAGATCGCCGGAGCCTGTTCCGGTCAGTTCGTGAACTACCCGCAGGTGAAGTCGTTCAATCTCGAAGAAGAAGCCGAAGCGGGGGATAGTTTCGAAGAGGAGCGCGATGCCAAGTTCCGCGATGCGGCGGAACTGGTGGTGCAGCTCAAGCAGGCTTCGGTGTCACTATTGCAGCGCCGCCTCGGCCTCGGCTACGCCCGTTCCGGCCGTTTGGTGGATCAGCTGGAACGCGCTGGCATCGTGGGTCGCGAGCGCGGCAGCAAGCCCCGCGAAGTGTTGATGGGGGAGGAGGAACTGCGGAGTTTCCTCAACTCCAACGACGCCACGGACAACGCTTGATTGTATCTTAGTTGGCCCCTCAAAAAGGAGTCAACATGTCTTCCCTTCAACTCGGATCCATCGCCCCGGACTTCACGCAGAACTCCAGCACGGGCAAACTGCATTTCTACGACTACATCGAAGGCATGTGGTGCATCTTCTTCTCGCACCCTGCCGACTTCACGCCGGTGTGCACCACCGAGCTCGGCATGACGGCCAAGCTGCGCAAGGAATTCGAGAAGCGCAATTGCAAGGTGCTGGCGCTTTCCGTGGACAGTGAGGAATCCCACAAGAAGTGGATTCCGGACATCAATGAAACGCAGAACTGCGTGGTGGACTATCCCATCATAGCGGACGAGAATAAGTCCGTCGCCAACCTGTATGGCATGATGCAGCTCACCGCCAGCGACAAGATGACCGTGCGCTCGGTGTTCTTCATTGATCCGAACAAGAAGGTGCGCGCCATGATCACCTATCCCGCTTCCACGGGCCGCAACTTCGATGAAATCCTGCGCGTGATCGACTCTCTGCAGCTCACAGACGGTTATAAAGTTGCCACACCGGTGAACTGGAAGGACGGCGAGGACGTGGTGATCGTCCCGGCCTTGCAGGATCCCGAAGAACTCAAGACACGGTTCCCGAAAGGATTCAAGGTCGTCCGGCCGTATTTGCGGATGACGCCGCAGCCGAATAAGTAAGAGAACTCCACTCCGGTTCGAGGTGTCAGCTAAAAGCCGCCTCGACCGGATTGACCATTCAATTTTTTGTTTGTTCAGGTTGCGAATTCTGTTTTGGAGCAGCGCCTTCAAGCTTTTTATTTATGCTCTCGAGCAATTCGACAATTTTGTTGAGTTTCCAGTACCAAGTGATCAGTTCTCGGAAAACAAAAAAAAGGAAAACTATGCCAACTATTACAATGCCGGTGATATAGTCGGCCATGGAAAAACTCCTTGAATAGTGCCTTCGTCTTTTGTGTTATCCGTGATAAGCCGTATCAACGGACTCGACAAATCTTAGGCATCTTTCAAGAATTATCAAACTGTGTTTCAGCAGCAATTCATCACGGCCCTGATCTAACAGGAATTCTGGCATTTTCCCTCCGTGGAACAGGTTGTTCCGAATGCGCCGGATGTAGACGAAAATCTGCCGCGCTTTCAGATCTGTGGATGGAGATTCTGGTTACCAGCGAAGTCGATCATTGTCGTCGATGATTTGCTTTTTGGGAGGCCTGTCGGATAGATATTTGATTGCTTGTTTGAAATCGCTGTCCAAACAATCATTAATCCGGTCTTCAATTTCATCCGCAAACATCTCCCAATTAGCCTTTGCGTCGCCTTTTCCTTTGTGGAAGCCAGTGGCTTTTAAAGCGTATTCGGTTCTAGAAAAGACTTGGAAAAACTGGTTGCTTAGCTTTGCAAAATCATTTTGATTTTCCGGCATAGCACTTCCCATGACTATAAAATCCCTCTTCCCAAAATGGGGGGAGATATGAGAAAGTATGCCTTTTTGTTTTACTTGAAGAACGTCAGCAACTGCTTACTTCGCCAACAAGGCGGCCAGCTCCGGCATCAAACCTTCGGGTTTGGCCTTCAATCCAAATTCAAGCGTTGCGGTGACTGCATCGGCCAAGGCATGCGCCGCATGGGCTTGGGTCGCCATTTCACCATAGTATCCGAGATCTTTGCGGGCATTGGCAATGGAAAAGCGCAAGCCAGAAACATCACCGGCCAACAGGAAGGGCTTGATGCGTTCAAGGGCGATGCCCCCGCCTCCGCCCTTGGCGAGCACATCGACAAAGACTTCCGGCGCCACGCCGCTGCGCGTTGAACAGGCCGCGGCTTCGGCCAAAAGGGCGACCATTCCCATGGAGACATAATTGTGCAACAGCTTCATGCTATGGCCTGCACTCACCGCGCCGGCATGCAGAATATTTTCGGCAAAGCATTTCAACACGGGCCGCACTTCTTCAAGCAGCGCCGCATCGCCTCCCACCAACAAGTTCAGGCGCCCTTCAGCGGCTTCCTTGGGTGTGCGCGTCATGGGTGCATCGAGCCAACGGCCCTTGGCCGCCACCACTTTTTGCGCCACGACTTTGGTGGATTCCGGCAGGGAGGTGGAGCAATCGATCAATATGGTTCCGGGCTTGATGCCTTCCAGCAATCCACCGGGACCCGTGACGACGGCTTCCACTTGGGGCGAGCCCGTCAGCACCGTAATGATGATTTCCGAATTGGCGGCCAATTCCGGCAATGCGGAATAGGTTTTCGCACCACCGGACAAAAGGGCGTCCAAGGGCTGGTTCCCGGGATGCGCGAACAACGCGAGCGAATGCCCGTGCTTTTGCAGGTTCGTCGCAATGCCGTGGCCCATCAGGCCAATGCCCACCATGCCAATCTTCATCGCCAGATCTCCCGGTAAGTCTGAGGTTTTTGCGTTACCGGGAATGTCCGGTGCGGAACATCACGGTCTGGATGGAGGTCATTTCCTCGATGGCGAAGCGCAGGCCTTCGCGGCCCATGCCGCTTTGGCGGTTGCCACCGTAGGGAATCATGTCGGGGCGCAGGTGCGGGGCGTCGTTGATCACCACGCCACCGAAGTTCAGGCCCTTGATGGCCTGGAACACACGCTCGATGTCGCGGGTGAACACTGCGGCCTGCAGGCCGTAGTTGGTATCGTCCGCCTGACGCAATGCGTCGTCAAAGGTGTCGCACTTGATCAGTGAGCAAGCCGGTCCGAACACTTCCTGCGAGATGACCTTCATGGTCGGCTTGGTGTTTTCCAGCACGGCGGGCTGGAGCAATCCGGCCTTGCGCTGGCCACCGGTGAGCAGCGTCGCGCCTTGCGCCACAGCTTCCTTGATCCATTCTTCGACGCGAATGGCATCCTTCTCGAAGATCAGCGGGCCGACGTCCGTTTCCGGATCCAGCGGGTCGCCGACTTTGAGCTTGGCGACTTCTTCGAGCAACAGTTTCTTGAACGGCTCGTAAATCGCGGAAGCCACATATACA
Organism: bacterium; assembly: GCA_900299345.1. Lineage (GTDB taxonomy): Bacteria > Fibrobacterota > Fibrobacteria > UBA11236 > UBA11236 > UBA11236. Next base: position 4,811 of record OMJM01000077.1, on the reverse strand, counting down.
CGCTGGGTGGAGATGCACACCTGACCGGAGCAATAGTTCGCGCCGATGGCGACCTTGGCGGCGGCGGCCTTCAAGTCGGCGTCTTCTGCGATGATCACCGGAGAGCTGTTGCCGAGCTCGAGCGTCACTTTCTTCATGCCCGCATTGGCGAGAATGTGCAGACCGACTTCGAGGCTTCCCGTGAATGTGATCTTGGCGACATCCGGATGCTTGACGAGGACGTCACCGAGCACCGAGCCTTTGCCGTGCACCATGTTGATGGCGCCGGGAGGCAGTCCGGCCTGTTCCAGCAGCGCCACGATCCACGCGCCGGTGAGCGATGTGGCTTCGGCGGGCTTGAGCACGAGCGTGTTGCCCGCCGCCAGCGCCGGAGCGATTTTATGCGCCGCGAGGTTCAGGGGAAAGTTGAAAGGCGTGATGGCGCCGACCACACCGAGCGGTTTGCGATGCCAGAATCCGAACAGTCCCTCGCCGGATTTGACGGCGTCGATGGGAATGGTTTCACCGTGAATCTGCGCGGCCTCTTCCGCGGCGAGGCGGAAGGTGTCCACGGCGCGATCGACTTCAAAGCCCGCGTACTTGACGGCCTTGCCGACTTCGCGTGCCACGCACTTGGCGATCTCGGCGCGGTTCTGCGCCAGCAACTCCGAGGTCTTGCGCAGGATGTCGGCGCGCTTGTAAATCGGCATGGAGGCCATGAGCGGAAAAGCGGCCTTGGCGGCGGCCACGGCGCGGTTGACCTCGTCCGGTCCGGCGCCGGAAAGTTCATGGGCGATCTCGCCCGTGTACTTGTTGCGGACCGTGACCTTGTTGGGTCCGTCGACCCATTGTCCGGCGATGAAAAGTTTGGTCGGGGGAGAAAAGGTTGAAGTCGTCATAGTGGCGCAAACTTACCAACCGGAAAAAGCCGGGGCAAGGGAACGGACATCAATTTGACCCGCTAAAAATAGGGAATTGGAGCATATTATCGGTTGCGTCGATCTTTAATACCAGCGATTTCGCCTGAACAAAATCTCCAAGGAAATTCCCCGCTGCTTTTGCGCGTTCTGCTTTGATTTCGCGGCCGGGTTGAGTAATTTAACCGGGCTACTTTTTTCAACCCTGGAGAGCGCAATGGCCAAGAAAAAAATCCTCATCATCACCGGCGACGGCGGCGAGACGTACGAAACCCTTTTCGCCAAGCACCGTTTCATGGAAGCCGGTTATGAGCCCGTCATTGCGGGACCGACCAAGAAGCGGATGCACCTGGTGATTCACGACTTCGAACCCGGTTGGGACACGTACAAGGAACGTCCGGGGTACGAGGTCGTCTCCGACACGACTTTCGACAAGGTCAAGATTAAGGACTACGTCGCGGTGTTGTGCATCGGCGGTCGTGCTCCCGAATATCTCCGCAATGACAAAAAATGCATGGCGCTGATCAAAGAGGGTTACAAGCTCGGCTTGTGGCACTTCTCCATCTGCCACGGCCTGCAGCTTTCCGCCGCGGCCGGCATCACCAAGGGCAAGAAGGTGACCTGCTACGAGAACATCCGTCACGAGGTGGACGCCGACGGCGCCTTCTATCAGAAGCAAGAAGCTGTCCGCGACGGCTTGATCGTCTCCGGTCAGACGTGGAATTCGCACCCCGAGTTCTACCAGCTCGTGTTCCAGTGCCTGAACGAGAAGAAGAAGAAATAAGTCTTCTCCATGGCCTACAGGTTTTCCACGCGCAGCGGTAGTTCCCTGTACGTTGAAGACAACGGCTCCGGCCCTCCCGTCCTTGCCCTTCATGGGATAGGCGGGGGGGCTTATTTTTTTGGGGGGGCTGCGAAGCGCCTATCCTCCCGTCATCGTTTCATCACGCTGGACAATCCCGGCACCGGGAACAGTGTTTCCTCCGTCAAGCCATTCACGCTGGAAAGCAATGTCGAGGATATCGGCGATCTTGTGCGCGACAAGATCGGTCAACCTGTGGTGCTCATCGGCCATTCCTTCGGAACCATTCTCGCACTCAAGGCGTGGCAGCAATGGCCGGAGTGGATCCGCGCCATTGTGTTTACCTGTGGGCTTCCCAAGGTAAGGCCCAACGTCCATGAGCGGCTTTCCTTGCGCGCCGCAGACATTGCGAAGAACGGCATCGGCGGCTGGGGTTCGAAAATGTCCGCCGGTGTTTTTTCCAAGAACACGTTTCAGGAACAACCGGAAATGGTTTCAATATTCGAACGGCTGTTTGAGGCGCAGGAGCCTTCGTCCTATATCCGTTCAATCGAAGTTCTGCTGGGGGCGGACGTGACCTCCATCGTGCCCACGGTGAAGGTTCCCTGTATGGCCATCGCGGGTACGGAGGATTCCTATGCGCCGCCGGATTCTGTGAAGGAATTCATCTCGAAAATTCCGGGTGGTTGCCGTCAGGAGAATATTCAGAACAACGCCCACATGGTGTTTCTGGAAACACCCGAGATGTTCGCAGAAATCGTCGAAGAGTTTTTGGAGAAATTGAATTAGCCATTCAAACAAGGGGCGTTGCATGTTGCGTCGATTGCTGGTCCTCCTGACTTTGTTGATTTCACTTGCGGGTGCGGAAGAGTATCACTATTACGTCGGCATCGTCCGGGAGCCGACCCGATCCTATGCGAGCTCCGACACGACCGAGCCCGAATCGTACATCGCCGATGGAACCATCTGCGCCTTCATCCAGGGGATGATGTTCTGGAGCCATCCCACGAGCGAGAACGGCCTCATCAAGATTCACGTTTTCAACAACAACTATTACGGGGGCAGCGATTATTTGAACACGTGGATTCCGGAAAGCGCCATCCAGCTTTATGAGTTCCCCTGCGACGAGAAACCCTACGCCAACGCTCCGGCTTGTTCTCCCGTGGGCATCAAAAGTTTTACCAAGCAGAAATGGGCCGACAACATCGTGGCTTTGCTGGAAGACAAGTTCAAGGCCATGGGCGTGCCGCGCGCTTCCAAGGCGGTTCTGACCAAGGCGGAGTTTGACAGCGCCGTGATTGTGGCCGATGCTCGGCCGCCTCTGCCGGAAATGGAACCCGCCCCCTTCCTGGCTCATAATGGCGAAACCAGCCTCTTTGCTTTTGCCACGGGTGTCGGTACACGCATGGCCAAACGCGAAGCCAACCGTCAGGTCAATCGCGCCGAGCGGATCGCGGGGGAGAAGGTCGATGAATTGAAAAGCGACGTCAATGCCATCAAGGACGAAGCGACGCAAACAGGACAGCAGCTAAAGAACGGAGCGGCGTCGCTGTCTAATGCGTTGACCAACGCGGCGTTGGTGGAAATGCTGAAGCAGGGTCTTTCCAAGGACATCGTCCTTTTGAAGATCAAAACCAGCCCCGCGAAGTTCGATCTTTCCAACGCGGGACTGAAGTCGTTACAGGACAATAACGTTCCACTGGAAATCATCGAAGCCATGATGGCGAAAAAATGACGTTCAGGGCGGTCGCCCTTTCCGTCCGTTAAATCGATATTCTTTACACTGTGATTTCCAGGAAATTACTGGTCTTGGCCATGGTGCTGGCGGCGTTCGTCTGGAACTGTAAGGGAATTCCCACCGATGCTCCTGACGTTGTTCCTCAAGGAACGGAATGGGTTCGACGCACCTCCGGAACCACGGCATCTCTGAATGCGGTGATATGGACACGCTCTCAATTTGTCGCGGTGGGTTCGGAAGGAACCATCCTTACTTCGCCTGATGGCATTGTGTGGACGTCACGAACCTCCGGTACTTTTCAGGCCTTGAACACCGTCATCTGGACCGGCTCCATGTTTGTTGCCGCAGGGGGTGGAGGCACGATCTTGACATCCCCCGATGGTGTCACCTGGACAGAACATTCCTCAGGCACTTCAGCCATTCTGAATTCACTGGCTTGGACAGGCCAGCAATTGGTGGTCGTGGGATGGGATGGTTTCATCGCAACGTCACCTGAAGGCGTTACATGGACGGAGCGGCTCCCCGTACTGGGTCGAAAGGATTCAGTCAATGGCGGAAGGGATGGTTGGCTGGGAGGGGACGATTTGTATTCCGTAGTCTGGATCGGCCCTTCGGCGGGCTCAGGAACCGGCAAGCTTGTAGCGGTGGGATACTACGGAGGTGTTCTTACATCCACTGATGGTGTGGTGTGGAAAGAACAAACTTCGGGCACAACGCACTCCCTGTCATCTGTCGTTTGGAATGGGCATCAACTCGTTGCCGTGGGGAATAACGGAGATGTTCTGACCTCGCCGGATGGCGTGACATGGATCCAGCATCAACGCGTCACGGCGGTGTTGTATTCCGTGATCTGGTCCGGTACCCGTTTTGTTACGGTGGGGCATGACGGTGCAGTGTGGACCTCATCGGATGGAAGCGACTGGACAGATCATACGATCGCTTCTCATCCCGTTCTGTATTCCGTGGCATGGACGGGTTCGCAACTGGTTGCCGTGGGGTATGACGGGGTCATCCTGACGGCACCGTAATGGTTGCGGAGGATGCTTAAAGCATCCACTTTGATCAGGTTGCGGTAACCTCGACGTGAGCCGAATACCCGAGTTGATGCAATAGCGCTTCGCATTCATCCCAACTCAAGCCGAATGTTTTCACGTCTGCAACGCCGAGCCGCGAGATCACGGAGGAAATGGCAGTCGCATCCTTCAGGTCAAAATCCCCTTCCTGCATGGCGTTCTCAGACCATTCCACCAATTGAGCAAGGGTCGTTTCATGGTGGAGGTAGGCTTCTATTTTCTCGGCAGTTGTTTTCTTCGTAATCATGGTTTTCGCCTAGACTTTCTTGTGGCCTTTATCCACAGGGTACTTCTCGTGAATT
>OMJM01000076.1 GCA_900299345.1 bacterium | reverse complement strand
CATTGATCTTCACGCATTGACTACTGTTTATCCATGAGACATCGTGATTCGGGCGGACCACCGCCAAGTCCGGGCTGGAGTTCTCCTTCCAAGACTCATGGAGGCCGCCCGCCATTTCAAAGGCATCGAGGGCATTCCGAAGCGCCGACACGGGAGCGCCTTGGCGAACTGCTGGTCCGGCATGGCGTGCGGATCTCCGATGGAGTGCTCGACAAACTCTGGAGATATCATCAGTTGTTGCGCAAAAACAATGGAGACCTCGATCTGACGCGTTTGATCGGGTTTGAAACCATTGCGCAACGGCATTATGCCGACTGCCTGATTCTGCATGGAATGATGAAAGGGCGCTGGCCTTCACCCTTGGTGGATATTGGAAGCGGGGCCGGATTTCCGGGGTTGATGATCAAGCTTGTTTCTCCAGAAACCGAAATCATTCTTGCTGAACCCCGGCCTCGTCGCGTGGCATTTCTTGAAACAGTCATCCGGGAGCTCGGACTCAAAGGGATTTCTGTATTCGGACACAAATTCACATCGAAATCGTTTTCTGTTCCTGTGCAAGGGGCAATCACACGCGCCTTTGAATCCATCGCCATCACTCTTCCCCGTCTCGGAAATTCCCTGGCGGTCGGGGGGCGTGCGATTTTCATGAAGGGCCCCGGTGTGGATGAAGAATTGTTGGAGGAACCGGTACCTTCCAACTACAAGCTTGTGAAGGATGAACGCTATCGTATTCCCAATACAACGCTGGATCGCGCCTTGCTTGTTTTTGAACGAACAGCCTGATATTTGAGAATCGAATGGCTGGAAAATCCAAACGGCGTAAAGATGAGGCGTTCATATACATCATGTTGCATAAACCTTCCGGAGTGGAATGCAGTCGTTCTCCGTCCGCTCATCGTTCTGTATTCGATCTTCTTCCTCCGGAGTTTCTCAAGAACGGAGTGCAACCCGTGGGACGTCTGGATGCAGATACCACAGGATTGTTGATCTTGACGAATGACGGAGAGTTGAATCACGTCCTCACCTCTCCTCGCCGCAAACTCCCAAAGACCTATCGCGTCGAACTTAAGCACCCACTGACAGAAGAGCAGATTCAGCGATTGAGTGAAGGTGTGGTATTGCGAGATGATCCGGAGCCTACCGCACCTGCACATGTATTGATGTTGTCCGAACGGGAGATGGAACTCACCATCACCGAGGGCAGATATCACCAGGTGAAACGCATGCTGGCGGCAGTGGGAAACCGCGTGGAGCGGCTTCATCGAACGGCGATAGGCAAACTGCGTCTGGAAGGGATGGCAGAAGGTGCGTGGCGGGAATTGTCCGCTGACGAAGTGTCTCTTTTAAAAAGGCCAAAGCCACAAATCCTTCCCCAACTTTAACGGATTGGATTATTATTAAAGCATCCTAGAGGAGTGGGCCATGAAAAGCTTTCTTGCCGTAATTCTGCTCTTTGCTTCTTTTGCCATCTCCGGTCCCACGGATTCGACGGATGTCGCAGTCGATAAGTGCCGGGAAATCGAACATACCGCCACGGGACATCTTGTCATCGGGGTTCCGATCTTTGTTTCCACCTTGGTGTTTTTTCCAGTTCCAGCATTGTCCTACACCATCTTCGGATTCTATCTGGCATCAGCCGCCAAGATCAGCGCGAATTACAGCCATGAGGGCTGTGTTGCGAAGTCCGCTCCGCACGTCGCATTGCGCTGAACCTTCATCATTCCACAAATAAAAAAGGCGCCTGTTTCCAGGCGCCTTTGACGTTTTGGTAGCGGGGCTTGGATTTGAACCAAGGACCTTCGGGTTATGAGCCCGACGAGCTACCGGGCTGCTCCACCCCGCATCGGAAAGGCAATCTTAGTTTCATTCGTCCTGTCGGTCAACAAAGACCTTATTTAATCCGGCGTTTGAACCCCTTCTTCAGCGCGGAAGGTCGAATCGCGTATCTTGTGTCCATCTCGACAAGGAGGATAGTATGCCCTCTCTTTTGATCCTTTTGACGACCCTCGTATTTGCCGCTGCTCAAGATGTGCAAATTCAGCCCGTGTCTTACGAGCAGGGAGGCATTCAATTCGAAGGCCGGTTGGTCCTTCCAAAGAATGCCAAGCATCTGCTCCCCGCCATCGCTTTGATGCCCGATTGGATGGGAATGACATCTCAGGCCGATGCCTATGCCTTGCGCGTCGCGAAGTGGGGTTATGCTGTTTTTATCGTGGACCTCTACGGAAAGGGTGCCCAGCCCAAGTCAGCCAAGGAGGCTGGAAAATTGGCGGGAGATTTGAAGGAAGATGTCCTTCTTTTGCGGCAACGCGCTATTGCGGCACTGGCGGCACTGAACAGGCAGAAAGGTGTGGACACTTCGCGGGAGGCGTCCATGGGGTTTTGCTTTGGGGGTTTGGCGGCACTGGAACTGGCGCGTTCCGGAGCCTGGCTCAAGGGAACGGTCAGCATCCATGGAAATTTGGTCACACCATTCCCTCGGGACGCGAAAAACATACATGGCAAGGTGTTAGTGCTGCAGGGAGCGGAAGATCCCTATGCCACGCAGGCGGAGGCGTTGAATTTCATGGACGAGGCGCGCGTGGCGGAAATCGACTGGCAAGTGATGTTCTACGGTGGAGCCGTGCACGCCTTCACCAATCCTCTAGCCGGCACGGATCCCAAACAGGGAGTTGCGTATGACGAAAAAGCAGACCGCCGGGCGTTTGCCCTGATGAAGGATTTTTTCGCAGAAACCTTGTGAAGACATCCCTGTTTACCATTTTTGATCCGTGCCTTCCAGCCAATATCCCGGACAATTCGGCCTGAAACGGGTTGTCGAATCCTTCAAGAGACTGGCAGGACCCGCCGGCCAGTGGCTTAATCGCGCCACCGCATTTCTGCTTGCGGTGTGGATGACGCATGCGTTGCTTCGTGTCGCGCTTCTTTTCCGCAAGGATGCCTTCGGTTTCGACATCGTGGGCAAGGCGGACTGGTACATCTTTCACGCGTTGTTCATCGATTTACACTGGATATTCCTCTGGTCTCTGCCATTGTTGTTTCTCATGGTGGTGACTGCCCGATTCATGCCGCGATGGACCGGCATTTTCTTCAAGCTTCTCATTGTTTTTCATTCGGTACTGTTGCTGCTGACGGTGATCGATCATGAAACTTTGCGGTTCATGGGAGCGCATTTCGATTTGGGGTTTGCGCGGGTTTATGGCAATTCAGCCTCGGTACGACAAGTTTTTCATTTCTTGGAAGCCGACAAATCCATCCGCTATCTCCCCTATGTTCTTTTTTTCGGATGCATTCCTGTGTCTTTGCTGCTGTACCGTCAGCTGACACAAGCTGCTTGGGTTCGTGCAACCGAATGGAGATTGAAACCCGTGGCGTGGATCCTCGGCGGCAGCTTGGTCGGGTATCTGTATGTCTATCAGATCTGGACCGGCTACCATCGTATGGCGCGTCTTCGTCCCTTTGTGCAATCCGTGTATCTGTCCCTTGAAAGAAAGAACGTCCCATCCCTGTCTGCGGACAGCCTGACATTACTGGAAAACAGATATCAGATGCTTTGGCGCATCGGGAGTGGTGATGGCAACTGGATTTTTCCGAGAGCTGATTATCCCTACTATCGCGTGCCACTTGAAGCCTATTGTGCGCAGGTCGTCAAGCCGATGTTATGCGATGCCGACAGAGACGGCGATGGATATCCAAAATCGCACGATTGTCTTGATACCGACGCTACCGTGCATCCGGGCGCCATTGACATCTCTGGAAACGGTGTGGACGAGGATTGTGACGGCATAGATGCCAAGCCATGGAACTTTGTGTTCCTGCTTTTGGAATCCCATCGCGGTGTGAATGTGGGGCATTTGAAACCCTATGGAGCTTTCGATTCGGCCACTCCGTTTCTCGACAGTCTGGCGCATGCCGGTCATTACTGGACCCGCATGATCACATCAGGACTGCCGACCATTCATGCGTTGATCGCTGTTCATCTTTCCATTCTTCAACATCCAATGCGGTATATCTCCAGCGAATTCACAGGCTTGAATCACCGTTCTTTCACGGCCGTGCTGGGACGCTACGGATATCGTACCCATTACTTCTCCGCCCCCGATCCTGCCTGGGACAACCAGACTCCGTGGCTTCGCCAGTGGTATCAGGGCGTAACCTACCACCGCGATCAGGAGAATGACGGGGATATGTTGCGCAACATGAGTGCATGGATGCGGGACAGCCTCTCAATGGATCGTCCATTCTTCGTCACGGGGATGACCAAGTCCAATCATTATCCATTCGATGCGGCACCGGATATGAATGCGGAACAGAGAGGGTTGCCCATAAATCAGCGCATTCATTTCACCATGGCCTATACGGATTCGTGCATCAGGGTATTCGTGAATTCGCTGCGCGATCAGCCGTGGTTTGATCACACCGTGTTTATCGTGATGGCGGATCACGGTTTTCCCCTCGGCGAACACGGCTGTTCCAACATCGGCTGCGGATTGTACAATGAAAACGTATGGCTCCCCTTCGTCGTCGCGGGAGCCCATACAAAGCTGGGGTCACCGGGTCCTCATGAGGGTCTCGCGGCGCATTTCGATCTGGGCCCCACGATTCTGGATCTGGCGGGCATTCGCGAGGAGAATTCCTACATGGGTCACAGCCTGCTTTTACCCGCCAAACGGGAGAATCAAACCGGTTTTCTGTTCCGTGCGGAGCAGGCACTTATAGAGCGCGGTCCTTACCGCTGGCATGGTGCTTGGGGAAATGTGCAGAGGGAGCAGGGCGAGGAATTATTCGATGTGGAAACCGACCGGATGGAGCGACACAATATCCTGTCGGAACATCGCAGTTTGCGGGATTCGTTGGAGCCACTGGCACGTCAATTGGCCCGTCTGCACTTGCATGTCATCGAAAACAACCGGCTTTGGCCGGATAGTCTTTAATCGCGGAGAAGGTTGAATTACCTTTCTCGCCCTCGTGGGGTCATAGCTCAGTTGGTAGAGCACTTGCATGGCATGCAAGGGGTCTGGAGTTCGACTCTCCATGGCTCCACCACTTTTTCCTCTTCTTATGTCTTCCCTAGCCTTCATTGACACTCACTGTCACCTTGATGGCGTTCTCAAGCGACTCAAGCTGGAATCTTATGCTGAGTTGAAACGCAGGTATTTCCCTCCCGAATTGGCCGCCTGTGTGACCATTTCCTGCGACCCGCATTCCATCGAACCCGTACTGGAATTGATGAACGAAGACGGGGTTTACGGATCTTTCGGTATTCATCCCCACGATGCCAAGGATTATACGCCCGATGTTGAAGCACGGATTGCAGCGGCACTCCGTCATCCCAAGTGTGTGGCCTATGGCGAAATCGGCTTGGATTACCACTACGATTACTCCCCGCGAGACGTTCAGATGGCATCCTTCCGGCATCAGATCGCGATTGGAATCGCAGCCGGAAAGCCATTGGTGATCCATACCCGCGAAGCCGAAGCGGATACCTTGGCTGTGATGCAGGAGACTATTCCCCGCGACTGGCCGATGCATGTGCATTGCTTTACGTCGTCGGTGGATTTAGCTGAGAACTTGCTGCAAGGCTTTTCCAACCTCTACATTGGCTTCACAGGCATCGTCACGTTCAAGAATTCGGATGATGTGCGCGCCGTGGCGTCGCGAGTTCCATTGGAACGCATGCTGGTGGAAACCGATGCGCCTTATCTTGCGCCGGAGCCGTTCCGCGGTCAGGCGGCGCATCCCGGACATATTCCCCGCATCATTGAAAGACTTGCGGAGGTTAAACAGAAATCGGTGGAAGAAACGGCGGCGGCGTTGTTGAAGAACGCCCGTGCTTTCTACGGCATCAGGGATTAGGCGGCAGGGAGCGTTCTTCCCGTTCGAAGATTTCCTTCTGTAATTTCTCTTCCAGCAGTTTTTTCTCCCAGTCCTGCACGCTGCGCTCGTAAATCTCCCGTTGCGCGGTAATCTGTGTGTTCAAATCCAGGATTTTCTTCCGCACCATGTCGCGTTCCCGTTCCATCTTCGGGTCGCCGGTGTTGCGTTCCAGGTTGTTCAACACCATCACATAGCGGGATTCGTAGTCCTCGCGCTTGCGCTCCAATCGTTCCAGTTCGTTCTGTTCCCGATTGACCATCTCCCCTTGATCGGTGAAGGCGCAACCGGACAGCAACAGTGCGGCCAGAGCGGCTTTAACGGGTGTAGAGATCTTCTTCATAGCGGTAAAGGGAAATCGGCAATGTGTCCCTATCCGTGGTGTCTTTCAACACCACATGGCCGGATTCGGTGATGGACTCGAAACACGGCAATCCGGTTTTTCGCTCCACCGAGAAATGCCACATTCCATCCACCTTTCCCTGCTGCCAGGCGGAATGTTTCCATTTGCGGTGGGCTGGCGCACTGTAAAAAAATTGCTCCACCAAGAGCGGTAATGAATCTTCACGATGGTAATAGGTTTCAAATTCGAGACAGCGAAGTTCCAGACGCGGCCTGTCGCCCTGATAAACCGCCGAATCGAGCTTCATGGTTTCCAGTTGTTTGTTGATCGCTTCAACGTCGAGTCGGTCTCCCCTCTTATGGATTCCGGGTTGCAACAACTTGCGTAGACGGAAAGCGTCGCGTTGTAAAGCCTGAAATTGAACCGTATCGCTCATGCGGAGAAGCTGTTCACGGTAACTCTCCCGTTGTTCGATGCGTTTCAAGATGCTGTGCAGCGAATCATATCCTGTGACTCGGACTGGCACGCCATCGTCACCCAATTCGATATCGAGGTTGACCTTTTTCTCCAGCTCATTCGGCATGGAAAATTTGTGGTAACCCTTGCCCACCAGACTGTCCAGTCGACGTTGAATGCTCCAACCGTTTCCCCGTTTCTCATAGTGCACCGTCCAACGGGTTTGGAAAACGGTTCCCTGAACTTCCTTTTCCTCATCGTCGATTTGCGAGGAGTATGCGCCCAGATGATGCACGGTCAGTGCAACGGAACCCGGCGGGACGGGTTGATAGTCCACCTTGTCGCAGGCGCAAAGCAGCAATGCAAGGGATGGAATGAAGAAAAGGGAGCGCATGACTGTCCTTAAAGATAATCGCGGGCTTGTGCCAGAATATCGTCAGTGGTGGTCTGTGGATTTATGAAATGGACCTGAATTCCCCGCCGTTCCATTCCCCGGAACCAGGTCTCCTGCCGTTTCGCAAGCTGCCGGATTTCATGGAGGAGATCCGTCTCCATGGCGTCACGGGTCTTTTCTCCACGAAGGAGCGCGGCGATTTGGCGGTACTCCATGCCGAGATCGTTGAGGCGATCCCAAGACAGTCCTTTGTCACGAAGGTGCTGGACTTCTTCCACCATACCTGCCGCCAATCTTGCTTGAAGACGTTCGGCGATGCGTGTGTGTAGTGCCGCTCGATCCCATTGGGTGACAAATACAACCGGTTTCAGAGTCCATTCGGGCAATCGACTGCGGGGAATTTCTCCGGTCGGTTGGCTCAAGGCGATTTCCAACGCCCGAACCACGCGTCGCTTGTTGGATAAATCCGTGCGGTCGCGAAGTTCAGGAGAACGCACTCCCAATTCGAGCGTCAGGTCCTCCAGATTCCGTTCCGATAATTCGGCACGCAAGGCGGGATTTTCAGGAACCTGTGCAATGTCGTATCGCTTGAGAATGGCTTCGAGATAAAGACCGGTTCCTCCCACAAGAATCGGAGGAGTATTATTTCCCTTCTTTTTCCGGAATTCCTCCAATGCGGCATAGCAATCGGCTTGAAAACGGAAAAGGCTGTAAACCTCGGAAGGTTCGACGATGTCGATGAGATGATACGGTATTGCGGGGGTGACGCGCTGATATTCTTCGAGGTCTTTCCCGGTTCCCAGATCGAGGCCGCGATAGACTTGACGCGAATCCATGGAGAAGATTTCCGAACCGAGGGCGTGCGCCACGTCCACCGCCAGAGCGGTTTTGCCCGTGGCCGTGGGGCCGGCGATGACGATGCAGGGCCATTCCATCAAGCGAAGATCCGATAAACGTGGTCCCGCATAATCTGCAAATCCGTTTCAGTTTTGCCGATGAAGGCCCAGGCATGACGGCGCGATCCGGGCATGAGTGGCGTAGTGAGAAAAGCGCCCGTCCGGGTTTGAGGATCGAAATGATGTTCACCCAATTTTTCTTTCAACTCGGCGGGTGTACGTGGCAAGGCAATCGTTGCGGGAACTTGAGAGACGAGAATCGACCGATTAGGAAATCTTTGCGCCAGTCCATGCACCGGGTAAGCCATTGAGCACCGTGCGTTCAAATCCACCAAAGATCGGAAGAGGAGTTCATCTCTATCCTGCCACGCATACATGTCAATACCTACGGGTCCGAAATATCCTTCTTGATGTAGCTTGGAACCAATCTGCCTTGCTGCGGTTCCAATCTTGGATTCCCACTTGGAGAATTCAGCATCATTTGGTGTAAGCAAGGAGCCAGCGAATCCTCCTCCGGAATAGCTGAGCAGTCGGTGGCTTTTCAATCCGGATAGGGTTCCATTGCCTTGGAGGTAAAACAAGCAGCCGAACTCGACGTTTATCCGATGCTCTGGTTCCAATACCAAACCGCCTTGCGTTTCCAGAATTCGGGTCAATACAGGCGACGCAAGTTGTTTTTCATCCGGTAGCGAAAAACGATGTTGGCCGATGCCGGCGTGTCCGTGATTTCCTTTTGCAACCCATCGCTTTGCAGATGCGGTCTCCAGCCATCGTGTAAGTTCATCCACTGTTCGGCAAAAAACAGATTCTGGTTCGACCCGATTTTCAGGGAACAGTTCCTGTTCCAGCAGCAAGGTGAACTCACGGCTATTGACCCGTGCCACAATCTCGAGCTTTGGATGTGGTGAAGGATGCGAGTAATTCTGATTGAGTTCTGCTGCTTCGGGGTTCCAACCGAACGCTGTGAAGGTTCGCTTCAGATCGGGTTTCACTCCAAAGTCGGGTAGTTCAAACCCGAGACTTGTGAGGTAGTCAAGATATTCCGCTGGTGGTGGATTTGGAACCAACAATCTGTCCGTTGGTGATAGTGCAGGCCAAAGTTGCCACGCCATCTCCCGTGCCACGTTCAACAGACGACCCGGTAGTGGTGAGCGGTTATTAGCCCGTACCGGGCCACTCAATGTCAAATTAAACTCTGCGTTGCAAAACCACTCCCGCCCTGATTTTGTAGCTTGCCCTCCATGAGAATTTTGCGTTGGATGTGGTTGCCGTTGCTGAGCTTGTTCGTTGGCTGCTCCCTCTACCCCACGGCTTCGGACTGGAAACGGTGCAGCTTCGAAGTGGCTTCGGTGCGTTTCGCCGGCTTCAGGGAAAACCAATCCGAATGGGAGATCACCCTCAACGTGCATAATCCGAATTCCAGTCGTCTAAAGATGGAAGGGATTCAGCTCTTCGCGTTGCAGGAAGCGGACACGCTCGCGACGTTGAAAAACCAGAAGCCGCTGGATTTGGCCCCGAATGAAAATACCCGCGTCGCCATGAACATCTCCTTGCCGCCCGCGGCGTGGGATAAGGTGGTGGGGACATTGCGGCAGGGAAACAAGTGCTCGCTTACGGTCAATGGAGACGCCTATTACCACGGCTGGTTCGGGGTGAAAAAACTGTCGGGAATCTTTCACAAAACCTATGACCTCGATTTAGCTGCCGCGATGAACATGATGGGCGGCAACTTGTTTCAAGGATTGCAGGGGCTTCCCTTTTTCCGTTGATGAGATCGCTTCAGCCGAAAACGGAACCGCTGAGGTAGCGGTCGCCGCGATCGGGAAGAATGCACACCACCACGCCTTCGGATAGTTGCTTGCAAAGCTCCAAAGCACAATGCACAGCGCCGCCGGAAGAGGTTCCGGAAAAGACGCCTTCTTTGCGGCAAAGTTCCCGAGTGGCGTTTTCCGCATCCGCCTGATTCACTTCCACAATGCGATCGACGCGGTGAGCATCGTAAATCTTCGGCAGATATTCCTGCGGCCACTTGCGGATGCCGGGAATGCATGAACCTTCGACGGGTTGCGCCCCCACGATTTGAATGGCCGGATTTTTCTCCTTGAAGAATCGTGAGCAACCCATGATGGTGCCCGTGGTTCCCATGCTTGATACGAAATGGGTGATCTTGCCTTCTGTGTCACGCCAGATTTCCGGTCCCGTGGTCTCGTAATGCGCCAGTGGATTGTCCGGATTGGAAAATTGATCCAGCATGTGATAACCGCCGGAAGCCACCAGCGCACGCGCATAGTCGATGGCTCCTTCCATGCTTTTATCGGCGGGAGTCAGATGCACCACCGCGCCGTAGGCTCGCATGGTGAGTACGCGTTCCGGCGTGGCGCTTTCCGGCATGACTAGATGCATTTCATAACCCGCCATCGCCGCAATCATGGCCAGTGCGATGCCAGTATTTCCCGAAGTGGGCTCCACCAGTTTCATACCCGGCCTCAGCACACCGCGTTCCGCAGCTTTGAGAATCATGTACTTCGCAGGGCGATCCTTGACCGAGCCGGCAGGATTGTTGCCTTCCAGCTTGACGTAGAGCCGGACCTTGGGGTTCGGATTCAACCGTTGCAACTCCACCATCGGCGTGTTGCCGACGAGGTCGAGTACGTTCATAAGTTCTCCTCGGAAGTGCCCCAAAAGATACCTTTTACCCCGTCATGAACGACAAGCAACGCATCGAGGAACTGCGGAAAATCTTGCGGACGGCAAACGACGCTTACTATCGCGACGGCCATTCCCCCATGAGCGACGCGGAGTTCGACCGGCTTCTGCGCGAGCTCCGCGATCTCGAGGAAGCGCATCCCGAATTCGACGAACCCGACTCCCCCACGAATCGTGTCGGTTCCGACCTTGCCACGGGTTTCAAAAAAATCACGCATCGCTATCCCATGCTCAGCATTCAGAACACTTACTCCGAGGAAGAGGTGCGGGATTTTCACCGGCAGGTTACGGAAAAGATTCCGGAAACCGAGGTCGAATACGTCTGCGAACCCAAGATTGATGGTGTGGCCATGTGTCTTGTTTATGAAAACCGCAAGCTGACAGTCGCGGTGACGCGGGGCGATGGCGTACAGGGTGACGAGGTCACGCAAAACATCCGGACCCTCAAGACCATCCCGCAAACCTTACCCAAGGATTTTCCTGCGGATCGCTTTGAAGTGCGCGGCGAAGTGTACATGACCAAAGACAACTTCCTGAAGTTCAACGAATACTCCACCCGTGTTTTCGGAAAAGAGCTTCAGAATCCCCGCAACACGGCTTCCGGCAGCCTCAAGTTGAAAGACCCCAGAGAAGCGGCGCTACGCCCCCTGGATTTTTTTGCGTACAACATCCTGACGGACGATGCCGAGGGTAATCACTGGGACAATCTGGAAAAACTGGACAAGGCCAAATTTCCCGTGAACTCTTTGCGAGCTAAAGCCAGGTCTGTAGATGAGGTCATGCGCGTCTGCGAGAAGTGGCAGAAGCTCCGCGATGATCTCCCCTACATGATCGACGGCGTCGTCATCAAGGTCAACAGCCTGAAGCAACAGGCTGCGTTGGGGCGCACCGCCAAAAGTCCCAAGTGGGTGATCGCCTACAAATACAAGGCCGAAGCCGTGGAAACGGTGCTGGAGTCTGTCAGTTTTCAAGTAGGCCGCACGGGTGTCGTGACGCCGGTGGCCAATCTCAAGCCCGTCCATCTCGGTGGAACCGTGGTCAAGCGTGCCACCTTGCACAACTTCGATGAAGTCGAAAGACTGGGGCTTCGCGTTCCCGACACTGTGACCGTGGAAAAGGGCGGAGAGATTATCCCCAAAATCACGAGCGTGGTTCTGGAAAAACGTCCCAAGTCCACTCATGCCATCATCCCTCCGAAATCCTGCCCGGTTTGCGGCGAAGCATTGTCCAAGGACGAAGAAGAAGTCGCGTGGCGTTGCGACAATCTGCAATGCCCGGCACAGGTGCAGCGCGCCATCCTGCACTTCGCCGCGCGTGGTGCAATGAATATTGAGAATGTCGGTCCGGCGTTGGTGGATACTTTGCTCGAAGCGGGATTGATTCGAGATGTTTCCGACCTCTACCACCTCAAGCAGGAAGAACTGGAGCAACTGGAACGCATGGCGGAAAAATCTGCTGCCAATGTGATCGCTTCCATTGAGGGGAGTAAGGCGCGGGGATTGGATCGCCTGCTCTTCGGGCTCGGTATCCGCTACGTCGGGAAAACGACGGCGAGCGCGTTGGCGCGTCATTTCAAAACCCTGGATCGCCTCTTCGACGCTACGCCTGAGGAATTTGTGGCCGCGCCGGATGTGGGTGAGCGCATTGCGCAAAGCTTGAGCGATTATTTCCATGATCCGAAAAACCGCAAGCGGCTGGAACGGTTGCGTGATGCCGGAGTAAAGACGGACTACGATGCGCCGGAAGGCGGTCAACCGCTGGCCGGACAGACCTGGGTCATTACAGGAACCTTGCCCACATGGGGCCGCGACGAAGCACGGGAAATTCTGGAAAAGGCCGGTGCCAAGGTTTCAGAATCGGTGTCCAAGAAAACCACCATGCTTTTGGCCGGTGAGGCGGCGGGAAGCAAACTGGACAAGGCCCAGAAATTGGGGATCAAGATTGTCAGCGAAAAGGATGTAAGGTCGGTACTGGGACTGGCTTGATTCGAAATACAGGGCATTTTCAATCTTGACTGTCCCCCTCCGGCTTATTATCCTTTGTCCCCGCCTAATAAGCGGAAACATGCGGGTTTAGCTCAGTTGGTAGAGCATCTCCTTGCCAAGGAGAAGGTCGAGGGTTCGAGTCTCTTAACCCGCTCCAAAAAGCCTCTCGGAAACGGGGGGCTTTTTGATTTTTTAGGATTCTGAGCGCAATGCTTCGATTTTTCCTGTACGCCATCTTCCTAGGCTCGGCTGTTTCCCCGGGATGGACTCAAGTCTCCGATTCCACCAATGGCTGGCGGTACAAGTATGATTCCCTCAAGATTGACCTGAATCGCTGGAGGCAAAGCCCCTATGTCCGTGTGGACAGTATCGGAGCTTCGGTCCAGAACCGGGCCTTGTGGATGCTCTCCATCACCAATGGAGACGAAACAGGAAAGCAGCGCGTCTTCATTCATGCCCGCACGCACCCTGCCGAAGTTCAGGCGTTTTACGTCACCCGTGAAATGATCCGCTTTCTGCTCGATACCACGGCGGCATCGAACCAGATCCGCAACCAGTTCATTTTTCAAATCATCCCGATGTACAATCCCGACGGTGTGGAATTGGGGTACGGCCGGCTGAATGCTCATCGCGTGGATATCGAGAGCAATTGGGACAAGACGACGTTGGAACCGGAAGTCATCGCCTTGCGCGCCAAGTTTGATGAATTACGGGCCAAGCCCAATCCGCCACGTGTGGCATTGAACATGCATGCCGATCAGGTCAACTGCACCCGGTTTTTCTTTTACCATGATCCCTCGGCGACGTCGCAAGCCTACGGAACGTTGGAACAGAACTACATCACAGGTGTGCGTTCCTATTTCACGGAAGGCATTCAACCGTGGAATTACCTCGTGTCCTGGAGCGATGGTTTCAAGACGCAGTATCCCGAAAGCTATTGGTGGCAGCGTTCCGGCGCGGCAGTGATGGCTCTGACGTATGAGGACACCAACTGTCCCACGGCCGGGCAATTCGATCGCACGGGGCGGGCATTGGTGTTGGGTACAGTGGATTACGTCAACGGCCATCCGACAGCCTTGGCCCGGTTGGATCGCGATGCCATGCTGCACTCATCCGTTCCGGATCGCTCAGGACCGGTGTTCATCTACTCGCAACACGGCAACGTGAACTACTTCGATGTGGCGGGAAGGGTGCGTCGATCACTTCCTTCCCCGCAGCAATAGCATTCCCCCGCCCAGCGTCAGTGCGAATCCGGTCCATTGCAGGATACCCGCCGGTTCGCCGAGGAACATTGCCGACAGCGGTAATACAGCTACCGGTCCTGCCATGCTGGCGATGGAAAGCCGCGAAGCTCCCATGATCTTGAATCCCACGCCGAATAAGTAAACCGGCAGCACTGTGCTCAACACGGCCATGACGAGGCTCCACATATAAACCTCGTGTGGGAGATGGAGCATTGTTCCTCCCGCAGCAACCCCCGCCTGTACGCCGAAGATCAATCCGGCCAAGAGCATGCCGATTGCCGTCAGCCGATGCACGCCGACACGTGGCACGAGGTCTTCCGCGCCCAGCATGAAGAAGGCGTAGGCCAATGCCGATCCGAACACGAAGGCGACACCACGAAACATGGCCTCTGGATTTCCAGAGTGAATTTCTCCGGCAAAGCAGAACGCCAGGCCGACGTAGGACACCAGCAAAGCGATCACAGTTCGATGGCGCAAGGGTCGCCCTTTCAGCCATACCGCCAACAGTACCACTATCGTTGGATGGATGTACAGGATGACCCGCTCAAGTCCCACGGAGATGTAGCGCAGTCCGTGAAAGTCCAGCAGGCTGGCCAGCACATATCCCAACGCCGTGACGAAACCGGCGCGCATCCAGTCGGCCCGGCTAAGCGACGATAATCCACCTGCCTCCGGACTTTTCATCGCGATCCAGCCGAACACCGGCAGGCAGAACCCGAAGCGGAGTCCGAGCAAGGTTTCCGGTGTGGCTCCAGCTGCATATGCTTTCTTGGCGATGATTCCCTTGATGGAGAACAACACCGCGGACAACACCGTGGCTGAATACCCGATAGCAGCATTTCTTTTTTCAGACATCGTTTTTCTCCATGCAAAACAAAAAGGCCCGCCCCCATTCGGGAGCGGGCCTTTTTGCCGTTGTGACGCGCTTTAAGCTACGCCGCTCCCTTCAATGCAATCCCCGGCACAATGACCCATTGGGCCTTGCGGACGGCGTGTTTGCGAAGAATGAGGGCGTTGGCCAAAAACATGATGAATGCAATATGCGATGTGGAAGCAGGGTTTGTCAAATCGATTTATCGTCCCAATGCTCCGGCCTCACGGGTTTCGGAGATCAATCCGCCGTCGCGGGACAGGAGTTTGAGTCGTACGACGTAAATCCCGGAAGGTGCTTTGCCTCCGTTATGGTCCGTGCCGTTCCACGAGACGACGCGGCTCTTCCCCATCTCGAATTCTCCACTCCACGTTTCCCGTCTGGACATGTTTTCCACGGTCATGCGCACACGGGCAATCGATCCGTCGTTTGGGATGCGGTAAGAAAAAGGATTGGAGCCGGGGTTGTGGACAATACGGCCATCCAGAATGCTCCCTGTGCAATTGCCTGTTGCTAGAGCAAGCATCAATCTTGCGTTGTTACTGACAGCCGATCCGGCCACATTTAACGCGCGACATCGATACGTCCCCGTATCCGTGGGGGCTGCATTGGTGATGATCAGGGTGTCTCCTCTTGTATTGAACGAAAAAATTCCTCCCGCAGTAAGCGTATCGATCGTGGCTCCACGCTGTCGAATCCATTTGTAGGTTGGAGCCGGAAGTCCCGACGCCGTGATACCGAGTCGGATGGGTGATCCACAGATATAACTGATTGTGACTGGCTGACTGGTAATCACTGGCGCCACATTGATGGCAATGCTGAGGATGGTTGTGGCGCTTCCCGATGGGCCACTCGCAGTGATGGTGTAACTGGTGGCCACCTGTCCAGTCGTCGTGGTCGGAGTTCCACTGAGAACCCCTGTATTGCTGTCAAGTCTGAGGCCTGCGGGCAACGCGGGAGAAATGGTGAAACGTTCATAAGGAGCCGATGAACAGGTTTGCGTTATAGTTAATGTATCGGGTATCATTGCTGCGCCGGAGGTCAAAACAAGAGTGGTTGTACGGTAAACCAGATCGCGATACAGGACCAGATCAGTTCCCACACTCACCACAGTTGATCCCGGTTTCTGGGTTTCATAGTTCAGCTTGATCCATTGCGAATCCCGCGCCACATTCTCGAATCGAACTTCATCTAGTTTGCCCATGAAATATCCGGAGTCGTTGGAGAAGCTGCCGATGTATGCGTTGTAGTCGCTGCGGATGGTAGTGGTTGTGGTACTGGCAGTACTTAACCCAACAAACACATCTCCGCTGTCAAAGCCATAGATTCTGGAATTCCCAATAGCACCAAGGGTATTCGAGCGAATCCCTGCCATGTAAAACCATCTGCTTGAAGCCCATGGTTCTAATTGTTGAAAACCTGGAGGGCTACGTTTATAAACAGCCGAAGGTCCATCAGCGAAATCGAGGAGTATTGTGTCTTTTAGGGGAGTATATATGTTGCTAATGGCCGGATCGCGCAATCGCATGTGGTATTGCGCATTATTGGCTCCCATCGATTTCGCAATGATGGCTTTGCGTTTGGTCGTGGTAGGTGGAATCAGCCGGATATTTATCCATGCTGACAGCGTGTATTGCGGAATCCCGTTCTTTGTTGTCGAATCGTTCTGAAAGTTCAGCGGATTGTTGTCAAAGGTGTTTCCACCTGTCGAAGTCAAGATGCGGTAGCTTCCGCCGTAATTATTTCCCGTATCCCCCAGAAACTTTTTGGCTTTGCCAATTAATCCTATTGTATCCGCAGGATTACTTCCTGTCCCAATCCCACTTGCTCCACGATTTCTCGGAATGCCTTTGAACTTGTTCTTCGTTGCATCTCGTGCTGTATCGTTCGTGGCTTCCCCAAGATGAAACACTCCTTGAAAGCCTCGTGATGTATCGAACACAGCACCGCCATCGGAGCTGTCCACGGCACCGGATTTTCCGGAGTACATCCGGATCTTGTTGGTCGCGCCGTAGCCATCGTTGTTTCCATACACCGTATCCATCAACACCCAAATTTCGGCCGCCTTATTGGCGGTGTCCCACCGTTCGATCTGGTATGGAAGATGGGTGCCGTTGAGTTTGGCGAAGCGGATGTCGGCGCCGCCTGTTGTCGTATTGCCACAAGAAATATTCGACAAATTCAGGCGCACCAACAAGGGATAATTTGTCTGCGTCGCGGAAACGTTCGCCCCGCTGGCGCTCGTGTTTACTGAAATCTCGCGGGAGCGGGTCCATTGTCCGTAGTTTTCCTGGCTTACAGCCAAGGAGAAGAACAAACTTGTCACGATCCCTGGAAGGACCGGGAAGAGAAACGGACATTTGGCCACTTCATATTTCATATTCGTTTCTCAATCGCTAACTGTTTCATAAAGTAACGCGACGCTTTGGAAAATGCCGCAAAAATCCCCGGACAAAGCGCAATGGTTCCGGGTTTGTGACGAACGAGCTAAATTTGGGATATGACCGGCGCAGAACTTTTCGAAAAACTCAAGGATGTTCGCATTTCCGGCGGGGCGTGTGCCTATACGCTGGAAAAGTGCGAAGCCATGGTCCCGCTTATCAATGCCATCAATGCCCTGAAAAAGCAGAAAAACGCCGTCATTCTCGCCCACTCCTACGTCTCCCCTGAAATTCTGTACGGCGTCGCGGATTACAGCGGCGATTCCTACGGGTTGGCCAAGGATGCCACGCGCACAAGCGCCGACATCATCGTGTTCGCCGCCGTGCGTTTCATGGCCGAGACTGCGAAGATTTTGAATCCGGAAAAACAGGTGCTGATTCCCGGAACCGACACGGGTTGCACCCTGGCCGATGCTGTCACCGGAGCGGATGTGCGTCGGCTGCGCAAGGAATTTCCGGATCACAGCTTCGTGTGCTACATCAATACCACCGCCGACGTGAAGGCAGAATGCGACGTGTGCGTGACCTCCTCCAACGTGTATGACATCGTGGAGGCCATTCCCAACGAAAAGATTTTCTTCCTTCCCGACAAGTTGATGGGTAAAAATCTTCAGGAGGAGATGATCCGCCGTGGTGTGCGCAAGGAGATCGAAATCTACGACGGCGTGTGCTACGTGCATGAACAGTACGATCCGGAGATGGTACAGTTCATGCGGTTGAAGTTTCCGGGCGTCAAGGTGTTGAGCCACCCCGAGTGCAGCCCCGGCGTGCTGCACGCCTCCGACTATGTGGGTAGTACCAGTCAGATGCTGGATTACGTGCGCAAGTCGAAAGATGACCGTTTCGTCATGCTCACCGAATGCGGCCTTTCCTCGCGGCTCATGGTTGAGTTTCCCGAAAAGCAAATCGTCGGTTCCTGCACCATGTGCAAATACATGAAGTCGAACACACTGGAAGGGATTTTGCGGGTGTTGATCAAGGCTCGCCCCCAGGATGTGGCCGAACTTTCCGAGGACGTGCGACTGCGTGCCAAGCGTTGCATCGACGCCATGTTCGAGTACACCGAAGGCAAGGCTTCGGCATTGCGCGGCGTAGAGTTGGTTGAACCGTCGTAATGGCCTATCCCGCCTCGGAGATCCCGACTTACAGTTCTTTTCGCGTTCACGGTTTCGGCGGCGGAGAGTCGCTGCGTCATGCCGTCCGGGTCTCTTCCGCATTGTTGGAATCGTTGCGTATTCCAGTGCATGGGCCTTCGGGCCGTGAAGCCCCTACCCCCTATTTCTGGAAGGCCACGTTGGCGCTGGTTTCCTCAGAGGGTACGGAAGAACTTGAACGTGTCGTCCCGGATCTGGAGGATCGAGATCCGTTGTTGATGGGTCTCGCTGCCTCGTCTTCTCCAGTCCTGAAAACCTTGGGCACGCAAACGCCGGATATTTGGTGCGTCGCTGCGGAGAATCGAGAATCCCTCGAAGAGGTGGCGGAGGCATGGATGGAGCAAGGTGTTGGGGCTGTGGTGGTCTTTCATCCTTCGGGAATTTGCGCGTGGAAATCATGTAATGCTGCATTTGGTCATTCGCAGGGTTCATCTCAACGTGATATATTCTCTGGCGATCCCGTTGCAGTGTTCGGAAATTTTGCCGGCGGCCTTATTTATGCGTTGTTGGAAGAATTGATGAGCGACAACCTTTTCAACAAAACTTCTGTGCGGATTGAGCGCGAATGTCTGGAAATGCGGCCGCTGCATTTGAGTCGGGCCGTCGAAACCGGACTGGCCGCTGCAGCTGTATGTACCGGAGATGACGAGAATATTTTGAACAAGCGCGGGACTGCGTTGGGGTTATTGCGGGATCGCTTGCGTTTGTGGCGCGGGCCCGTGGCCCAATCCTGGGGAGGACGTGGAAGGTGAATGATACGGACGTGGAACAGAAGTCTTGGGAATCGCAGGGTATTGCCATCGGATTGGTGTCGGCACTTGCATTGGGAGCCCTGCTTTACATTCTGTACGGACACAAGCCGCCCGTTGGCGACTCAGGGCGATTGCTGTTTCTTCCTGCCTTGAACGCGGCTTGCAATGCGGTGACCACGTTTTTCATCCTGCTCGGCCTGTACCAGATCCACCGGGGTTATGAACGGGAACACCGGCGCAGCATGCTCAGCGCCTTTGCTTCGTCTTCTCTTTTTTTGATCGGTTACATCACCTACCACTTTGTGCATGGTGATACACATTTTCCGGGGCAAGGCTGGGTGCGGCCGGTTTATTTCTCCATCCTTATTTCACACATTGTGCTGTCGGCCGTGGCGTTGCCGTTGGTGCTTGCCACGTTTTACCTCGCGCTGTCGGGTCGCTATGAAACCCACAAGAAATTCGCTCGTGTTACGTATCCCATCTGGCTGTACGTTTCGGTGACAGGGGTTGTCATCTTTTTCATTCTACGGGCTTATGCCTGACTAAATTTGACCCTTCATGTCCTCCACAGTCCAACAAAAAACACTCGCCGTTTTGGCGACCGTTATTTGTCTTTTGACCCTTTGCCTGCTTTTCGTCGGGGCAATGGTCACTAGCACGGGTTCCGGCCTCTCAGTGCCGGATTGGCCCACGACGTTCGGGCAGAATATGTACGCCTATCCCCTTTCGGAAATGCGCGGCGGAGTGGTGTATGAACACAGCCATCGCCTGTTTGCCTCTGCCATCGGATTCCTGACCATAGTGCTCACTTTGACCGTTTGGTTGTGGGAGTCACGCCGCTGGGTCAAATATCTGGCTTTGACGGAATTGTTGTTGGTGTGCCTGCAAGGGCTGCTCGGCGGGCTCACGGTGAAATTCAAACTTCCCGTGGCCGTGTCCAGTGCGCATGCCGGTGTGGCGGAATTGTTTTTCTGCGGATCGATTTGGCTGATGTGGTCCATGACCGCTTCGTGGAAAAAGAATGCGTGGAAAACAAATGCTCATTCGCGCGGTGCTTTTGCGCTTGCGACATTGGTCTATGTTCAGATTCTCGTCGGCGCTGTGATGCGCCACAGCTATGCTGGTCTCGCCATTCCGACTTTTCCTCGCGCCTTTGACGGTTGGATTCCCTCGTTCTGGAGCCAAGGCATTTTCTTGAACTTTCTCCACACGCGGATTGGAGCCTTAATGGTCAGCATCGGAAGCTTGATCCTCATTTCTTCTCTGCTCCGCAAATCCATTGCGAATAAATTTGCGTGGATGTTGTTTGGGGTGTTGGCGGTTCAGGTGGTGCTCGGTGTGTTGACGATCTGGACGGTGAAGGTTCCCTGGATCGCGAGTTTGCACCTGGCCTGTGGCGCATTGTTGTTCGGCACGTTGATCACCATCGCGCTGTGGAGCGGAAAGCAGGACGGAGCGACGGCATGAAATTCACTGAACGCATCATGGCCTTGCTGGAGCTCTTCAAGCTCAAGATGACTTTGCACATCCTGATTACCACTGTGGCGGGATTTTATCTGGCCTCTCCCATGGATCTGGATTGGATGCGATTATTGTGGACTTTGCTGGGAACGGGTTTGCTGGCGACTTCCGCCTTCTGTTTCAATCAGGCCATGGAAAAAGATTTGGACAGCGTAATGGAACGGACTCAACGACGTCCTGTTCCCACGGAGCGTGTTCATCTCGTCACCGCTTATGTCGCCGGTGTGCTCACGTGCATACTCGGAGAACTTCTTCTCTGGCAAAAAGCCAACTTTATGACGGCCTTCATTGGCGTGCTGACTGTGGGCTTGTATGCCGGGGTTTACACGCCGATGAAACGTCTGACCACCTTGAACACCTTGGTGGGTGGAATTCCAGGAGCGCTTCCTCCGCTCATGGGTTGGACGGCTGCCCAAAATCACATCGGACTTGGCGGGTTGCTGCTCTTCGCCGTGCTATTCTTCTGGCAGCTTCCCCATTTTCTGGCGCTTGCGTGGATGTACCGTGACGATTACCACCGGGGCGGATTCAAGATGTTGAGTCTCGTGGACGCCTCCGGGGCGACCTGTTTCCGTCAAATCATGGTTCAAACCGTCTTGTTACTTGCGGTGTCTTTATTCCCTTACTGGTATGGACTTGCCGGGGAAGTTTATTTGATTACAGCCGTCCTGTCTGGGCTGGCCATGCTCTGGTTGGCGCGCCGATTGCAAAAAAGCGGTTTGAGGAAGGATGCGGTTCGCCTTTTCCTGTTTACTCTTGCCTATTTGCCGGTGGTTTTGATCGCCATGGCGCTGGACAAGCGCATCCTGTTCATCGGTTGAAATTTTTTGACAAAAAAATTTCGCAGGTGGATTGAACGGCGATTTTCCTGAATCTATCTTTTGCCCCCGTTCAATGAAAACAAACTGTTTGCGTCCGACATCCTCCACTTTTCCCGTCGCTGGAGAATAGCCGAATGGTGTTTCCCAAGTGGACCAACAGGGTACCCGCGATTCTCGTGGCTTCCTTGGGCGTCCTCGCCTGTTTCGTGGTCTTCGCCTTCTGGTATTGGGGCTCCCCCAAACATTACGTGGTCGGCTACCAGCCGGTTCAGCCGGTGGCCTACAGTCATAAACTCCATGCAGGGCAACTCGGACTCGACTGCCGCTACTGCCATTTCAACGTCGAGCGCGGCCGCCACGCTGGAGTTCCACCCACGGACGTTTGCATGAATTGCCACACGTTGGTGAAAACAAGTTCCCCCGAGATTCAGAAAATCCGTGAAGCACATGAACAGGGTGTGCCGATCAAATGGGTTCGTGTTCACAAGCTTCCCGACTTCGCCTATTTCGATCACAGCGCCCACGTGAACAAGGGTGTGAGCTGCGTGGTTTGCCACGGCCGTGTGGATCAGATGGATGAGGTTCGTGTGGTGGCTCCGCTCAGCATGGGCTGGTGTCTGGAGTGCCATCGCAATCCTGCGCCGAATATTCGCGACAAGAAGCTGATCACCAACCTTGCGTGGAAGCCCGAAGGCGACCCCGCGGAGTTGGGCAAGCAATTCATGGATAAATACAACGTTCATCCCAGGACGGACTGCTCCACATGCCATCGTTGAACCTCGATCCGAAAAAGTCGGGCAAGGCCCAATGGAAAAGCCTGGAAGAATTGGCAGGCGCTCCTGAATTGAAGGAGTTCGTTGATTTCGAATTCCCCGAAGGCGCAGACACGATGGGCGCGGATGTTTCCCGCCGCCGTTTCCTTCAGGTCATGGGCGCGGGCATGGCCTTCGCCGGCATCACGGGTTGCAAAGGCATTCGCCGTCCTGAGATGCACATCCTCCCCTATACCAAGATGCCCGAAAGTCTGGTTCCGGGAGTTCCGCAATTTTATGCGACCACGTTGTCGATTGGTGGCGACGCCATCGGACTTCTGGTCGAAGCGCACGAAGGTCGGCCCACCAAGATCGAAGGCAACCCTTCGCATCCGGCCAGTCTGGGTTCTACATCGCGGCAACATCAAGCTTCCATTCTTGATCTCTATAATCCCGAACGCAGTCAGACTCCGTTGAAGAACGGCAAGGCTTCCACATGGGAAGCGTTCTGGAGTGAAGCCAATCCTCTGTTCGAATCGCTGAAACAAAAGGGCGGTGAGGGCTTGTGCTTCCTCGCGGGTTATACCACCTCGCCGTCGTTTCGCGCCGTGCGTGACCATGTTGCCAGTGTGTTCCCCAAGGCCAAGTGGTTCGTGTATGAGCCAGTCAGCCGCGACAACGTTTTGCAAGGGACGCATGCCCTGACCGGTCAGGCGCTGGAGCCGCTCTATCATTTCGATCGTGCCACGCGCGTTTTGTCCGTCGATTGTGATTTCATCGATGCCGAACCGTTCCAAGTGGCGTATGCCCGAGCTTTTGCGAAGAGCCGCAGCCCGGATCTGGGCAAGGATGGCATGAGCCGTCTGTACGTTGTCGAATCGCAGTACAGTCTTACAGGCGGTTCTGCGGATCATCGTTTGCGTCTCAAGCCGAGCGCGATTCCTTCGTTCCTTGTGGCCGTGGCCAAAGAGCTTCAGACGCAGGGTGTGGCGATTTCCGGAGTGGATTTCGGTTCCGCATCCGCGGTGCCGGGCGTTTCCGAAAACTGGATCAAGTCTCTGGCCGCGGATCTTGCGCAACATCAGGGCGCTTCCATCGTCGCTGCGGGCAAGCATCAACCTCCGGCGGTTCACG
Source organism: bacterium (assembly GCA_900299345.1). Lineage (GTDB taxonomy): Bacteria > Fibrobacterota > Fibrobacteria > UBA11236 > UBA11236 > UBA11236. The sequence continues at coordinate 35,668 of OMJM01000076.1, read as the reverse complement.
CTCTGGCGCATGCCATCAACTCCGCCCTTGGAAATCTTGGCAAGACTGTGGAACTGCGTCCCTCGACAGTTCATGCGTTGAATGCGGCCGATCCGAAGGCCGCTCCGGAAAGTTCCGTGGGTTCCTTGTCGGCGCTCTCCACCGAGCTTAACGACAACAAGGTCGAAGCATTGGTGGTGCTCGACTCCAACCCGGTTTATACCGCGCCCGCTGATCTCGATTTCGGAGCGCGTCTTTCCCGCGCCAAGAATGTCATCACTCTTGGTTTTGAAGCGGACGACACGGCCTCGCTTTCCTCGTGGCATCTTCCCATGAGCCACTATCTGGAAACGTGGGGCGATGCGATGGCCTATGACGGTACGACGTCCATCGTCCAGCCGTTGATCTCACCGTTGTACGACACGCTCGACGCCTCGGAATTGCTAGCGAAGATCTCCGGCTATGCGCAGGAGAAGAGTCACGACATCGTGCAAGCCTCGTGGATGAGGACACACGGCGGTCCCGGCTTCGACAAGCAATGGCGTCGCTGGTTGCACGACGGAATTGTCGCTGAAGGTGCTTTTGCTGCGGGGGTTTCCATTTCGGCGGCCGGTCTTTCCGAATCGTTGAAGTCCCTGCCCACAGCTTCGACCGGCATCGAACTCATACTGCGCGAGCATTCCTGTCTCGGCGACGGCCGCTTTGGAAACAATCCGTGGTTGCTGGAATTGCCGGATCCCATCACCAAGCTGACATGGGACAACGCGGTCTTGATGGGTCCCAAGCTGGCCGAAAAACTCGGAGTGCGCGACGGGATTCTCGAGAAAAAGAATGGTGGCACCACCATGGGTGGAACGCGCCATCGTCCCATGGTGCGCGTCAGCGTCGGTGGCCGTTCACTCGAAGCCGCCGCATGGGTGCTACCCGGTATCGCTGATGAAACCATTCTGTTGCATCTCGGCTTTGGCCGCATGCATGTCGGTAAGGTCGGCGAAGGCGCCGGATTCAATGCCTACACATTGATGAATTCTGCGGGGCCGTTTGCACCTTCCGTGGTGACGATTGAAAAACTCGATCGCGAATACGCACTGGCTTGTACCCAGGATCACTGGTCGATGGAAAACCGTCCTCTTGTTCGCGACGGTGAACTCGGCGAGTACTTGGAAAATCCCGAGGAGTACGCTTCCGAGGAAAAATGGAACGAACATCCCGCCGAACTCAGCTTGTGGGATGAAAACGTCCGCGGCGACTACGATTATTCCAAGGGTATGCAATGGGGCATGGCCATCGATCTTAACAGCTGCACGGGTTGCAATGCCTGTTTGATCGCCTGCCAGTCCGAGAACAACATTCCGACGGTCGGCAAGGAACAGGTCATCCGCGGCCGTGAAATGCACTGGATCCGTCTTGACCGCTATTTCGCGGGCGACATTGAAGATCCGGTTTTGGAATTCCAGCCCATGACCTGTCAGCAGTGCCAGAATGCGCCCTGCGAAGAAGTCTGCCCTGTGGGCGCCACCGTGCACACGCACGAAGGCCTCAATGACATGGTGTACAACCGTTGTGTGGGCACGCGCTACTGCTCCAACAACTGTCCCTACAAGGTGCGCCGCTTCAACTTCTTCAATTACAACAACAACCACGCCGAGACCGAGAAGATGCGCTTCAACCCGGACGTCACGATCCGCTTCCGCGGTGTGATGGAGAAGTGCACCTATTGCGTGCAACGCATCAACAAGGCTCGCATCGAGAACAAGCGCGAAGGCCGTGAGGTCATTCCCGACGGCGCGATTACCCCGGCGTGCGGACAGGCCTGTCCTTCTCAGGCCATCACGTTCGGCGACATCAATGATCCCAAGAGCCGCGTCGCCCAGCTCAAGCGCCATCCGCGCAACTACGAAGTGCTGCGCGACATCAACACCAAGCCCCGCACGAGCTATCTGGCCCGCGTGCGCAATCCCAACCCCGCGCTTGAAAAGGCCGGGGCCTGAGGCAAGGAAGAGACGCAATGATTCTGCATCGCGACGACGATCCAACCAAACGGCCAGTGCTGGTGGAATCCGGGGACTTCCATGAAGTCACCCAGATCATTTCCGCTCCGACGGAAACCAAGTTCAACCTGACCTGGGGCATTCTGCTCCTGCTCTCAGGTTCGTTGCTCTGCCTCATGCTCGGTCTGTTTGGCTACCTGTTCTGGGAAGGCACGGGAGTCTGGGGCGTGAACGTTCCCGTGGCATGGGGTTGGGCCATCGTGAATTTCGTGTGGTGGATCGGTATCGGCCACGCCGGAACCTTGATCTCCGCCATTCTGTTCCTGTTCCGCCAGCGTTGGCGCACGGCCATTAACCGCTTTTCCGAAGCCATGACCATTTTCGCGGTGATGTGTGCGGGCGTATTCCCTGCTTTTCACGTGGGCCGTGTCTGGGTCGTGTATTACATCTTCCCGCTTCCCAACCAGATGTCGGCATGGCCGAATACGCGTAGCCCGTTGTTCTGGGACGTGTTCGCCGTCAGCACCTATTTCACCGTGTCCGTGTTGTTCTGGTACATGGGACTCATCCCTGACCTTGCCACATTGCGCGATCGTTCCGTCAGCAAGATTCGCCAGATGGCCTACGGAATCTTCGCTCTCGGCTGGCGCGGATCCGCCCGTCACTGGCAGAATTACGAACGCGCGTACCTGATTCTTGCGGCCATTTCGACGCCACTGGTGCTCTCCGTGCACAGCATCGTGTCCTTCGACTTCGCCGTGTCCAAGGTTCCGGGATGGCACACCACCATCTTCCCTCCCTATTTCGTCGCAGGCGCCGTGTTCTCGGGTTTCGCACTCGTGTCCACCTTGCTCATTATCGCCCGTGAAGTTTTCGGATTAAAGCAGGTCGTGCGTCTGCATCACCTCGACAACATGAACAAGTTCATGCTGTTGACGGGAAGCCTGGTCGGTTACGCCTATGCCATGGAGTTGTTCATCGCGTGGTACAGCGGCAGCATCTACGAGCGCTTCGCGTTCTACCACCGCGCTTTGGGCGACTACTGGTGGGCATATGCGTCGATGGTCACCTGCAACGTGGTGATTCCCCAGCTCTTCTGGTTCAAGAAAATCCGCCACAGCATTCCCATCACCTTCATCATCACGATCTTCATCAACATCGGCATGTGGTTCGAGCGGTTTGTCATCGTCATCACCTTGCACGCCGACTTCCTCCCCTCCTCCTGGGGTTATTACAAGCCGACGTGGGTGGATATCTGGACATACGTCGGCACCTTTGGATTGTTCGGAACCTTCTTCCTTTTGTTCCTGAAGTTCCTGCCCCAACTGGCCATTGCTGAAGTCAAGGGCGTCATGCCCGAAGCCAACCCCCACCATGCCCATACGGCGCATCACTAACGGACGAAGGAGCGCAAGATCATGTCGCACGCAACGCCCGCAATGAAAGCGCCCAAGACCTTCGGTCTGCTCGCCGAGTTCGGAAGTCCCGCAGATGTGTACCACGCGGCCGAAAAGATCCGCGATGCAGGCTACAAGAAATGGGATGTTCATTCGCCGTTTCCCATTCACGGGATTGAAACCGCGATGGGAATCGGAGATTCCAAGCTGGGATGGATCGCATTCTTCTGCGCCTGTGCGGGAGCGTTCGGCGGGTTCAGTCTCCAGTATTGGATTCATAAGCACGCGTATCCCCTGCTCATCGGTGGCAAGCCCATGGTGGCCTACCCGGCTTATGTTCCCGTGACATTTGAGCCAGGCATCCTTTTTACCGCGTTCGGCTGTCTGCTGGGCATGCTCGTGTTGAACGGGCTTCCGCGCCTCTATCATCCGACATTCAAGAGCTCGAATTTCAAGAAGTTTTCTGACAACGGTTTTTTCGTGAGCATCGAGTCGAAGGATCCGCGCTTCAACGTTGAGTCGACGCGCTCCTTCCTCCAATCCATTGGCGCACGAAACATCGAAGTTCTGGAGGATTGATCGTGAAGCGTTCCGTCATCACGTTCCTCGTTCCCGCCGCATTACTGGCGTCGTCCGCGTTGATGGGTTGCCGCGGTCAGGTTTCGCATCAACCGCCCATGTGGATTAAACATGGCATGGAATTCCAGCCGCGTTACAACGCCTTTGAAGAGAACACGTATTTCTCCGATGGCCGCAATATGCGCATGCCGCCTGCTGGCACTGTGGCACGGGGGATGTTGAAAGACGACGATGCTTTCTGGCGCGGTGGTGACTCTGCCCACCCGGTGACTTCCAATCCCCTGCCCATGACCGAGACATTGCTGGAGCGCGGACAGGAACGCTTCAATATTTACTGCTCCCCCTGCCACGGTCGAACGGGTCTGGGCAATGGCATGGTCGTGCAGCATGGATTCATGCAGCCGCCGAACTTCCACGACGATCGCATCGTGAACATGCCAGACGGACAGGTTTTCCAGACGATTTCCCACGGTGTGCGCAACATGCCTTCCTATGGCAAGCAGATTCCGGAGTCCGATCGGTGGGCCATCGTGGCCTATCTGCGGGCCCTGCAGCGCAGCCAGCGGGCCACCATGGCCGACGTCCCCGAAAGCGAAAAAGCCAACCTGAGGTAGCATGGAAATGGTCGAAGCATCGGACACACTCCGCCTGAGCGCAAAGCTCCAGAAAAGCGGGACCTATTTCCTCGGAGCGGGGATCGTGGGCGCCATTCTGTGCGTCGTGCTGGCGTTTCAAAATCGCCATGATTTTCTGGCCTCCTATCTCACCGCGTTCTGCTTTTTCCTGGCCCTGAGTCTCGGCTCTCTTTTCTTCGTCATGGTGCAACAGTTGGCGCGTTCCGCGTGGAGCGTGAGCGTGCGTCGCATTGCGGAAACCCTCGCCTTCAACGTTCTCATTCTCGCCGTGCTGTTCATCCCGTTGGCGCTTTCGGTCCACGATATTTTCACGTGGACGGATGCGCATGTGCGCGCCACGGATCATCTCGTGATCATCAAGTCCGCCTACCTTAATCTTCCCTTCCTGTACATCCGCCTGATCGCTTATTTTGCCGTGTGGGTCGGACTGGCGTGGTACTTCCTCAATACGTCCCGTCGGCAGGACCAAAATCGCGACGCCTCTTTGACTCAGAAGATGGGTCGCACCGCGGCGGGTGGTCTTGCTTTGTATGCCCTGGCGCAGACCTTCTTCGCCTTCGATTGGATCATGTCTCTTGACCCGCACTGGTTCTCCACCATGTTCGGTGTTTACTTCTTCGCCGGCACGGTGGTGGCCCAATACTGCATGTTGATCCTCATTTCCGCATGGCTCAAAAAGACGGGCCATCTCAAGACTTCCGTGAATACCGAACACTATCACGATCTAGGCAAATTGTTGTTCGGTCACAACGTCTTCTGGACCTATATCGCTTTCGGTCAGTTCGTGCTTATCTGGTACGCCAACATTCCCGAGGAAACCGCGTTCTTCCATCACCGCGCCGTGGGTTCTTGGAAGACCATCAGTCTGATGCTTCCGTGGTGCCACTTCGCAATCCCTTTCCTGTTCCTCATGTCGCACAACGTGAAACGCCGTCTTGCGGCGCTGTGTTTCGGAGCGCTGTGGCTGCTCGTTATGTGCTTCATCGACATCTACTGGATGATTCAACCGAACTTCCATCCCGCCGGTGCTCATTTCGGATTGACCGACGTGGCCGCGCTGCTGGCAATCGGTGGGTTCTGCAGCTGGTTCTTCCTCCGCAATCTCGGTCGGGCCAGCCTGATTCCAGAGGGCGATCCCCGCCTTGAACTCTGTCTTTCCTACGACAATGGGATTCCCAAATGAGCGGGCATTCTTCGCACGGCGGCGGATACGAAAAGGATGAGGGTTTCGGCGGTGTGCTGCTGATGATCCCCGTCAGCATGGTACTGCTTGCAGTGTATGTGTATATCTGCTGGTCTGGTGCTACCTCCTCCCTCAAGCATGAGATGGCCCGCAAACAAGTCGGAACTTCACAGGAAAACTCACAATGAGCGGACATTCTTCGCACGGCGGCGGATACGAAAAGGATGAGGGTTTCGGCGGTGTGCTGCTGATGATCCCCGTCAGCATGTTTCTTCTGTTCGTGTATGTATTGATTTGCTGGTTTGGAGCCACTACTTCCCTGAGCCGTGAAATGGCCCACAAGCAGGTCATGGGCGCGGAAGCCTTGCATCAACCGCTACAGCAATTCCGGGATCAGGAGGATTCTTCCATGCATGCCTACGGCATGAAGGATTCTGAAAAAGGAATGGTCCGGATTCCCATCGATCGCGCCATGGAATTGATGGTCAAGGACGCGTCCGCCAAATCCAAATAGTTCAGGGATGCGTTTCGCCCCCGTTTATTCTTTCCTTGCCGCGTTGATTTTAACGCGCGCAGTATTTTCCGAACCGCTCCCCCCTGCCCTTGCAGACGCCGGAATCGAAGAGCGACTCGGGGCATCCATCAACGGTGGCCTTTCCTTCCGTGATGAAGGCGGACATGAAGTCAAACTGAACGACTATCTGTCACAGGGAAAGCCTCTCCTTCTGAATTTCGCCTACTTCCACTGCCCCATGCTGTGTGGTTTGGTACAGGACGGAATGGTGAAAGGATTGAAGAAACTGGATTGGGTTCCCGGCCGTCAATACCAGATTCTCACCGTCAGCATGGACTGGAAAGAGGGGCCCGCCGAAGCGTTGCCTGTCAAGAAACATTTGCTTGAAACGCTTGGAAAGCCGGAGGCTGAATCCGGATGGCATGTTTTGACCGGCGAACGCAGCGCCGTCGAGGAGCTAGCCGGGACGGTGGGATTCAAATACAACTACCTTCCGGACAGAAATGAATTCGCGCATGGTGCGGGTTTGATTTTTTTAAGCCCGAAAGGGACAGTTTCTCGCTATCTTTACGGCGTCGAATTTTCACCCCGTGACTTGAGGCTGGCACTTCTCGATGCGTCGGAAGGCCGTTCGCTTTCCCTGGGTGATAAACTCACGATGTTTTGCTACCGGTACGATTCCAACTCCAAGGGATACGTGCTTTTTGCGCGAAACTTCATGAAGGCGGGCGGCGTCCTAGTGACGGTCCTGCTGGCCTCGCTCCTGATCGTCTTGTGGCGTCAGGAATCGAAACGGAAACGTTGGGCGTAACCAAGGGAATTTATGGACACGACGAAATCATTCTGGCTCCCTGAAAAAGCCTCCACCTTCGCCGATGCGGTGGATTTTGGCTTCAATCTCTACTACTGGATTTCGGTGTTCTTCTTTGTCCTCATCGTATTCCTGATGGCATGGTTCGTCGTGCGTTACATCCGCCGTCGCCCAGATCAGCTCGCTTCCGCACAAATCACCCACAACACCTTGCTGGAAACCACCTGGACGGCCATTCCCCTGCTGATAGTGATGGGACTCTTCGTCCTCGGCATGAAAGGCTACTGGAACATGCGCGTGGCGCCTTCCAATGCCATGCAAATCGATGTCACCGGTCGCAAGTGGGCGTGGAGTTTTGATTATCCCAAGGAAGGGATCAGCAACGATACATTGGTTGTCCCGGTACATCAGCCCATTCGTCTGCGGATGACCAGCGTGGATGTCATCCACTCCTTTTTCATTCCGGCCTTCCGCACCAAAGCCGACGTAATTCCCGGTCGTTATCACAGCCTGTGGTTCGAAGCCACCAAGACCGGCGTGTTTCAGGTGTTCTGCACCCAGTATTGCGGCACGAACCACTCCTATATGTGGACGGCTGTCAAAGTCGTAACCGCCGAAGAATATGCTGCATGGCTCGAAGCCGCTTCAGATCCTTCCAAGGGCAAAACCCCGGAAGAATTCGGCGAGATCCTCTACTCCAAGAAAGGGTGCGTCGCATGTCATTCCGTGGATGGAAGTGTCGGCATCGGCCCCACATGGAAAGGCATCTGGGGTACGGAAGTCCCCCTTGAAGGTGGCGGTGAAGCCATAGTGAATGAAGCTTATGCCAAACAATCCATGATGGAACCCGCATCGCAGGTCGTCAAGGGATTCCAACCGATCATGCCGCCGTTCCAGGGAGTCCTTTCCGACAAGGAAGTGGACGCTCTCACGGCCTATATCCGGTCTTTGAAGTAATAACGCCCAGGGAAACGGGAAACACATGACTGCCCATGCCGAAAACATCAATTACCTGAAGACCACTCGAGGACTGAAGTCCTGGCTCACGACCGTGGATCACAAGCGCATCGGCTTGATGTATCTGGCCTCGATTCTCGTCTTCTTCATCACCGGCGGCCTCTATGCCATGCTGTTCCGTCTGGAACTGTGGTCTCCGGAGAAGAATTTCCTCACACCGGATCAGTACAACAACTTCTTCACGCTGCACGGCGTCATCATGGTGTTTCTCGTGGTTGTCCCGGGAATACCGGGCGCCTTGGGGAACTTCGTTCTGCCCCTGCAAATCGGAGCAAAGGACCTTGCCTTTCCGAAGCTGAACCTCACCAGCCTCTATCTCTACTGGATCGGCGCGGCGTTGGCCATCATCTCCCTTTTCGCGGGGCATGCAGATTCCGGATGGACGTTCTACGCACCCTACTCCCTGTCCAAGAATCCCGCGGTGTTGTGGATGCTCACTGCGGCTTTCATTCTGGGTTTCTCCTCCATTCTCACCGGTCTGAACTTTATTGTAACCATCCATAAGATGCGTGCGCCGGGCATGACGTGGTTCCGCATGCCGTTGTTCATCTGGGCCTTGTATGCCACGGCCATCATGCAGGTGTTCGCCACGCCGGTGCTCGGCATCACGCTGATCCTGCTGCTGGTGGAAAACTTCTTCCACATCGGAATTTTCGACCCCGCCTTGGGCGGCGACCCCATCCTGATGCAACACTTCTTCTGGTTCTATTCGCATCCCGCCGTGTATATCATCGTGGTTCCGGGTTTCGGCATCGCGTCCGAACTGATCTCCGCATTTTCCAAGCGCGAGATTTTCGGCTATAAATTCATTGCCTACTCCTCGGTGGCCATTACCATCATCGGATTCCTCGTTTGGGGTCACCATATGTTCGTGGCCGGTCAGTCGGAAGTGGCTGACACCATTTTCTCCTTCCTGACCTTCTTTACGGCCATTCCGTCCGCCATCAAGGTGTTCAACTGGACAACCACTCTGTACAAGGGTTCGATCAGCCTTCAAACCCCGATGCTGTACGGTTTGCAAATCCTGTTCAACTTCACCATCGGCGGTTTGACGGGCATTATCCTCGCAATTCTCTCCGTGGACATCCATTTGCACGACACCTACTTCGTGGTGTCCCACTTCCACTATGTGGCCATGGGTACGACCATGATTGCTTTCATCGGCGGCGTCCACTATTGGTGGCCCAAGATGACCGGTAAGATGTTCAACGAATTCTGGGGAAGACTCGCCAGTATTCTGGTGTTCATCGGATTCAACACCACCTTCTTCGTACAGCTCATTATGGGTTCACAGGGAAGTCCGCGCCGCTATTATCACTACCTGAAAGAGTTCCAGATTTACCACCAGATCTCGACCACGGGCATCCTCATTCTGGCCACAGGTCTTTTCATGGCGCTGATTAACCTCCTACTTTCATTGCGCGGTCCTTCCAACGCCCCGCAGAATCCCTGGGGCGCTCGCACGCTCGAATGGGAAGTGGCGGAAACACCACCGGTTCTCTTCAACTTTAAAGAAACGCCCGTGGTCACACACGGTCCCTACGAATTCGCGACGGAGAAATCCTGATGTCAACAGCTACTGCCGGCTCTTTGCAAGAACACGAAGTCGCCCACCATTTCGAAGATCTCGAACAGGAGTTCGAATCGCACCGGTTTGGAATGTGGCTGTTCATGGCCTCGGAAATCATGATGTTCGGCGCCCTGCTCACGGGCGGCCTGTTCCTCCTGTATCTCCACCCCGATGCGTTCGCGCAGGGCCGTGCCCATCTCGACTGGAGATTGGGCGCTCTCAACACTTTCTTCCTGCTCACCAGCGGATTCACCATGGCGCGTGCCGCTGCCTTCGCCCAGAAGGCGGAACAAGGCAAGGTACGGACCAATTTGTTGCTGAGTCTTGCGCTGGCTGCCGGCTTCTTGGTTGTCAAATGCATCGAGTACAAGGCGAAGTTTCACCACGGCCTGCTGCCCGGGAACGCCTTTCACGGTGCAGGTTTCACGAGTCCTCACGCCCATATTTTCTTCGGCTACTACTTCGTGACTACAGGGTTACATGCCTTGCACGTTCTCGTGGGGATGGGTCTGATGATCTGGTGTCTCAAGGTTTCGAATCGCGTCCGATTCACCCGCGCTTATTACACGCCGGTGGAAATGGCCGGGATTTACTGGGCCCTTGTGGACCTTGTGTGGATTTTCCTCTTTCCGCTGCTTTATCTGGTGGGGTGATATATGGACATGGAACTGCCCGGACATACTTACAGCTTCAAGGTTCTCGGACAGGTTTACGTCAGCCTGATCGTGCTGTCGGCCCTGATGGTTGGATTCGCCATGTTGCCGATGGAGAAACTGCCCATCGACTGGCTGGATCTGCATCTCGTCAAGCGTCTGCTCATTCTCGGTGTGGCGGTGGCCATGGCCGGAATCGTGGCTGGTTTCCTCATGGGACTCAAGTACGAGAAGAGCAAGCTCAACGCCGTGGTGTTCCTCACGAACTTCGCCTTCCTGCTCATCTTCCTGTTGTTCGTGCTGGCAGACATTTCCTTCCGTGGAGCCATGGATCCCAGCTTTACCAAGCAACTCAACTGGAAGTCCCCGGTGAACGCCGAGGAAGGTTCCTCCGGCGAAGCCAGCCACTAGTATTTTCGCAAGCTCACCAACCGTGAATGCTATTTCCAAACCGCCGGGAGAACCCTCCCGGCGTTCTTTTTTTCTCTTCCTGATGCTCGCTCCGGCGGGCTTTCTGATCATCTTCGCCATCGTTATGGTGGCGCAGTTCCGTCAGTTCAAGGCGTCGGTCTCCCCTGTCCCGGACGTCAAGGTGGTTTCGTTCGACACCCCTGCGTGCGAACTTTTGGAAGACGTGGCGCGTCGCTGCCTGTTTTTCGTGAAAGGTAACGCTTCTTCTGGCTGGAAAATGGACTCACTCTGGCTGAACTCGGATGACTTGAACGTGCTGCTGGCCGCCAGTCCCACGGCTTCTGCACAAGGCATGCGCTTTCACGTTTCCATCGACAGCGTGGTCACGGTGCGCAGCACCCAACCTGTGCAGGCTCTGCAGGGAAAATTTGCGTGGATGTTCAAGCTCATGGCCAAGTCCGGATACCTCAATGCGCGGCTCGAGGGACGCCCGGAGTTCAAAGACGGAAAATTGACGTTCATGCCGGATCGCGGTTTCTTGAACGGACAAAAGGTTCCCGCCATCGCCTTGCAGAAGCGTGGTGGCATGTCGCCCGAGGACTTCATGACGAACCGGGAGTTTTATGCGGACTTTCTGCAGGCAGTCTCGTCTGTTGAAGTTACACAGGGTCGGATTCTGGTGATTCGGAACCGATGAGTTCCGGATTCAAGCTGCTGGTTTTCGATCTCGACGGCACCTTGATCGACAGCCGTCTCGATCTCGTCCACTCCGTCAATGCAGTGCTTATCTCGCTGGGTCGCGAAAAGCTTCCGGTTGAAGTTGTGCTGACTTTCGTCGGCGATGGCGCGCAGGATTTACTCAAACGCTCCATGCGGGCCGCCGGGATGCCTGTTGAGGACGCGGACGCGGCATTTTCATCCGCCTTCGAATTTTTCATCCAGCATTATCTGATTCACTGTCTCGACTTCACACTGCCCTACCCGGGAGTCATTGCGGTATTGGAACAGTTCTCCCATTTGCCCAAGGCGATCCTGACCAATAAACCCTTGCCACATGCGCTGAAGATTCTGGACGGGCTCGCCATGAAGGACTATTTCGTCCGAGTGCTGGGTGGCGACGGCCCTCACGCCAAGAAACCCGATCCCGAGGGCTTGATTCAAATCATGTCTGCGTTGAAGGTCCCGGCCGGCGAAACCTTGCTGATTGGGGACGCGATTCAGGACCAGCAAACCGCGCGTGCGGCGGGTTGCCGATTCATGGCCTATGCGCGTGGAATCGGCGATATTGCCGCGTTGGAAAAGACTAATCCGGATTTTGTCCTCAACGATTGGGCCGAATTTCCACAGCGGATCGGCTAGGTATATTTCACCCGCTCGGTGCGGCATGAAAACATCCAAAACCACTGAAAATCAACAAGGGAAATACTTCCTGGCGACCTTCGGCTGCCAGATGAACGAGTACGACTCCAACATGATCGGGGCCATGCTTGAAAATCGCGGCATGGCTGCCACCGAAGATGCGGCGCAAGCCGACGTACTCATCGTGAACACCTGCAGCATCCGCGGCGGGGCCGAAGATCGGGCCTATGCCCGCATCGCCGCAATGAAGTACCACAAGCGTCAACGCCCCGGAGTTCGCATCGCGGTCATCGGCTGCATGGCGCAGAATCACGGTGACAAAATTCCTGCTTCCCTCGAACACGTGGATTACGTCGTGGGTCCGGATAATTATAAGGAGTTGGAAGGACTGATCTTCTCAGAGGTTGCTCCATCAGAACGCAAAGTTTGGACGGATCAGAATGACTTCGAGAATTACGAAGGCCTCATGGCCCGTCTCGATGGAACAGTGTCCAGCCACATCACCATCATGCGTGGCTGCAACAAGCAGTGCGCCTACTGCATCGTTCCCAATGTGCGTGGCGTGGAGCGCAGCCGGGACGTGGAGAGTATCTTGGCCGAAGTCAGGCATGCGGTGAATGAAGGCATTCACGAAGTGTGCTTACTGGGGCAGACGGTGAACTCCTACCGCACCGACACGGATAATTTCGCCGGTCTGATTCGCAAGGTCAACGCGGTCGAGGGGTTGAAACGCGTTCGTTTCATGTCCCCACATCCCCGGCATTTCGATCCCGAAACCATCCGCGCCATGGCGGAATGCGGCAAGGTGTGCAATCATGTCCATCTTCCGCTGCAATCCGGTTCCAATGCGATGCTGAAGAAAATGCGCCGTCAGTACACCCGGGAGCGCTATCTCGAGATCGTTGCTGAATTGCGTGCCGCCATCCCCAATGTGGCCATCACCACCGACATCATCACAGGATTCGTCGGGGAGACGGAAAGCGATTTCGAAGACACGTTGTCCTTGATGAATGAAGTCCGCTTCGATCACGCTTTCATGTTTTCCTATTCCCCACGTGAAGGTACTCCGGCGTTTGGTGAAACAGAAACCTTGACCGCCGAAGAAAAGCAGGCTCGCCTTGAACGGGTCATCGAAGCGCAGATGAAACACACCGAGGAGCGGCTCGACGCCCTGCTGGGCCGTGAGGAGGAACTTCTCATCGAAGAACGCTCCAGCCGTGATTCCCGTGAATGGATGGGCAAAACCCGCTGTTTCAAGAAAGTCATCGTGCCTGAAGTGGCGGGAGTTGAAAAGGGCGCTTTTGTCCGCGCACGGATTTCGGAACGCCGGGGTATTGTGTTGCGTGGCGAAGTCATTACTCAAGCCGTGCCCGCAGAAAAATGACAGGCTTTTTTCTCATCGCGGCAATTTTAACCGCATCTCCAACCTCTTCCACTCCTCCCAAGGTTGCGCCGGATACTCTGCGGCAACAGGTGGCGTCATTGTCCGCCAAAGGCGATTTGGACAGTGCATTGGCTTTGGTGGAAAAGGCGGCTCCCGCGCTTCCAGCCTCATGGGCCGGCTTGTACCGGGGCAAGCTCGTGCTGCGCGGTGCAGACGCGCACAAATCATTCGATTCCGCGATTGCCGACTCGTTGCATGGCGATGCATCGCGCGGTGAAGCCGTGTTCCGACTGGGGCAGTGGCATTATGCGGCGGGAGAATACCGTCTGGCCATCCCCCGCTTCCGCGAATATCTGCTTCATTATCCCAGGGGACCTTGGCGCAATCCTGCAGCCTACTGGATGGGATACTCGTGTTTGCAGCTGGTCCGGCAATACCCTGCGAAGAAGGTGTATTTGGATACTGGCTTGCATTATGTGGAAGGCTTGGAATCCCGCGGTCGTCCGAAGGGCTATTACCTGCCGCTGGCGCTCGCCATCAAGGCGCGTTTGATGATTGCCCGTGGCAATAATGGCGACACCGCCGCAGCTCTGAAAGCTCTTGACGAAGCCCGCCGTCGCGCTCCGGACGAAGAAGTGCCTGCAAATCTCTTGCTGTCAGCCCAAGCAGCCAAACGGGTCAATCCCGACACGGCGATGCTTTGGGAAGATTCGGTGATGTGGGAATATCCGACGTCCATGGAAGCTTCATTGCTGGTCACTCCTGCAGCGTCTTCCGTGGCTTCTACGCAAGGAGCTACTACATCCACGACTTCCACAACACCTGCCCCCTCTCCATCCACTTCTTCCGCGAAATCTGCTGTCTCCAAAACAAAAGCTCCGTCGAGGTACACTTTGCAATTGGGGAGCTTCACGTTGGGACGCAATGCCGAGGAAATGCGGAAGAAATTGGCGGCCAAGAAGATCCGGGTGTGGATTGAGCAGAACGCACAGGGAGCCTCTCGCGCTTACAGGGTTTTTCATGGAATCTTTGCGGATAGTTTGTCGGCCCGGAAGGAAGGATTGCGGCTGTTCAAGCCCATGTCTTACCCATTTCGGGTGGTTCCGTTAAGCCCCTAATTGGTTATATTTTCGCCCCTTATTGGAAGAAATTCCACCTTGCCGGGGTGGTGAAACTGGTAGACGCGCCGGACTCAAAATCCGGTAGGGGCAACTCTGTGGGGGTTCAAGTCCCCCCCCCGGCACCACGCATTTGAGAGGCGTTCGATGAAGGGCATCAGCGGAATTCTGGCTTTGGGGTTGGCGCTTGCCTGTCTTACGCCACGCATTGTCCACGCTGAAAACTGGGGATCGACCACAGCCGAGGAGCTTGGCATCACCCAGGCGGAATTCAAGAAAGTCAAGGAGTCCGGGATGTCCAAGTCCCGTTTGCTGAAGTTGCTCGAGATAGGTGTGACTCCGAACGAATATTTCAGCGAACCGTGGAAAAAACTAGGTGTCACCGAATCCTATTGGTTGAGCCAGAAAAAAGTCGGCTTTGCGGACGATGATATGAATCAGACCTATCACCGCAGCCAGTCCGCTGAATTGGCTCCCTTCGTATCCTTCGTGCTGCCGGGATTTTACCAGTACCAATCGCACCGCCCCGTTTTGGGTGCTGCTCTTTCTGCGACGGCGGTGGCCAGTGTTGCCACGCTCGTTTTGGCGCACAAGGAAGTTACTCCAGTCATCCCCGCCGCCACCTTGGGCGCCGCCATGATCTGGAGCGCAGTGGATGCGTTCGTCCATACCCGTTTCGCGGATAATCAGGAAGCGAAGCGGTTTTCCATGAATGTGCTGCCATTGCTCGATGGTGCGACCGCCCAACTGTCTTTGCGTTTTTGAGTTAGAGAGGTTGATCTGACATGCTCCGCGAAATGCTGAAAGCCAAAATTCATCGGGCGACCATCACGGACGCCAACCTGAACTACGAGGGGTCCATCACCTTGGATCCCGCGCTCATGGCTTTGGCGGACATTCGTGAGAATGAAAAGGTCCAGGTGGTGAACATCAATAACGGCGCTCGTTTCGAGACCTATTGTATACGAGGCAAAAAACCCGAATCCGGGGAAGTGTGCATCAACGGGGCTGCCTCCCGATTGGTCCAAATTGGCGATACCGCCATCATCATGTCCTTCGCCTGGCTCGCGGAATCCGAAATGGAAGGCTTCACCCCCAAGGTGGTCAAGGTGGACGCCAAAAACCGGCCTCTCGATCTGGCCTCCCGCAATGCCTAGTGCTATAATATGGGCGTGATGTCGGGGATTCCGCGCTTGAAAAAATTCGGAAGATGTTGTCTTGCAGTGTTGTTTGCCGCAGCCCTTGTGCATGGTGAACCCTCCAGCGTTTTGTGGCAAAAGCAGGATTTCGATTCCCGCAGCCTCCTCGGTTCCGGAAGTAGAATGGCATCGGCGGGATTTTCGTTTCTGAATCCCAATCGATTCTCGATGCATCAGAGCTATTCCCTCTCCTACGCTTCGGGAAGTTCGGGATCGATGTCTTCGGGCCTCTATCTCAACACGTTAAGCTACCGTCTTTCCGAACCGCTCACGCTTTCCGCGGATCTCGGGCTCTATACGCCCATTTCTTCCACGGTGCCGGGGATGCGGCAGAATTCCATGATGGGCACGGGTTCCTCCGTGATTCTTCCACGTCTCGGTCTTGAGTATCGTCCCACTGAAAACCTTTCCATGAACCTCGAACTGTTCAACGGACCCGATGCGTGGAAAGCCTATGGGTCTCCCTTCGGCCCCTCCTTTTGGTAACAGGCTTCCGTAATTGCGTGCATCCGGCCTTTTCATTGCTTCGCTCGTTCTTGGGTTCATTGCCTGTCGCAAACAGGAGGCGCCGCCTCCCCCGACCTTTGTTCCCAACACCGGGCAGATCCAGATTCTCAACGGCTGCGGTCGTTCCGGAGCCGCCGAAGCGTTCCGCGATTTTCTGACGGGATATGGTTTCGATGTCATTGAGTTCGGCAATGCCCGCGATTGGAATTATGAACACACCATGGTCATTGCGCGCGCGTCTTCGGATCGCATCGCAAGCGACATGGCCCGCGTTTTGGGAACACGACGGGTTCTCCACCTCCAGCATCCTGAATCGCTGGTGGAGGCGACCGTCATCATCGGCAAGGATTACGAGGAGTTGATGCGCACATGGCCGCGGCAAAAGCAAAAAGCAAACTGAAAACCGGGCGCAAGCCCAAAGCCGGCAAAGCCAAGGCTGAACCCACGGCGCTGGACATCGTGCATCGTGCGGCAGGAATCCTTTTCTCCCGCAAGGCAGAGGACATGCTGCTGCTGGATTTGCGCGGCCTTAGTTCGCTGACGGACTACTATCTAATCTGCACATGCCAGAACGAGGCGCAGATGCGCGCCGCCCTCGGCGCAGCTCAACGCGCCTTGAGCCGCGAGGGGGTCAAGGCCCTCCGTTCCGAGTATATGCCGGGTGTGCGCTGGGCAGTGTTGGACTACGGAGAGTTCATCATCCACATCTTCGAAAAACAGACCCGCAATTACTACTCACTGGAACGCTTGTGGGGCGACGCCAAGTCCATGTATCTCAAGGCTGAGGATTACGCGCTTCCCGATTCCGGCGCTGCGGCCGACGGAAGCGCGGATGACGACCTTTAAGCGCGACATCGCTGCGGTGGTGGCTCCCGCCACGGGATTGACCTTAGAAGCGGTGGAAAGCGCCATCACCTTACCCCAGCACGAGGGACAGGGAGATTTTTCCTTCCCCTGCTTTCCTCTTGCCAAATCACTGCGCAAGGCTCCGGCGGCCATTGCAGCGGAGTTGGCCAAAACCCTTCAGCCTCCACCCGGTTTCACCAAAATCGAAGCGTTGAACGGTTACCTCAACTTCTTTGTGGACAAACCTGATTTCGCACGCCGTGTGCTTTCCGAAATCGCCCGTTCCGAAGCAGCCTATGGCGACAATGGCCTGGGTACCGGAAAACGGACGGTTATCGACTTTTCCTCTCCGAACATGGGTAAGGAACTCGCTTTTCATCATCTCCGTGGTACCATGATCGGCAATAGCCTGAGCAAGGTTTACCGCAAGTGTGGTTATGAAGTTGTCCGCGTGAATCATCTGGGCGATTGGGGCACCTCTTACGGCAAGCTCATTGTGATGTTTCTCCGCGAAGGGCTCGGAGAGGCCGACTTGTCCGGTCTGACTCTGGAAAAACTGAACGCCCTGTACCGCTCCTTCGACGCGGCTTCGAAGCAGGACCCAGGTCTTGAAGACGAAGCAAGGAGAGTATTTGCCCAGCTCGAATCCGGTGATGGGTGGTTCCGTCGATTGTGGTCCGTGTTCCGTGACGTGACGTTGGATGAATTGAAGCGTCTCTATTCCATTCTGGGCGTCGGTTTCGATATCTATATGGGTGAGGCGTTCTTTGCGGACCGTGTGGACGACGTGGTGGGGCTCTTGCAGGCGCGAAACCTCCTCAAGGAAAGTCAGGGAGCTGTGGTGGTCGATCTTTCGGCCTTTGACATGCCCCCTGCCCTGATCCGCAAATCCGACGGCTCCACCTTGTACATCACACGCGACATCGCGGCCGCTCTTTACCGCCACACTGAATATGGATTTGCCCGCTGCTTCTACGTCGTGGACAACGGCCAAAGCCTCCATTTCCAGCAACTGTTCAAGGTCTTGGAACTCATGGGCAATGAGTGGCACCGACAATGTGAGCACATCCCTTTCGGACTCGTGCTGCACAAAAGCGAGGAAGGCAACTGGGAAAAGGGAAAAACCCGCACCGGTCAGGCCAGCCTGCTCAAGGACGTGCTTGAGGCGGCCAGCGAAAAGATCCTCGGGATCATGGCGGAGAAGAATCCTGAAGTGGCTGGGAATTCAAAGTTGGCCATGGAGATTGCTGTGGGCGCTTTGGTATTCAGCGAATTGAAGAATCGTCGTCTCAATGACATTCGCTTTGAATGGGATCAAGCCCTGAGCTTTGAGGGGGATTCCGGCCCTTATGTCCAGAATGCCCATGTCCGCTTGTGCAGCATCCTGCGCAAAGCGGGGCTGAGCCCGGCATCTTTGGCCTCGATGACGCTGGAGGGTATTCGTTGGGAGTTGCTCAAGGAAGCCTCCGCTGTGGATTTGATCGACACCTTGGCACAGTTTCCGGACAAAGTGGCTGTTTCAATGGAAAGCCGGGACCCTTGTCCCCTAGCCCAGTACGCTTTGTCCATTGCCGACGGAGTGCATCGTTTCGTCCATGAATGCCGTGTGCTTGGGTCTTCCAAGGAGAAGGAGCGGCTGTTGTTGGTCGCCGCGGCCCGGTCGGTGTTGGGTTCGGCGCTGGATCTCATCGGAGTTCCCGCCATCGAATCCATGTGATGGTGTAATCCTTTTTAAATCAATTGCTTGTGATGAAAATTCCGGCTACAAAAAAGGAAGCCCGGACGTCCGGGCTTCCCTTAACCTATTGACTCCAAACGAATTGGAATCAAATCAGCAGCTGCTTACTTCTTCTTAGCTTTCTTTGCAGCTTTCTTCTTTGCAGCTTTCTTCTTGGCGGCCATGTGATCACCTCCCTCCGGATGGATTTGTTTTTATCAGTGAATGGTGGGTTGAAAAAAGTTTTGAACGGTGAATGAAATGGTTTTTATGCCCGTATTCATTGGGCGAAAACCGATCGTGCTTCCGCTTAGTGCAGCGACGAAGCGCGGTGATTTGGAGTGTGTCTTCAACAATCTTTTCCTTCGAACACAAATTCAATGAGTAAATGATAAAGCAGTTGACAGGATAAGTCAAATGATTTTCGGAAATTTTTTTCGGGGGGCGATCAACCGGATGCGAGTTCGCGCTCGAGCGTCTTTGCGATCTCATCGCAACGATTCGCATCGAGGATCTTTGCGCCGTCGCGTTCGGTGACGTAGAAGGCATCCATCGCCTTGTCCGCTTCGGTGGTCAACACCGCGCCGTGAATGCTCACATTCATGTCGCTGAAGACCTGCGCGACTTGGAACAGGATGCCGATTTGATCGCCGCAGGTGATATCCACCACGGTGAACGTGTCGGATATGTCGTTGGAGACCAAGGCGTTAGGTTCGACGGGGACTCTTCCTTCCATGCCCGCGGCACGGCGGGAGCGGCGTAACTCGCGCAGCTCCCCATGCCCAAGACGGAAACCCTTCTCCAGTTCCCGTGGAATGGCCATCTTCAAGTTTTCTGGTGAGATATCCGTTTCGCCAACGGGTGACACCCAGAAACGATCCACAACCTTGTTCCCGCCCAGCGTGTAAATCTTGGCGCTGAGGATGGACAGGCCGAGATGAGCCAGCACGCCGGCTATACGGGACAATAAGGCCGTTTCATCCCAAGCGGCAATGGTGATTTCCCAATGCGTGGGCTTTACAGTGATGGAAACGCCGAACTTTCCCTCGCCCAGCGATTGAAACAATGAGGCGTGCAGGGCGATTTCCTCGGCGGAATGCGCTTCCATGTAGTTCCCAGTCAGGGCTTGGAGATGGGCCTTCGCCTCTTCAGATGGCAAGACCCGCGAAAGTGCTTGCAGTACGGCCTCTTCTTCCGGACCACGACGCGTGGCCTGCGCATTTTGGTAGGGACGCAGGAGCATTTCCAGGGCGAACTCGTAAAGCCGGCGAAGCTGTGCGGCTTTCCAGGGAGTCCATGCGGAGGGGTGCACCGAGGAGACATCGCAGTAAGTCAGCACATAGAGCTTGTGCAGGAAGGCAGGACTCTCGATTTTGGTGATGAAGTCGTGGATGGTCTTCGGATCGTCGATATCCCGGCGTTGAGTGACATCGTTCATCAGAAGGTGATGCAACACGAGATTCGAGGCGATCAGGCAACGCGCTGGAGAGAACCCCATGCGTTCCAGAAAGGCAAACACCAGCTTTGCGCCGCTGACGGAATGTCCCGGGCCGAGTCCCTTGCCGATGTCGTGGTAGAAGCAGGATAGGATCAGAACCTCGCGATCCTTGACCTCATTCAGGGCGAGACGCAACGATTCCAGCTCCTTGGACGTGCTTTTGGCAAGATAGGCGAGCTGACGCACCACCGTAATTGTGTGCTCGTCAGTGGTGTAGATGTGGTAGCTGTCGTAATGGCTGTGGCAGTAGATGTAGTTGAAGTCCGGAATGAGTAGCCCGATGAAACCCACATCGTTCATGCAGCGTAGCATCCGGCCCACGCGTTCGGGTCGCTGGCAAAGCTTGAGGAAGCGATGGAGGGCGGAGGAAAAATCGGCGCCTTCCTGTCCGGCAAAGAGGGAGACGGCCTGCTTCAGGCGGAGAATGGCGTGATGGGAGAATCCCAGGTGATGCTCGTTGGCCAATTCAAAAAAATCGAGGATGAGTTCGAGATTCCCCCGGAAGGGATTTCCAATGCGCGTGGAAATGTCCATCACCTGATGTTTGGCGGTGAAATGGGGATGTCGGCGCAGAGGGTTTGTTTTCCAGCGGCTGGACGGAGGAGGTTCCCAACGCGAGATCACGGCTTCCACGACCTGAAAGATGGTCTTGGTGTGGTGGTAAAAAGCCTTGAGGAAGATTTCCACGGCCTTGAAGGAAGCGTCCGGCTTGAAACCCAGTTCTGCAGCGATCTCCGGTTGATGATCGAAGCTCAGCCGGTCGTCTTTTTTCTGGGTGCGGAAATGGAGGCAGCAGCGTACCTGCAGCAGGAAGTCGTAGGCGACGCGGAGATCTTCCTGCTCCTGGGGATCGATGAGGCCTTCACGCACCAGATCTTCGAATGTGTCGCACTGATGCCGGACCTTGGCAATCCACATCATGGAATGGACGTCGCGGAGGCAGCCTGTCCCCTCCTTGATGTCCGGTTCCAGCATCTGAATGAGGGCGCCCATCTTTTCCATGCGCGCGCCGCGTTCCCGAAGCTTGGATGCCACGAGGGCGTTGATACGCCAAGGCAATTGGCGCTTGGTCATCAACTTTGCGAATTCGCGGTAGAGCTCGTGGTTTCCAGCCACAAAGCGCTCGTTGAGGAACGATGTCCACGTTTCCGGATCCTTGGAAGAGGCTTCCTTGCATTGATCGAGGGAGCGCACTGAAGAGCCGACTGTGAAACCGAAGTCCCACAGGTTGCGGATCACGATTTCCGCCTGTTCCTTTTCATAACCATCGGGTTTGGGAGACGTTAGAATGAGAAGATCAATATCGCTTTGGGGGCAAAGCTCCATGCGGCCGTAGCCTCCCACTGCCACCAAAGCCACGAGATTGGCATCGTCGGGCATGCTCATTTCCACGCTGTCCCACATGACACGCAGCAAGGTGTCGGCCAGTTCGCTGATGAAACGGACAGTATCGGCCCCGGAAGCCCCTTCCCGGTTCAGACGCCGGATTTTTTCCCGCTGTGCTTCGAGCACGGCTTTGACCTCGCGGTTTCGCTGGGCCGGGTCGGTTACCGCAAAACTCTCGCGCAATGCGCCGACGAAGTCGCCGCGCTTTTCAAGCCGTGTAAGGTAACGTTGAATCATTTATCGTAGCAGAAAGTTAGATAGCAGAAACCCGCTGATTAGAATGGCCACGTTCGATGCGACCACCGACGCCATGGTGGCTTTTCCCACGCCCT
Source organism: bacterium (assembly GCA_900299345.1). GTDB lineage: Bacteria > Fibrobacterota > Fibrobacteria > UBA11236 > UBA11236 > UBA11236. The sequence continues at coordinate 13,582 of OMJM01000076.1, read as the reverse complement.
CGGCGCCTTGTGTGCTTCGGTAACCAAAGAAACAGCCGAATAGGGCAATCCATATCCCGAACACCAGTGATTTGAGCAGGCCGACGAAAAGATCCCAGTCCGTATAAAACAGCCTCACGCCCGAAAAAAACGCTTCGGGGGAAAGATGCTTGAAGAAGGTCACTACTGCCAGTGCGCCGAGAATGGCGAGACACGACGAAAAGATGGTAAGCACGGGCAGCATGATCATACCCGCGAAGAGGCGAGGGGCCAGAAGAAAACGATGGGGGTTCAGGTTGAGACAACGCATGGCGTCTATTTGTTCAGTCACCGCCATGGTACCTAGCTCTGCTGCCATGGCTGCGCCTACCCGCCCTGCGACAACCATGGCGGTCAATACGGGTCCCAGTTCGAGCATGACGGATTTCCCTACCGCCGTGCCGACATAGCGCAGCGGGACATAGTCCGCGAAACTGTAGGCGGCCTGCCAGGCGGCGACCGCACCGGTGAAAATGGAGGTAAGGGCCACCAATGGCAATGAGGTGATGCCGATGACATACATCTGCTCGAGCGCGAGATGAAAATTCCGGAAGACCGTTCGCAGATTCAAAAACATTTCCGTGGAAAAACGGATGAAAAGAACGCACTGATCCAGCACGCCAAGGACGCTTTTGCCCAGTGCGGTGATTCTGCGATCAGCGCGTGAGAAGGCTTTCATAGTACCATTCCAATTGACGTTTCTGATCCGCAGGGATGGGAAGTCCCCGAACTTGTTCGCGCCGCTTTCGCAATTCACGGAAGACATCTTCACCCTGTGGAGCGACGTCGGATTCCGGTTTCAAGGCTTCTCCGCGATAGGCTTGCGCCTGCCGCTCACGATCCTGTCCGCGTTCCTCCATGGCATTGGCCGCTTCTAAAAGGCGGGTTTGAAAACGCTCCTGCTTCTTCCGGATCTCTTCCGGATCGGGGTGATCCTGACGTAATTCCTTTTCCAAGGCACGGGCTTCTTCAGCCAATTGCCTCAGCTTGCGAGAACCACCACCCGCGTCGCTGGCGGATTCCGCCATCTTTTCCAATGACTCCGCAATGCCTTGTTGGGAATTTGCCCCTCCCCTTTCCGTTCCACCGTTTTGCGGCTGGCCACCGTTGTCTTGGCCATCCGATGGACCATTGGCGGAATTTTGTCCCTGTCCTTTTCCGCCCATGGGCTGGCCGCCTTGGCTCCCGGGTTTTCCACCACCGGGAAGAGGCAAAGAGCCGTTCGGGGAATTTTGACCCGGACTTCGTCCGTTGAGCATGGACTGCAGGATTTGATAAGTGGCCTGATTCACGGCCATCTGCTTTCCTGACATCCCCTTCAGGCGTCCCGCAAGACCGTCGAGTCCTTCATCGTCTCCGTCGCCCTGTCCCTTGCCTTTCCCTTTGCCGCCGCTGTTGCCACCCGAACTGCTCCCGCTTCCGGATCCGGAACCGTCGGCAGAGCCATCGCCGTCATCATTGGCTTGTTGCAGCCATTTGAGCAACTCGCGCGCCGCCTTGCGGGAATGGGACAACAGGCTTTCGGCAACGACCGGCTGAGAGCCTGCCGTCACCAAAGCGTCGGCTTGAAAGCCGAGAGCGGCGGCTTCACGACGCAGGACATCGCTTTCATAGGGTTGTCGCGCGGCCAGTTTTTCCATGCGTGTCCGCAGCCAACGCGCAATCTGAGAGGCGCGTTGGTACAAGGCCCTGTCCTCCTCCGTCCACCCTTCGCGGGTACGGCGATCATGATCGCGGATCAAGTCGAGCCAACGAGCGAACTCGAGGGTTTCATCCAGCACCTCCGAGATTTCCGACGGATCCGGGCCTCCCTGCATTTGACCGATCAGGCCTTCCATCGCGTCCGACATTTGTTTGAGATGTTGCGCGGCTGCCTTGGCGTTCTTCTGGGCCTGCGGTTTGTCATTCCCAGCTTTTGACAGGGAGTTTTCCGCGTTACGCATGTTTTGTTCGGCTTGCTTTCCATATGAGTCATTCTTCATTTTCTGGAAGGCTTTTTGCTCGGATCCGAGGCGATCCATCTCGCGATTGACGTTTTCCATGCGCTGCCTGAGCGCAGACTGTTCCTGTTGCAACGAGGCATCATCCGCGCTTTTGGCATCCAGGTTCATTTTGTCGGCCAGTTTTTCCTGCGCATCCTGCAACTTTTTCACATCGCCGGAAAGATTCTCGAGCGCATGCATATCGCGCAACATTTCCAGCATCTTGATGGCGCGATCCAGCCCCTGCTGAATATTGTCTTTCCGGTCCAGCAGATCCTTGAGATTGCGTTGAACATCCTCCATGCCCACCTGCTGATTCTCGGCTTCACGTTGCATGCGCTGCAAGGAGCTGTCCGGAATGGCGTCGCGTAACAATTCCTGGATGCGCTCCATTTTCTTCAGCAGCTCCGGAGTCAGGATTCCGTTTTCCATTCCCTTTTGCAGGCTTTGCTGCATTTGTGAAATGGCCTGCTTGATGTCTTCCTGTGCCCGTTGTTCCGCCTGCGAGGCTTGATTCATATCCTGTCTGCGGGCGTTCTGATCCTTTTCTTGATCCTGCATCCAGTTGTGCAAATCCTGCTGTTCCTTGAGATTGCGCTGCAACTCCTCTTTCAAGGTATTGCGTTCCTGCGCCAAAGCATCGGGCTGGCGGGTGTCGGTGGGAGAAGGCAGGGGTTTCAATTCAGAGAGGCGTTTGTCGAGTTGTCGTTGATTCGCCATCAAGGTGTCGAGGATTTTTTTCTGCTGGGCAATGGGTTTCTCCCACGTGTTCGCAGGAGGCAGATTCTTCTGCATGTCCTTGACTTCCTTGCGGAGGGATTCCAGTTGCTTCCCCAGGGGTGATTCCCGGCTGGCGCGCGCCAACTCGGCTTCCAGGTGGCGATCCAGCCGTTGCAGATGATCCTGGGGCGCGGAGTTCAGGATGCGCCGGAATTCCCACGCATCCAGCGGAGGCGGCGCATCTTGTGGAGTCTGGCTGTTAGCTTGTGCCGCTTCGTGCTGGAGTTGTTTTTCACGCTCCACCGCACTTTTCAGGTTGGTGATGGCGTTATGCTCCGAAGCATCCATTCCCGCAACGACTTCCTCCTGCGAGGGAATGCGCAGCCGGATGGTTGGCGAACGAGAAGTTTTGGCTCCGTACACGGCGTCGTTGTCCGTTGCTTCGAGGTGCATTTCCACCGCATCACCCGGCTTCAAAGGCAAATCATCGATCTGCCAGATTCCTCCCCCGTTTCCGGAAACGGGCTGCAGCCATGCTGAAACATCCTTGATCTTGCTGTCCACTGCATCCTTGCCCGCTACGGAGTAATGGAGTGTAACGCGGGAAATTCCATAATCATCATGAGCACGAAACAAAATCGGAATCTTGAACGAACGTGGCAGCTCGCCGTCCGTGGCAGGGGCCAGCAAGGCGATTTCGGGAGGAGCATCCACGCCGGGTTCAATACGATAAGGCCCGGCATGTCCCGTCAAACCGTCCTCGGAAAAAAGATGCAGACGCAATTCCGTGGAACGATGCAAGGTACGTTGAAAAGTGAAATCATCGCCGCTCCTCAAATCCAAAGTATCCATCTTGCCGTTTGTTTCCCGGAACACCGCCAGCAGTCTGCGTAGCGGCAATGAGGAATGCGTTTTCCACTCTATCCGGCTTCCCGGCAATGCGGTGAACTCCGAAGGGAATTCGGTCAAGGATTCATTAGGCAGCAGCGTATAGGCCGGAGGTTTGATGAGCGCGGAAAAACTTCGCAGATAAGGTGGTGGCACGGCGTGGGCCGTGTATTCTTTGGTCTGAGTTCGCAGCGCCGAGAAACGGAGCGACATATCTCCTTGCACGGGACCGAACTTGAACCAGCCCGTGTCTCCTGTCCGCTCGAGTTTGTAACGCTCCTCGTTCCCGTGAAACCTGACATGTGCATAAGCAGGTTCTGTAACGGGAAGTTTTTCCAATGCCACGCGCACCTGCAAGGTGTCCCCCAATGCCACACGTTCCGGCACATGGGGTTCCAGTCGCGGAACAGGAATATTTCTCAAGACGGAAACTGGCAGAAGCATGCGACGCAACGTGCCGCCGTAATTTCCAGACGTAATTGGCAGGATCAAGCTGAAGGCCATGGTTGCGATGAGTAAGCGGGCCTGTGTTTTCCCGAGCACTGTGGGAGGATGGATTTGCAGTCGGTTTTCCCAGGGGCCATAAAAGGAATCCAGTGCCCTGATGGTTTCGGGTCCATGATTTTCCAGGGAAAGCAAGGTGCGGAAAACATCCGGGGAGCAGGGATTACTTCGATCCAACGCTTCTGCGATTCTTTCCAATCGGAAGGCGTCTTCACGCAACGCCTTCCAACCTTTCAGCAAAGGCCAGAGATAAAGGATGAAGGTAGCCTCAATGCCGTAAAGCCATTCTACTTGATAAGGGTGCTTGGATGAACCCCATGCTAGAAGAGGCAACAGAAAGATTTGAATGCACAGCGCCTCGGCGAAACCCCTTAGAAGAACCGCAGTAAAAATCTGTCTCCGGTGTCCCAACAGCCGGCTGTGCAACCGCTGCAGCACCGAGTTTTGCGCTTCGTAGGGCATCAGAATCATTTTGCCCGCGCCCCCTGGAGAAACCACGCGAAGACGTTGACACCCATGCGCAAAGCCTGTTCATGCAATTCGGCGGGATCGTCCGGATAAGTCCCCACATCCTCCCATCCGTTTCCCAAATCGCATTCATAGGTGAACAGCACCACAATACGGCCGTCCATCTCAATTCCGTAAGCGGTGGCGGCTTTGCCGTCGTGCTGGTGAATTTTGGGGAGCCCGTTGGGAAATGTGTAGCGGCTTCGGAACATCGGATGGTTGGTCGTGATGACTTTCAAAGTCCGCTGGGGAAACAAGGCTTGCATCTCCGCCCGGAAGGATTCCGCAAGACCATAATTGTCGTCAGCGAACAGCAGCCCTCCTCGTCGCAGATATTCACGCAAAGCCTGACGCTCTTCTTGGGAAAATTCGACACGGCCATGGCCAGTCATGAAGAGCACGGGAGTTTCGTAAAGGTTGCCAGACAAAGGTTCCACCACGCGTTCTTCCGGGCACGCGTTCAAACCCAAGTCGGCGTTCAGACGTTTGGCCAGATTGGGTAACATGGTGGGACCGGCGTACCAGTCTCCCCCACCTCCATATTTCAGGCGCGCCAACTGAAAACACCCTGTTTTGGCCTCAGCAGAAGTCAAGGCACAGAACAGCAAAAGCGTCAGGAATCTCATCAAGGAGAAATTAACAAGCCGGGTCAATCGTAAAGCGCCTGATAGGTCCAGTAATTAGCCAGCACCCGCTTCACATAATCCCGTGTTTCGGAGTATCCGATGTCTTCCACGGCTTCATCCTGCGGACGGTTTGCCATTAGCGGGATCCAATCCGCCAAGGCTTCAGGGCCTGCATTGTAATGCGCCAGCGTCAGATAGAGGTTTCCGGAGTATCGGCGCTGAACGTCCCGCAAATAAGCGGTTCCCAATCGAGCGTTGGTTTCGGGATCAAACAGGGCATCTGCATTGAAGTTCCGCAGGCCTTCGCGTTTGGCTTGTGTGGTTCCAGTGGCGGGCATCATCTGCATCAAACCTCTGGCTCCGGCTTTGGACATGGCTTGAGCGTCGAATCCGCTTTCCTGTTTCATCAATCCGAATACCAGTCCGTCGGGTATCCCGGAATGCGCGGCCCACGTCAACACGGCGGTGCGATAAGCCGGAGGGTATAATAGACGAAGTACGGTTCGTGGGGCTTTGCCCCATTCCTCGAAGGGGAGCAGATTCCCGAGCAAGGCTCCGAAGCGGTAGGCCTCGTTCCACAATCCTGCTTCCTGGCAGCGCCGGGCTGTGACGTAAAGTGCCCACGGGTTAGATAGAAAAGTAGGGGGCTGACTGCGCAAGGTCCATCCGATCAAACGATCCATTCTCCACTCCAGCATCTTTGACAACGGCAGGTACTCGCTTTCACCGCTGGGATCGATGGTTTCCCGGAAACCCGGAGCATGCCTTGCCAGCCATGATTTCACATCCTCCGCTTGTGAGGAGGGAAAGCGCCGATCCCATTCCAGACTGTCCGGCCAAGTTCCTTGTGAACGCAACGTGAAACGTGCCAGATGTCCGTAGAAACTGAAAGGGAACCGCGAAGCGACTTCAATGCGGAACCGTGTTGCTGAGTTGGAATCGTTCTGCTGCTCCGCGACCTTGGCTTCCCAATAGATTCCGGCGGGAAGCGTGCGTGAAACCGGCGTCAGGCGTCGCAAGCCTTGAAATGCCTCTGCGGCAGCCTCCATGTCTCCGCGTTTGTAATAAGCCAGTCCGATCCGAAACATGGCTTTTTCAGCCTGGAGATCCGAGGGGAATTCTGCGATGAGGCGAGAATAGCTTTCCACCGCCTCTTCCATGTCCCCGGCCATTTCGGCATCGAAGGCGCGCATCCAGTAAACGTCATCCGCCTTGGAGTTTTTCGGAAACTGTTCCACCAGCTTTGAATACCAGACTTGCGCGCGCGGCTCGTTGGACATTTTGCGAGCGACACGGGCCAATTGCAGTAGAACTTCAGGGCTTCCCCCATAGGTCTGATCATATTTCTGATAGCGCAGAGCTGCAGCGCCGTAATCCCCCTTACGATAGGTCAGATTCGCCAGCTTTAATTCGAGCGTTTGTTTTTCAGGCTGTGCCGGATTTTTATCAAGCAAGGAATTCGCCCGTTCCATCGCTTCATCTGTTTTTCCCAGTTTCTCCTCGATATCGAGAAGCATTTTCCGCTGTTCCCATGTCGGCTGATTGGAAGAAAATCGGGTTACCAAATCGCGATACACCGCGTCTAACCGCGAGTCCGAACCTGTGATTTCAATCAATTTCCGGATAGCCTCCATTCGTTCCGATGGAGAAAGGAAGGCATCATCCAACGCAAGAAGCCGATAGAGGAAGTTTGCCTTCATGGCCGGTTCCAATGGAGCCTTGAGACCCTGTTGGCAGAATTGTTTGATGGCTGCGGGGGAAGCCGTCTTGACATCGAAGGCTTGCAAACGCAAAGAATACAGCTGCTGTTGCCAAACGGAGCCTTTGGTCCAGCGCAAGGTGGCTTCGAGGGCGCTGTCGGCAGCTTTGCGTTGGTTCGCGACCATGGCTGCTTCAGCAAAGAACAACGTGCGATAGACTTGTGCCAACCGTTCCGTGGCATTGACGGTGCGCAGGAGACGCATTGCCTCAGCGGGTCGATTGTCGCGATAAGCAAGCAAAGCTCCGCACCATGCCGTTTGAAATGTTTCGATGTCCGCCGCGGAAGGGGTTTTCAATTCAAACGGAAGGCCCTTGGTCGAGACCTGTTCCGTATCCACACTTGTGGAATCGCCCTCGCCAGCAAATGCGGTAGCTATTGCGAGAAGGAAAAAAGAAGAAGTGATCAGCGACTTCGGAACACGGAATGGCGCGGGCATGCGGACAAAATTTAGTGTCCTTTCCCGCGGATCGGGCTTTTTTAACATTTTCTGCTTCGGAAAATCAAAGTGAATACAAGCGCGTTTAACTCGTGGGAAAACAAGGCCTTTGTCGTGGACGAAGTGGCCAGGCGTGTTTTGGAAGAAGCGAGGGAGCGATGTGCCCGGGATTCCCAAGTCACATTGGAGACATTGCTCAACGAGTCCGCTCAAACTTTGAATTCAGACGGCGATGCGGGGCATGAAAAAGCATTACTGGACTTGGCCAAGGCCTACGCAGAGGAAATTCACGGAGGAATCAATCCGCATCTGCACAGATTGACGGCATGGATTCTTCCCTGGTTTTTGAAACTCCGGTTGCGTCACGTTGCCTCGGGAGGCCTGGCTTCACTCGAGAAACGGCTTCATGTGAACCAAAACATTCTCCTGACAGGTTCCGTGGAACATGTCCGCCGTCTTGCAGAGCGCGGAACCTTGATTCTGGTTCCCAACCACGTCAGTAATTTTGATTCCATCGTGATTGGTCTGGGGCTTCACCATGCCAACCTTCCCCCATTCTACTACGGCGCGGGTTTGAATTTATTTCGAAATCCACTGTTGGCCTATTTGCTGAACAATTTGGGTGCGTATAAGGTGGATCGGAAAAAGAAAAACACGATTTACAAGGACACACTGAAGCAATACGCCACATTCTCCATTGAAAACGGATGTCACAATCTCTTTTTTCCCGGAGGTACTCGCAATCGTCGTGGCGGGATGGACGACTACCTGAAATTGGGACTATTAGGCTGCGGACTGTCCGCATTTGAAGCCAACGTGTGCAATGGAAAATCCAAGCCAGATGTGTTTGTGGTTCCCATCACCTTGTCCTATGGTTTGGTGCTGGAGGCTCAATCCTTGATCGACGAGCATTTGCGTGAGGAAGGAAAAAGCCGGTATATCGCGCGTCGGGACGATGTTTCCGGAGTGGGCCGTATGCTCCGGTTCTGGAAGCATCTCCGTTCAGTGCATTCCAAGATTCACCTCCATTTTTGTGAACCGTTGGATTTATTTGGAAATGCAGTGGACGCGGAAGGTTACTCACGCGATGGTCACGGTCGCGCGATCGAGCGCGTCAAGTACCTGGAGGTTCAAGGAACGCCAACCGCCGTTTTACAACGGGATCAGGAATATACGCGGGAGCTAGGGGTCGCCATCCTTAAGTCGTACCGTCGGAATAATGTCATCCTGCCCACTCATGCAGTGGCATTCGCTGCTTTCCGGACTCTGAGGAAGGCGTATCCTCAACCTGACTTCTACGAGTTTCTTCGTCATTTCACGGGTCCGGATAACGCTGTTTCCCAAAAGGACATTTTGCAGTGTTTGGGAATGTTGCTCCACTCTCTGCGGGAGTTGGAAGAGAAAAATCAGCTTCGCCTCGAAGATTCTTTGCGTCAGCAGGATATGCAACATGTTCTCGATACAGCCTTGGCTCAGTTCAAGGGGTATCACGATGGCCAAACGCTTTGTGGCGACGGTGAAAAAATCTGGTCGGACAACCTGAAATTGCTCTACTATTATCGCAACCGTCTGGATTTATACGCACTTCCGGACTGAGGGACGCATGGAACGCATCGGCATCATCGGCGGCGGAAGTTTCGGCAGCGCGCTGGCGGATATCATCGGTCACAAGGGGCTGCCCGTCTCCCTGTGGTTCCGGACGCCGGAATCCGCCGCTGCGTTCAACGACACCCACGAGAACCGCAAATACCTACCCGGCTTTCCGTTGAGTTCCAATATCACAGCCACCTCTGATTTGCGGGAGGCGTCGCAAGGCTGCAGGGTGCTTTTAATGTGCGTTCCGAGCACTCACTTTCGTTCCGTGGCTCATCGTCTGGGTGAATGGCTGGACGGAAGCCAAATCCTTGTGAGTACGACCAAGGGTATCGAAGCGCATACCTTCCAGTTGATGACTGAAATTTTGCGCGAGGAAACTCCCTGCCTCAAGATCGGCGCCTTGAGCGGTCCCAACCTCGCCAAAGAGATCGCGGCCAAAATGCCCAGTGGTACCGTGATTGCCAGCCGGTACGATGAAGTCATACAGGAAGTGCAGAACCTTTTGTCCTGTTCCTATTTCCGTGTGTACAGCAGTCGGGACGTACGCGGTGTGGAATTGGGCGGTGTGTTGAAAAACATTTACGCCATCGCCACCGGTTTGGCTGCTGCGATGAAGGTTGGTGACAATACTCGCGGTATGTTGCTGACGCGTGGCTTGGCGGAAATGAGCCGTTTCGCGGAGAAATTCGGCGCTAATCCCATGACTTTTCTGGGTTTGGCTGGTGTGGGAGATTTAGTCACCACAGCCGGTTCTCCGTTGAGTCGCAATTTCCGTGTGGGTTATCTGATCGGTCAGGGAAAAACCTTGCAGGAAGCGGTGCAGGAAGTCGGCGATGTGGCAGAAGGAGGGCACACCGTCGGCGTGGTGTTTGAAAAGGCGCGTGAACTCGGTATCAACATGCACATCCTTAAAGGTCTGCATGCTCTTCTGTTTGAAAACAAGCCATTGTCAACAGTGTTACAGGATCTCATGGCGGTTCCGCAAATGGAAGATGTGGAATTCGCGCACCGGGTCACGGGTGGCGAAAACCATTGATATGAATGCTTCGGGCCAGAGTGTCTGCCGCGTTTCACTCCAGATTTCAGGCAGAGTTCAGGGTGTGTTTTACCGCCGCGATGCAAGGCGTGAAGCTCAACGCTTGGGGCTTGCGGGGTTTGTCCGCAATGAATCCGACGGTTCTGTTTACGCCGAAGTGGAGGGATTTTCTGAAAAGGTCGGGGAATTCATTCGTTGGAGCCGACGGGGACCGCCCAATGCACGTGTGGAGAGTGTGAAGGTTGAAGATAAGGTATTATGCGGAGAGACGGATTTTGACGTGAGGTATTAAACCCACTTCAACTGCTTCTGAAGTTCCCTTGCCCGCTTCTCAGCAATGTCCGCGCTATTCGCCAGCACGGTAAAGTGTCCCATCTTTCGGCCCTTGGGAGCCTCGGATTTCCCGTAGAGATGAAGCGATGCGTCAGGTGCCGCAAGCAGTTGCTCTACCCCGTCCAACCGATTGCCTTCGCCGGTTCCGATGAGGTTGATCATGGCGGCAGAGCGCAGAAGCTCGGTGGAGCCGAGGGGCAATCCGCAGATCGCCCGCACCTGTTGTTCGAATTGCGAACACAGGCAGGCATCGATGGTGGCGTGTCCGGAATTGTGCGGCCGCGGCGCGATTTCATTCATCATCAAGGAACCGTCCGACAGAACAAAGATTTCGACGCAGAAGGTTCCGACAATACCCAATCCTTCTCCCACCTTGAAGGCGATGTTGTATGCTGCCGAGGCCGTGGAATTGGAAATGCGGGCAGGATGAAGAGAGAGGTCGAGAATGTTTCGGACATGAACATTTTCCGAAGGCGGGTATGCGGAGAAATAGCCATCTTGTCTCCGCGCCGCCACGATGCTGATTTCTTTTTCAAAAGGCACGAGCCCTTCCAGAATTAGATCAACACCGGAAAAATTTGCGAACGCCTTGCGCCCTTCGTCCGCGTTTTCAATCCGAACCTGTCCCTTGCCGTCGTATCCCCCGCGGGATGTTTTGAGAAATGCCGGAAATCCAACCGCGGTCATGCCATTTTCGAGATCCTCGCCAGAACGGATGGCGGCAAAGGCGGTCACAGGAATATTCGCATTAAGTGCAAATGTTTTTTCCAGGATACGATCCTGGGTAATCCGCAACACCTTGCTGGAGGGGTGCACGGGTTTTCCCAAACCTTCCAGAAATTCAACGGCCTTTGCATCCACGTTTTCAAATTCATAGGTCAGAACATCGCTCTTGTCAGCCAGTTCTCGCAAGCCTTTTTCATCAGTATAGGGTGCTGTGATGACGTGATCCGCGATTTGGCCGCAAGGGGAATCCTTCGACGGCTCCAACACAGCAACGCGGTAACTCATGCGTTTCGCATCCAGAGCGAACATTCGCCCCAGTTGTCCGCCACCGAGAATGCCCAAAGTTGCGCCGGGAAGAACGGCCATCAATGTTCCAACCGATGAGAGCGTACTTCACGCTCCTGCTGTGTCATGTGATTGGCCACGGCCTTGCGATACACGGGGTGCTTCACACCGAGGATACGCGCGGCAAGCAAGGCGGCATTGCGCGCATTGCCGATGGCGACCGTCGCTACGGGGATACCGGCGGGCATCTGCACAATGGAGAGCAACGAATCCAGGCCTTTCAACTGCTTGGAGACGACCGGGACACCAATGACAGGTAATGGTGTCAGTGAGGCTGTCATACCGGGGAGATGCGCGGCGCCTCCGGCTCCCGCAATCAAGACTTCAAGGCCACGCTTCTCCGCTTTCTGTGCGTAATCCACCATGAGTTTGGGTGTGCGGTGTGCCGAAACCACCTTGGCTTCATAAGGGATTCCGAGTTCGCGGAGCATTTTGACGGCTTCGTTCAGGGTTTCCCAGTCCGACTTGCTGCCCATGATGACACCGACCAGGGGCTTTATCCGTTTTTTTTTATGGGTTGCTTTTTTCTGGGGCAATCGATCCGTCCTTTTCGGAATTCAAAGATATTTCTTACGTAGAGAATTTCACACATCGCATAATTTCATTTTTTTAACTTATGGTTTATAAAGGGGTTAGAAAGAACAGGTTCATGGACTTCTTGTTCGCCTATATCACCCTCTCCAGTGAAGAGGAAGCCCGCCGGATCGGCACTGTTTTGGTTGAAGAGCGGTTGGCTGCTTGTGTTAATATCCTCTCTCAAATGGAGTCCCATTATTGGTGGGACGGAAAACTGGAAACCTCTCACGAAGTCGTGCTTATCGCCAAAACCACGTCCCCGTTGAAGGAAGCTCTTCAACGTCGTGTGTTGTCGTTGCATTCCTATTCCTGTCCCTGCGTGGTGTTCCTTCCAATCTCCGGAGGCAATCCGGATTATCTGGAGTGGATCGCGCGTGAAACCAGAAAGCCGGGTTGATATGCCGAGATTGTTCATCGCCATTGATTTTCCGGAATATGTTTCTGCGAAATTGCAGGACATCGCGTATGGAATGCCAGGAGCGGTGTGGGTTCCGTCACACCAATACCATCTCACCTTGCGATTCCTCGGGGAGCAGAATGAGTCAACGCTTGAATATGTGCGTCATGCACTCAACGATGTACACGTCGATTCTTTTCACATTGATCTCAAGGGTGTGGGACACTTTCCCCTGCGCGGCGATCCGGAAGTTCTCTGGGTGGGCGTTGCGGCCAATGAAGCTTTGTTGCGGTTGAGCCGAAAGCTCGAAAGTGCTTTGGGTCGTGCGGGTGTGCAGCCTGATGGACGTAAATTTCATCCGCATGTGACCCTCGCGAGGCTCAAGAACGATGCCTTGCGCTATGTCGGAAACTTCGAAGTGCATCATGCACTGTTCAAGATTGAAGAAATCCCGGTTGAATCGTTCAATCTTTATTCCAGCCGGTTGACTCCCGATGGCGCGATTCACACGGTAGAGGCGGACTACCGGTTGGAAGGAATTCTTCAGGGAGAACACGAAGGTCTCCCCAACTAGATTCACGTCATAATTCCGCGCGGCGTTTTTGGTGCCGGCGAATGTAATGTATCACCCGTCCAGTGACATAGGACAAGAGACCCGCGATCAACAGGTATTTGCCAAGTGTATTTGCGTCGATGCTGAAATCGGCGTAGGTCAAGGGCTTGTTTCGATACAGGAAGAAGCACAACCCTGCCGTCAGAATGGCAATAAAGCCCATGACGAGCAGATACCAACTCAGTTCATCGAGCCAGCGTTTGGATTTTGGTTCCTCAATCGGATTATTTAAATCATCATTCATAGGGCGAAAGCTACTTGAATCCCTGAGTGCCTACCAAGGGCACGAACCGGCATTCACCCAGATCAGTCTCTTCGAACACGTCGCCATGGCGTTCAATACGCATTAGTCGCTGCATTTCGCGTCCGCCGATGGGAATCACCAAGCGTCCTCCATCTGCGAGTTGTCGCTTCAAGACATCGGACACGGCAGGCGCTCCGGCGGCCACAATAATGCGATCATACGGAGCCCAACTTTCCCAACCGGCGCTGCCATCGCCGATCTTGTAAATGATAT
>OMJM01000075.1 GCA_900299345.1 bacterium | reverse complement strand
GAAACAATGGGCAGATCGTGCACCACTTGCCGCGTCTTTTCCAGCGCATCCACGAATGATGCGGCGATGCCCCAGTTCGACAAGCGACGGCGCGCGCTTTCGACCAGTTGCTCCGCGTTGCCACGCAATGACGCCGTTGCCGAAGCTGGCAAATCCTCACGGTAATTCAATGCCTGAATCAACTCTTCCTGTGCCGACACCAAGTCCGGGCTGTATAGCTTGATCAGAACCTCCCCCTCGCGTACAGTCTGTCCTGAAAGCGAAGCTTGCAGTTTTTCCACGTAACCATTGACGCGCGCCGTGACCGAGCGAATGCGGCTTTCATCGGCCGCAACTTTTCCCTCCAACCGGATCGCCGGGGCAAGACTCCGCATATGCACGGTTTCAGTGCGTACGCCCATGTTCTGCACCACTGACGGATCAAAGGCGACGATGGAGTGCGCGGAATCGTGACCTTCCTGCACCGCCACCAAGGTCATACCGCAAATCGGGCAAGCGCCAGGATGCTCGCGGATAATCTGGTGATGCATGGGACACTGGTACAGCGTCTGGATCTCCTTGACCTTCCCAGGGGGGGCTTCTTTATCGTCCGCTTTTTTATCGCATCCGAGCAAACCCCAGATTCCAATAACCGCAGTCGAGATTGCAAGTCCGCGAATAAAGTTGTTTCCGTTTTTCATGATGCACCCCTTCAATCTTCCAATGCGGGTCCGATGATCGAGCCGCCGCTCGCGTATTCCAAATCCGCCCAGGCCTTCAAATGATCCGCCACCGCCATGTGATAGTCCTCGCGCGCCATGCGCAGCTCGCGGAAGGCCATCAGCACCCCGTTGAAATCCGAACGCCCTCCCTGATAGGCGGCCAGCGATGAACGCAACGATTGCTCGGCCAGCGGAATACGCCGGTTCTGCTCCAGTTCCATGCGCTCCTGCGCCGACGTCAGCATGGCCACGGCTCGATCCACCTCGGCGTTCACGGAGAGTCGCATCGCGGCGTAATCCTGTTCGCTCTTGCGTTGCAATGTCCTCGCCTCGGTGACGCCGGAGCGCACGCCTCCCCACGACCACGGGGCGATGGGAACCTTCACGGATGCCATTACAGACCAGTACCCGCGCCGTGTACCGTCCAGCATGTCGCCCAGCAGCATATCCTTGTAGGCCCCGCGCAGCATGAGATCGGGATAGGCGTCCTTATCACGCGCCTTGGCATCAGCTCCCGCCATGCCTGTCTCATAACGAATTGCCTCCAGATCCGGACGGCGTTGCAACGCCAGAGCCTTGAGACGATCCGGGGACGGATTGATGGCGGGAGGAGCCAGGTTGTCCACGAACGGGATCGAAACTTCGCCTCCCGCCAGCGAAGCCAGCGCGGAAAGGGTTGCGAAGCGCTCCGACTCGAGTTGCAACGCGTCCGCGTCGAGCTTCGCCGCTTCCGATTCCACGCGCAGGAGATCCGACTGGCTGCCCATGCCGCCCTCATAACCAGTGCGTGCGGCGCGGAGTAGTCGCTCCACCTCGGCGCGATCCTCGCGCAATAATCGCAACCGCCATTCCACCATGTGGAGATCAGCGTACGCAGAAAGGATTTGTCTGCGCAAATCCAAGGCCACGGCTCCGGCACGACTTTCTTCGGCCGCGCCGCGGAAGTGCTCGGATTGCGACATGGCCGAGAGTTTTCCCGGAAACGGGATCACCTGTGATACGGAATAGTCGATCTCGCGTTGATCCTTCAACGGATTAGGAAAGGACGATACCGGGGCCTGATAAAACTCCACACCGATCTCCGGCGCCTCCCACGCGGCGTGATGTTTTCCGTTGGCATGCGCGGCGTCGGCGGAAAGATGCGCGGCGGCCAGCGCCGGATGATGACTCAGCGCTTTTTCCACAAGGCGCAACGCATCCGGAGGCGGGTATACCGTCTCCCCCAAAGCGAATGCAACGCTCAACACCAGGAATTTGACAAGCCGAAACACAAAACCTCCTTCCGAGACGAAAAATCTCCGGAGACGCGACATACGCATCCGGCACTTCGGACGGAAGAAGGCTTAAATCAGGAGTCGCTGGAATTCGAGAAAGACAGGCGGCCCGGTATTACGGACAGGAGCGGCGGAAAAGAACTTGGAAAAAAGAACTGTTTGTTCTGGGATGGCATGCTCGGAAACCGCCAACGCCAAATCACCGGAGGGCGCGGAAGATTGCACCGCGGGAATTCCATCCTGCATGCCGCATTTTGCGGAATGCCCGACATGCAAAGCAGGTGCATCACCAACAGGCATCATCGCCGATGCGGTCTTCTTGTGACAACAGGCATGTTCGGATGATACTTCGGCAACCGTTGCTTTGGAAGGTGCAAAGGACCAGCAACAGGCCATAACCTGAACATTGGCCCATGCCATGAGCGCCAATATGGCGGAGCATTTGAGAAGGTGACGCTTCAAGTTCACGCCAGAAGTATACAACGATCGAACCCGAATAGTCTCGATGAAACGGTTGTCGGTATGGCAATCTTGTGAAAACAGCAAATTTTCAAACCTTCGCTGTCCGTAACCGTAGAGCGTTTCCAATCACCGAGACGGAACTGAAGCTCATGGCCGCCGCCGCAATGATGGGACTTAGCAGCAGGCCAAACACAGGATAAAGAACTCCGGCGGCAATGGGCACGCCCAGAGAGTTGTACACAAAGGCGAAGAACAGATTCTGTCGGATGTTGGCCATCGTCTCGCGTGACAGCCGCCGCGCACGAACGATGCCGCGCAAATCCCCCTTCACCAAAGTCACTCCTGAACTTTCCATGGCCACATCGGTGCCGGTTCCCATCGCAATGCCAACCCGAGCCGCAGCCAATGCCGGGGCATCGTTGATGCCATCTCCCGCCATGGCGACGATGCGTCCCACAACCTGCAATTCCCTTACCTTCTCCGCCTTTTGATGCGGAAGAACCTCCGCGAATACCTCATCGATGCCAAGTTTGCGCGCCACGGAATCCGCGACAACTCGATTGTCTCCTGTGAGCATTACGATGCGAAGGCCTTCAGCTTGCAGAGTACGCACGGCTTCGGTAGTGGTTTCTTTCACAGGATCGGTCACGCCGAAAAGTCCGGCGAGTTTGCCATCGATGGCCGCGAAGAGAACAGTTTGTCCATCGCGGGACAAAGCCTCGGCACGCGATGAAAGAATTTCCGAATCGATGCCATGATCCTGCATCAAAGCGCGGTTACCCAAGGCCACGGTGTGCCCCTCCACATTTCCCGTGACACCTTTGCCGGAAATGGATTCGAAGTGATCCGACGTCGAGACTTCGATCTTTCGCTCTTCCGCGGCTTTCACAATCGCAGCCGCCACGGGATGCTCACTATGACACTCCAGACTTGCAGCTAATCGCAAAAGTTCGGATTCATTAAAACCTTGCGCCGTTTCCAATGTCACCAGTTTCGGCTTGCCTTCAGTGAGCGTTCCGGTTTTATCCACCACCAAGGTGTCGACCTTGCGCAACTCCTCAATGGCTTCTGCATTGCGGAACAGCACACCCATGCCCGCGCCGCGGCCCATCGCCACCATGATCGACACAGGCGTGGCCAACCCCAAGGCGCACGGACAGGCGATGATGAGCACGGCCACCGCATTGACGAGAGCGTGCGCCAGACGCGGTTGTGGCCCCATCCACGCCCAAACTGCGAATGTGAGGACTGATACGAGCAGTACCGCCGGCACGAACCAGCCTGATACCGTGTCCGCGAGTTTCTGAATGGGAGCGCGGCTGCGTTGTGCTTCAGCGACCATGGACACGATGCGTGCCAGCAAAGTTTCCGAACCGACCTTTTCGGCGCGCATCACGATGGCCCCACGCAGGTTGATCGTCGCGCCCGTGACACGATCTCGGTTTTTCTTCTTGACCGGAAAAGCCTCGCCCGTCACCATGGACTCATCCACCGTACCGAGTCCTTCCAGTACCACACCATCCACTGGGATTTTTTCTCCTGGCCGAATGCGAAGTCGATCCCCGACATGGACATGCTCCAGTGGAATACTCTCTTCGCTTTCGTCATCACGAATGCGGGAAGCGCTTTTGGCGGCAAGCCCGAGTAATTTCCGGATCGCGACCCCGGTTCGGCTGCGTGCGCGCAACTCCAGCACTTGTCCCAGCAAAATCAACGTCACAATCACCGCGGCAGCCTCGAAGTACAGATCCAACCCGCCCATGTTATTGCGAAACGAATCTGGAAAGACGCCCGGAAGGAGCACGACGATGATGCTGTAGAAATAGACCGCACTTACTCCCAAGCCGATCAGGGTGAACATGTTCAGGCTGCGGTGTTTGACGGAAAGCGCGGCACGCTGATGGAACGGCCATGCAGCCCAAAGACACACGGGCGTCGCAAGCAACAGTTCCAGCCATTCACGGGCCCGCATGGAAAGCAACATGGAGAATGGGTGCCCCGGCAGCATATCCCCCATTGCGAGGATCAAGAGCGGCAAAGAAAGAGCAACGGAAAATTTGAACCGGCGGTTCATGTCCCGCAGTTCGGAGAAATCCTCCTCAACACCATCTGCGGCGACATCAGGCTCCAGAGCCATTCCGCATTTGGGACACGTACCCGGACCTATCTGCCGTACATCGGGGTGCATAGGGCATGTGTACTCTACCAACGTACGACCACCCCTCGGGGTATCCCCGGTGGCAACCCCGATAGGAGTCTGTGTGTACCGATCCGGATCCGCAGCGAACTTGGCGAGGCAGTTGCCGCAACAAAAGAAATATTCGGCGCCCTTGTACTCCCTCCGGTGCTTGGAAGACCGGAGAACATCCATCCCGCACACCGGGTCTCGGACCAAATCCGAGGTATGATCCCGGGTTCCGGAATGTCCGTGAGAATGGTGCATAGTTGAGAAAATAGGCATATCCCCTCGCGTTACTAATCGTTACCTCTCGGACGTGGCGTTCCAGGCTCAACCTCGTATTTTGCGCCTGCGCCTTCCACCTTCCACCCGCCATTCACACAAAGGAGAACCGTATGTCTCGTGCAGCAACCCTTGTTTGCTTGTCTTTTTGTCTTGGACTTGGAACCGTCGTTCCCGTTGCCGCCCAACCCGGAGACGATCATCCGGGTCACCCCATGGGCAACCCGCATCGGCGCGCCGAATGGGTTTCCGATAAACTCACCAAGGAGTTGAACCTGAATGCGGATCAGGCCGCCAAGGTGAAACAGTTGTTCGAGGAAGAGGAACCCATGCCCATGCCACGACCGGGAGAAATGGGCGGAGAGTTCATGAAGCAGTTACGCGCCTCTTCGCCGGATACTGCGGCCATGAACCGCGACTTCGAGACACACATGGCCAAGATGCGCGCCAAGCATGCCGAACGCGTCAAACGCTTCGCGGAATTGCATGCCATCCTCACCCCCGAACAGCGCGAAAAACTCGCGAGTTTCATGGAAAAACGCCGCGACGAAATGAAGGAGCGGATGAAAGATCGCTGGGGTCAGCGTCATATGGAAAAGGATCGTGAATAAACCATTCCGACTTTCACCGGCGTTTGCAAGTTTTTTCATTTATGGAGCTTTGCAGGCACAGCCTCTTCTGACACCGGACGAGGCTGTGCATCTGGCTTTGGAGAAGAATTTCTCCCTGTCATTGGCGCGTGATCAAACGGCCGAAGCCGTGGTCAATCGCCAGTCAGCCATCGGGCCGTTTCTTCCCGGCGCGTCGGCTTCCGTCAATACCTCCGGCAACCTGAAGGATTCGGTGACACGGCAAACCACGGTGGGCGCGGCGCTCAACTGGCAAATCTTCGAGGGCTTTCAATCCTACCACGCCTACCGCCGACTCAAGTCTTCGGAGAAAGCCGCGGAATGGCAGGAGCGTCTGGCGGTGGAAACCACGGTAGAAGCCGTGTTGAATGCCTACTACGGCGTGGTGCTGCAAAAGCAGTTGCTCGCGGCCATTCAGGAAAAAACCGGGGTGACGGAGGATCAGGCGAAACTTGCACAAGCCAAGGCCGGAGTGGGTTCGGGTTCACATCTCGACGCATTACAAGCCATCGCAACCTTGAATGAGGATTCTTCTTCGTTGTTGTCACAGCAGGTGGCGTTGCATGAAGCCAAGATCCAACTCAATCAACTCCTGGCGCGCGCTCCGGAAACGGATTTTGAAGTGTCGGATTCCATTCCCGTCGAAACCGGTTTGCCCGTGGAAAAATGGCGAGCCACTTTGGCGGATGACAACTCGACGGTTTTACAAGCACAGGCTCGGCGCAATGCCGCCACCTCAGGATTGGGAGAAGCGCGCGGACTGTGGTGGCCGAGTCTCAACGCGGGCGTCGCGTACTCCTCGACGCCTTCCTCGTTAAATTCCGGTTCGACGCGCCCGGACGGCGCAACTTACAGTGTGAATCTCACCGTCCCGCTCTTCGATCAATTGCGCGGCCATCAGGCGGTGAGCAACGCGAAACTGGAATTGCGGCAGAGTGAAACGCGCTTTCAACAGGCGTTGGAAGATGTCCGCGCGGAGTTCGAACAGGAACACCGCAAGTATGCCGCGGGACGGCAGCGCGTCGATCTGGAGACGCGCAACCTCGACGTTGCGATACAGCAAGCTGATGCGGCACAGGAACGCTACAAGGCCGGATCCGGAACCGCACTGGAGTTCCGAGACGCGCAACGTATCCTGCTCGACGCACGAAGCCGTTTGGCCACGGCACGGCAAAACACCCAGCAAGCCGAACTCGCTTTGAAACGCCTGGCCGGTGCGCTGGTTAAGGAATAAGGGACACCCATGAAAAAATCCATCTGGTGGTCGATCATCGTCGTTGCGATCCTTGCAGGTGCAGGCACGTGGTGGTGGTCGCATCGCGAAGCTGAAATCAAATGGCGCAAAGCCGCTGTGGAACGGGGATCAATTCAAGTTTCTGTCACCGCGACGGGAACCTTGCAAGCTGTGACCACCGTGGCCGTGGGCACACAGGTTTCCGGCATCATTTCCGCATTGTATGCCGACTTCAACTCGCAGGTGAAAAAAGGGCAGATCATCGCGCGCATCGACACCACCTTGCTGGCCGCCGCGCTGGCGGATGCACGATCCAATCTCGCGAAGGCCGAGGCGCAACACTATCAGGCACAAGCGGAGCTGAAGCGGGCACAACCTCTTTTCGACAAGGGCCTCATCTCCCAGGCCGAGCTTGATCAAGCCGACGCAAGTGCCAAAATGGCCACTGCCACTTTGGAGTCGGCTAAAGCCGGTCTCGAACGCGCGAAGATCAATCTCCACTACGCCCTTATCGTCTCCCCCATCGACGGCATTGTGCTTTCCCGCGCCGTGGACATCGGCCAGACCGTGGCCGCCAGCTTCAACACGCCGACCTTGTTTTCCATCGCGGGAGATCTGCGCAAGATGCAGGTGCTGGCCTCGGTGGATGAGGCAGACATCGGACAACTAAAGGTTGGACAGCAGGCATCGTTCGCCGTCGACGCCTATCCCGATGCGCAATTCTCCGGCACCGTTTCGCAGATTCGTCTGCAACCCATCGTGACCCAGAATGTGGTGACCTACAATGCCATCATCGACGTCGATAACCCCGATCTTAAACTAATGCCGGGAATGACAGCCAGCCTTACCATCGCCGTGCAAAGCAAAGACGACGTGTTGCTTGTACCTTCGACGGCCTTGCGGTTCCAGCCTCCGCGCAAACCCAAATCGCCGGCTGATTCCACACGTGGAAAACGCGAAGGTGGTGGCGGATGGAAACGGAACGGCGGAGGAAACAAGGGACGGATTTTCGTGCTGGAAAACGGAAAACCAAAACCCATCCGCGTCGAGACCGGTTTGACGGACGGATCGAAAACCGAAATTTCCGGTGAGATCAACGAAGGCGATTCGATCCTCACCGGCGTGGAAACTCCCGCAACGACCAATTCCCAATCCAGGCCATTCGGCATGCAGCAAGGTATGGGCGGACCGGGCGGTGGCAGGGGCATGCGATAATCGTCCGAAACCCGATCGAGCCATGTCCAACCCCATACTCTCCGTTCGAGGCTTGACCAAGTCCTATCAAATGGGCGAAACAACCGTGCACGCTCTGCGTGGTGTGGATTTCGACATTTACCCTTCCGAATTTCTCGCCATCAGCGGACCGAGCGGATCGGGAAAATCGACGTTGATGAACATCCTCGGTTGTCTCGACCTTCCCACCTCCGGCAAATACCTGCTCGACGGACACGAAGTGCAAAGTCTGGATCGCGATGCACTTTCGCGCCTGCGCAACCGCAACTTGGGTTTCGTGTTCCAATCGTTCAATTTGCTGCCGCGCACCACCGCGCTGGAAAACGTCGAGTTGCCGCTGTTGTACCGTCACGATATTTCCTCCGCCGAAATCCGTGAACACGCGATGCAAGCGTTGGCTGCGGTGGGACTGGCGGAACGCGCCGGGCACTACCCGAACCAACTTTCCGGCGGCCAACAGCAGCGCGTGGCCATCGCGCGCTCCATGGTCAACGATCCCGTGCTCATCCTTGCCGACGAGCCAACCGGAAATCTCGACACGCGCACCAGCCTCGAGATCATGGATCTTTTCCAGCGGCTCAACTCTCGCAACATCACGGTGCTGTTGGTGACGCACGAACCGGACATCGCAGCCTTCACGGGCCGACAGGTGTTTGTGCGGGATGGACGTATTGTACGCGACATTCCCACCCCGCAACGGCTTTCCGCGCGTGCCGAACTGGACAAGCTTCCACCGACTTCCACGGAGGAACTGATCTAGATGCGTTTCTCCGCGCTCTTTCGCATTGCGCTGCGATCACTCTCGCGCAACAAGTTGCGCTCCTTCCTGACCATGCTGGGCATAGTCATCGGCGTGGCTGCCGTGATCGCCATGCTGGCCGTGGGACAAGGCGCGCGCGCCTCGGTGGAAAAATCCATCGCCAGTCTCGGAAGCAACGTACTCATCATTTCTCCGGGTGCGTTCAATCAGTCGGGCATCCGTCTCGAAGCGGGCTCCGGCACGCGCTTCACCGAGGACGATGCCGAGGCGATCCGACGCGAATCCGACGCGATCCTGTATATCACTCCTCTCGCGCGCGCCGGAGTGCAGTTGAAGGCGGGTGGACAAAACTGGCGCACCAACATCTATGGCGTTTATCCGGAATACCTTCTCATACGGCAATGGAATGTGGCGTCGGGTGTTGCATTCGCTTCTTCGGATGAAAAGTCGGCCGCCAAGGTTTGTCTGATCGGCCGGACGATCGCCGACAACCTCTTCGGCGCAGGAACGGATCCGGTGGGACAAACCATCCGTGTCAAAAACGTGCCCATGCGCATCATCGGATTGCTGGAATCAAAAGGCCAAAATGCGCTGGGACAGGATCAGGATGATATCGTGATTGCGCCTTTCTCCTCAGTACTTCACAAAGTACTGGGAGGAACGTATGCACAAAGCTTCTTCGCCTCCGCCGTTTCCACGGAAGCCATTTCCACCGCATCGATGCAGGCGGAAGATGCGCTCCGGCGGCGCATGAAAACTCCAGAAGGTACGGCCTCGGAATTCACCATCCGTACCCAGACTGACATCGCGCAGGCCGCCACTGCCACATCACAAACATTGACGATTCTGCTCGCCAGCATCGCCGCCATCTCCCTGCTCGTGGGCGGCATCGGCATCATGAACATCATGCTGGTCTCGGTCACTGAAAGAACACGCGAAATCGGCATCCGGCTGGCCGTGGGAGCCCTTGGCGGTGACATACTGTTACAGTTTTTGGTCGAAGCTTTAGTTATAAGTTTTATGGGCGGGTTGCTGGGCATCGTTTTCGGAGTGAGCACCTCAATGTTTCTCTCTTCGACACAAGGTTGGGCCGTGAAGATCTCACCGGTTTCCATCTTTGTGGCATTCGGATTCTCTGCAGCCACGGGAATTTTTTTCGGATGGTATCCGGCGCGCAAGGCTGCGCGACTCAATCCCATCGAAGCATTGAGATACGAATGAGGATGACATGAAAACCAAGGTGCTGTTGATCGATGATGACCTCAAACTGGCGCGCTTGCTGACCGAATATCTGACGCGGTTTGAAATCTCGCTGGCCACCGCTGGAAACGGCGAGGAAGGATTGAGGCAATTGTGGCGCGATCCTCCGGATTGTGTCCTGTTGGATGTGATGCTTCCGGGTCAGGACGGTTTCGAAATCTGCCGTGAGATCCGGAAAACCTCCGGGGTTCCCGTCATCATGCTCACCGCGCGCGGCGAAGTCGCGGACCGCATCGTCGGACTCGAATTGGGAGCGGACGACTATCTGCCGAAACCGTTCGAGCCCCGGGAACTGGCTGCGCGCATTCAAGCTGTGATGCGGCGCCAGCATCCGGCTCAACAAGGCGAGCTGGTGAAATGCGGAGATTTGGAAATCGATCCGTCCCGCCGTTCCGCCCACCGCGCCGGAGAGGATCTGCGACTGACCTCCCTGGAATTCGATGCCCTTCTTGCCTTTGCCCGTCATCCGGGAACCGTACTGAACCGGGATCGTCTCATGGACATGCTCAAAGGTGGTGAATGGGAACCCCTCAATCGCTCCCTGGACGTGCTGGTGAGCCGTTTACGGCAGAAAATGGGAGACGATCCGCAGCGACCACGCTATCTTAAGACGGTACGCGGCACGGGATATCTCTTCCTCGGAGGTCGGGAGGATGACGCACAGGAATGATTCCGCCGAAAGGCGCGGTTATCAGTCCCTGTTTTTCAAGCTTTTCATAGTGCTCTTGGGCACTGTGCTTTTGACCTATCTGGCGTTTGGCGGTTTTTACCGCTCCTACTGGAACGAAAACGCGAAGATCGAATCCCACCCCAATCAGGTTCATTATTGGGGTCTGGTCTCTGCAGAACTCGGCACTCCTCCCGACACCTTGTTTGCAAAACGACTTTCTGCTGAACTTGGGATTGCCATTGGAATCAAGGGTCCCTCGTTGAACTGGCATGCCAAGGATTTCTCGGAAGATGTCTGGGACATTCTTGGGCAGACTTCCGCCGTGGATTCTGTGCATCTGTTCTTTCGTGAAGGCAGGTTGTGGGCGTCAATACAGAAAGGCGAATACACCTTTGTCTATGGATCACGACGCAAGCCGGCCGTAGAAAATCTGGGTCGGGATTGGCTGGTTCTGTTGGTCTTCATTTTTCTGGCATGGCTGCTGGGGTGGTTTACCCTGCACCGGATGTTGCGTCCCATTCGCGATCTAGAAAGCGGTGTCCAAGGCGTAGCCGCTGGCAACCTGGATGTTCGACTGACTGAAAAAGGTAACGACGAACTGGCAGCTCTCGCACGTTCCTTCAACGCCATGACAGCCAGCCTGAAGGAACGGCTGCGCGCCCGCGATCAATTGCTCATGGATGTCAGCCACGAGTTACGCTCTCCGCTCACGCGCATGCGCGTCGCGCTGGAAATGGCCGAACCTGGTTCCGCCGTGGACAGCTTGAAAGAGGAAGTCGTCGCACTTAATGCGATGGTTACGGAAATTCTGGAGACGGAACGGGCCCAGAGTGATCTGGGAGGTCTCAAAAAACATCCAGAGAATATTGCCGGCTTGATTTCCGAAATTGCCTCCAAATTCTCGGGACGGACCCCGGGAATCCTTTGGACCCAACCCCACGGTTTTCCCGCAGTCCCCATCGACCCGGAGCGGATGAAAATGGTGGTGCGGAATCTCCTTGACAACGCCTTCAAATACGGAAAGACGTCGCCGCGTCCGGTGGAGATTTACCTGCGTTCCGAAAACGACACCGCCGTGTTTACCGTTCGCGATTTCGGCCCAGGCATCCCTGAGGAGGATCAACGTCTGGTCTTCGAGCCGTTTTACCGTGTCGACCGATCCCGGTCGCGATCACCGGGTTACGGATTGGGCTTGCCGCTCTGCAAACGTCTCGTTGAGGCGCACGGCGGCACCATCTTGCTTTCCAGCCAGAACGGCCATGGAACAGAGGTCACCGTCCGGCTTCCCTTGGTTTAAGATGATCCCGCTACGATTCATTTATTCCGGCATCACAGCCGTCTTCGTCGGCGTTCTTTTATGGGGGTGCATGCCCTCCGATGTTTTCTTCCATGACCCGATTCAAGATTTACCGAGGCAGACGGCAGCGCAAGGAAAGGCACGGCTGGAAGCCCTGCAGTATAATCCGAAATGGTACCGTACGTTCGATTCCACTTCCGACATCACACCTTCCAGTGGGAGTCTTCTTTTTGCATGGTCCTACGGCGACCTGGAAAGGCATCCAGACAGCTTCTACGTGGGAATAGACACGCTTTGGAGTCTTCCGCAGGATGTGGGGAGCGACACCAGCAATGACTGGGACTTGCAGGTCTGTCCCGATGGATTCTGCATGAACGGCCTCAAAGTGGGAGTGCACGGGGCCAATGCGCCAATACATTTCGGAGATACCGGAGAGTTCGGCGACACCAGCTTTCAGACCGAACACCATTTCCAGTTTTTTCCCGCCATCTCATCCAAATACCAGTTCACAGCCCCGGATAGCAGTATTTTCGGGGCGCTGATGTTTGTGCGCTCCCGAACCAACGGCAGATCTGACACCGCACTGGCCTTCGGGGCATGGAAACTGGAATGGGACTCCGCTTTCCTTCCGCCAGTACGCCCGGTGGGGGGTTATCTGCCGCGTCGGAAGGATTTCACAATCGTGAACAACAAAGTGCGCTATATCAAGGCAACCAACTAATCCTCTGGCTTTCAGAAAAACCAATTCCTGAAGCTTTCAGAAAATAATTGCCGTACGGAAAGGCGCTTCCGTTCCAAATTGCTTCGGCACCGGAAGTGATTACGAAGGAACGAATTATCCGTCCCTGTAAATCCATGATCTGCAACGAAACCGGACCATTCAAACCGATTCCGGATCCGAAGTTGAAATGAAAAGCCGTTCCTTGACGGTATGCAATCAAACCATTTTTTGATCCGGAGCGGGTTTGGAGCAACCCCGTCGATACCTGCGAAAGAGCGGTGGCGATGGCGTTGCGAATGTTCCTGAAATTGGAATCTGCCATGAGGTTTACCCGGTTCCCCGCAACACGGAAAACAATTTTTCCGGTGGCATCAATGACGAAATAAACATCGCGATAGGTATTGTATCGGTGCCATTTGGTGCCCACTCCGTCAGTGGTAATGGCCGTATCGAACGGGACATGCACCAGGGGATAGTTGACGTTGGCAGCGTTCATCCTGAGTTTGGAATTATAAGACGTTTGTATTTGCGCGAAAGTACCGTTGTCGATTTCGGTCCCCACCGCCTGAAAGGGAATTGTGCTGCTTCCGCTGCCGATGCTGTCGGCCATGCGCCCGATCTTGGGTGCGTTTGCGTCGCATCCCCCGCAATTATACTGGAAGGCATTCATCAGAATGACCTTGCCTTGGAACATTGAAAGCTTCACCCCCTTGGGATAAGTGACGCTGTCCAATGCCTTGTAACCCACGGTATCTTTTCCGGTATTGCCCCACACATACGCCTGCGTACCCACATCCCCTTCGGCTGCGAAGGTCACACCCGCTCCGAAAGCAACTACAAACATCATTGAAATCTTTTTCATAGGAGCCCCTCTTTCCCGTCCAAATAATAACCCATCCCGGGAAATCCCGCCCGGCGTTCGGAGATGGAAACACCGGCGCGGAAATCCGCGGATTTGGATTTTCCGCGGATTTCCAGAAAAACAGCTTTAGGGTGTGTAATGAAAGAGTTTCACAGTTTGGGATGTGGGTTGATTTCGGTCATCCAGCACCATCAGTCGAGCGGAGTAAATGCCAGTCGACACGTCGCCACCGCTGGAATTCTTTCCATTCCAAACGACATCCCGGCGATCATCGGCGGACAGATCCATGGACCATAGGATCTCACCCGTGACATCCAGAATGGACAGCCGCACGGTTCGATCCGGAGCCGTGAAGGCGATGGGCGACGCGCCCGGAATCCGCAGCATCAAAGGACTCAGATGGACAACGGCGGAGACTAAGGTACCCCCCTGCACAATCACCTGCCCCTTCATGCCGAATGAGGCGTGATTGGTGCAGACATAATAGTGTGTTCCCGTGCTCAGCCCCCCTTTTTTTTCCCCGCTGAACGGAACGGAAAAGCCCCCGGACAGGGCAGTGGTGCCATTGGCGTTGTAGGTGGCCTGACTCACTTCCACGGCATTATGATTGGAAGCCAGTGTCCAGTTCACGGAATCCGCCGCGTCAATGGTGACCGTGACGGGCGAAAACGTGAAGTTGACGTTGGTGACGTTGGTGGTGGTGGCGTATGAGAACGCCAGTCCGCCGAGTGCAACAGCGAAAAAAAAACGATGGGGTTTCTATGGTA
Source organism: bacterium (assembly GCA_900299345.1). Classification (GTDB taxonomy): domain Bacteria; phylum Fibrobacterota; class Fibrobacteria; order UBA11236; family UBA11236; genus UBA11236. The sequence goes on along the minus strand of OMJM01000075.1, from coordinate 14,044 downwards.
TATCTCCTTCCCTTGTATTTACAGAGAATTCCTTCGCCGTAAGAATAACCCCTACAAGCGCGAATGGCATCGGATCAATTGGATGAACGCGGGGCGTACTTGTATGAAAGCACGTTTCTGACCATCCCCAGACCATTTTTGACGAAGACAATGATGGCGTAATCCCGGGGCCTTTCCATTCCAAGAGGAGGTGCTTTCACGTGCTTCGGCGATTCGTCAGCAGGGATATTCAGCGCCACGGAAAAGGTTTTTGCGGTCAGTGGCGGCAGACCTTCCATCGCCATCTCGCGGCCTGCGGAATCCTTGTCCGTGGTTTCCACCACCACGGCCTCCCAAGGACGTGTACCGGTCAACGGAGACAGCACGGGCAGGTTCTTGACGGCCAGCGCGCGAAAAGCCAATGCTCCCTCTGGAATCGATCCGCGATTGAACACGGTGAAATGCACCATCATCCGCTGCACAATGCTGTCGTAAATGAGATTCAGGGTATCAAGTTTCAGATCGATCCATGTCAGCGTGTCCAACCTCCGCAGCCTCACGACGAGTGAATCGTATTCCCCTTGATTGAAATTGACGTCTGATTTGCGGATTCCGAATGCCCCGTTGGAATCGTTCATCGAAACTTGTGGCAGGCTGTTGGCAAAGGACTGATCGTAACGCGCCTGCGTCCCATCGGTGACCCAGTAATCCTTGACTGTCGTTCCGAATTTCACATGGTAATTCACTACGATAAGATCGGGACGATAGTTCGGGCCCTGATGGAAATAAGGTGCCAGTTTTGCCTCCGCATCCGGGCAGGAGACACAACCGAAGGACCCGAAAGATTCCAGAATGTTCTTGCGCCGAACCTGAAAGCTTTGCGAAGCAGACAGGCTTACCAAGGTCGAATCGGCGCGGGCTGGATCGAACTCCAGATTCGGATCGTCGAAATTGCAGGACAGAAGGAGAAGACCCGAAATCAACGCCAGCGCGGATTTCAGAAGTGGCTGATCCATATCAGCTCCGCGCCTTCAAAGGCGGGTTCCAAACGGCAACTCCCGCCGGAACACACCACCCGCTCCTTGCGCTGACCCAGCCACAGACTGATTTGATGTCCTTGCAACGCGGAACAGGTCAGATAGGCCGAAGCCCAGCCGTTGTTGATGCCAGGCAATTTGTCGTGAATGGATCCTGTGTCACGTTCCACCTTCGATGTCGTGACTTCATAGTCCAAGGTGAACGTCCACTCCGAGCCGTGTCCGATCGTTGCGGACACGACGCTTTGCCAGGGGTTGTCCTTGAGATAGTTCACGCCCACCTCGCCGAGAATTCCGGAAACAGGATCGGGTGGGACAAGACTGTCGTATTTCACGAAACGTTTTTGCAGCTCGAATTCCCCCTGAACATTCCACGGACCTCGCAACGGGCGGGAATAGGTCGCTCCGAGGTTGAAGGCGTTGATGTCCTGAAATGAACCTTCCTCGAACTTGCGTTGACGGTTCCAGTCCATGTCGAGAATCAGGTGGCTCTGATCCTGACCACTCCACTGCAAACTTTGATCCACATCCAGATACGGAAGTTCGACGTGATGGATGAGAAACGCGGGGTTGCGTTCCGGATGCGAAATAATGTGGGACACGTTAGCCGAATACACGGTCTGTCCGGGAAAATGCCATGCGCCACGAAGCTGCACGCCCTCTTCGGCCTGATTGTTCGGGAACAACATGTCCCGCGCCATGAGGCGGAAGGTGTGGTACTTCACGAGGCTGGGCGGATCGGTGAATGCGAGATTGTAGTTGTAGTAGTACTTATATTCAGCCCCGGCTTCCAACGGTCCGAAATTTCCTGACAATGCCGCATACACGGCACGACCGTGATAATCATTCGGATAGTTGAATTTATCCTGCCCCTCCAGTTGGGCATAGGCGAGATACAACGCCATCGGGCCCCACAACTGCTCCCAGTTTCCCGCGCCGATTTTCGCGTGCCAGTCGGTGCGGAACGCTTCCAGATATTGCGCGCCAAGGGTTGTACCGGAACGAGGTTCCCATTCGCCTTCGGTCCCTTGCAGATGGGTGTTCCGCAGTTGATCCTCCTCGGCGTCCATGGCATAGAGATCCGCGAAGCTTGAATACGTGCTGCCGCCGAACACGGAAATCCGTCCGCGGCCCAGTCCATTGGACGCCGTGCCGCCCTTTAGTGAACCCCATGCGCCTTTCACATCCCGATCGATGCGCGCCTGTCGATCCTCGAAGGTGCGCAACACCAGGCCGCGGTTGATCGTCCCGTAATAGTTGCCCGCGCGGATGTCCGCATGATCGCTTTCGTAGGCAAAGGTCTGTTTGACCACGCGGTCGTTGGGGTTGCGGATGACGTTGTCGCGCGAACCGGAGAGATCGCTCAGGAACTGGTAGGCGCGGAACCGGGCCTGATAGCTGAGGCGGTCGCTCGCCAACCGTAGATCGAACCAATCCTCGAGCCAGCCGCTGTTGTCCGGGTCGCTCCGATCTTCCTTGCCGTAATTGACCCGCATGAAGTTGGACCCGGACAGAGAAAGATTGTTCAACGCTCCGGAAGGGGCAGTAGGGGCGGGGTTTAAACCCGCCTCTACTGCCCCTTCCGGGACACCGGTGACCACTGAATCCTGTGATGCTTTCAGCAGTTCCGACAGACGTTTTTCCAGTGCCTTCTCATCACCAGGCTCGAAGCCTTCCTTGCGGTACACCACCTTGCCGTCGCGATCGACGAGAACCGTGGTGGGCAGCACCGCGACGCCATACAGGCGATACGCTTCCTGTTCGGGATCGAGCAGCACGGAATACGGAAAGTTTTTCGCCCGGGCAAAGGAACGGACCCGCGCCAAGGTCTGGGGTTGATCCACGGAAATGGCGGCAATGCGCAGACCTTTGTCCGCATAGCGGTTCTGGAGATCACGGTAACCGTCCAGAGCGCTCAGACAGGGAACGCAGAACGTGGCCCAGAAGTCGATTAGGACAACTTCCTTGCCGGCGTGCGCGTTCAAAACGAACGGCTTGCCATTAATATCCTGAAGCTGAAAATTCGGAGCCTGTTCAGCGCGGACGGAAATGGCAAGAAAGAGCATGCTCCACCAGAATCCGCGACCGGGGCTTTTCATCTGGAAGGAATGTAGCACCTCTTTACCCGACGCAGATTCCGCTGGCCTCTTTTCCGGTGAAGATCACACGCGTACCCGGCTTCAACTGGTTTTAAGATGCGGTTTGAACATCAGACGGCGGAAGGCCTTCCGGGGAAGTCTGCAGAGACTCGTTTCGTTTTCTTTCCTTCATGACCCTTCTGAACAGGATTTTTTCCACGTACCCGTTGATGGGGCGAAGGGAAAAGATGATGAGCATCTTCACGCCGAGCGAAATAAAATAGTTGTCGGTCGGCAGCCAATGCAATGCCGTGCCGAGAATGGTGTCGTTGATGATAAAGAGCACTATCGCAATCACCAAAGTGACGGCCCGTGCTTTCTTGCCCACGCGCGCGCGCGTCAACTCATCGATCGTTTCCTGCAATTCGGCGTTTTTCTTTTCGATCTCCTCTTTTTGCCTTTTGATGATGGCATTTTCCTTCTTTGTCTGTTCCGCTTCGAAAATGGTTTTGGCGTTCTTTAATTTCCTCCGGCTGTCTTCCACTTCAACCTGTTCACGCACCGTGTGAAATTTCCTGTACTCTTCGAGGCTCTTTTGGGGTTCATTCATCTTTTGATAGACTTCCGAAAGCATGAAATGAATCTGGTAAACCTTTGGCTTCACTTTAATCTGTTCTGCCACCTCCAGTCCTTTTTTCAAAACCTCCAGCGCCTTTTCGAGCCTCGCCTCTTTCAAATACACTTCGCCAAGCCGCATGTAATTGGTCACGGATCCACCCGTGAAATGCTCTTCTTCGCGGATCACCAGGGCGCGCCCGTTAAGCTCCTCCGCTCTGCCCAGTTCACCCGCCTGAAAATGGTAGTGGGCCAGTTCAGTAAGCGAGTTCGCGATGCCCAGTTTGCTGCCGTTCGTTTCGGAGAGCGCAAGCGCCTTCTCAAAAAACTCTTGCGCTTCGGCATATTTCTTTTCCTGCAGGTACGCCTTGCCCAGACCGTGAAGCGAATAATTCAGCCAGTAAGTATTGTGCGACGCCTGGCTTTGCTCATAGGCTTCCCTGAAAAGCCGCACGGCTTCTTCGCTGTTGTGCATTTCCAGATAAATGTTGGCCATGTTCATGATCCCGGCCAATATGAAATGCCTGAACGGCTCGTACGACTTGAGCAAGTCATAGGCCTCCCAGGAAATCTTCAAAGCCAGATCGTAGTCGCCAAGGGTGCGGTAAATGCCGGCAGTGACCACATGGCTCATGCCCACGCCATGTTTGTCGTCATTTTCCTCGAACATGGCGCGCGCTTCGTTCAAATCCCGGAGCGCCGCTTCATGGTGGTCACTCAGGAATTCAAACAACCCTGAGAGAAATTTTGCGTAACGGAATTTGAGGGCGCCGGCTTTGGAACGCTTTCTTTCCGATTTCGCCCAGTCGAAAAAGCGCGCGGTGAACTGACGCTGTTCTTCTCTCGATAACTGTGTAAATGCGACGGCCAGATTTCCGAAAATCGCGGGGGCACTCTCAATCGCGGATGATTTGAGATCTTCGAGTGTCTGGTAAATTTTTTCAACGTGCGACATGACTTGTCAGACAAGATCCGGATCGCTTTACCCCGCCCCGGTGTTCCCGCGTTCGCGTTCGGTGCCCAGCAGCGCGGACAGGCCGTAATCGCGGTTCATGCGCGCAATGTGTTCCACGGAAATCTCCTTGGGACAGGCCGCCTCGCATTCATAGTGATTGGAGCAATTGCCGAAGCCGAGTTCGTCCATCTTGGCGACCATGCGCAAGGCGCGGCGTTCGCGTTCCGGCTGACCCTGCGGCAGGTGGCCGAGATGGGAAATCTTGGCGGCCGTGAAGAGCATGGCTGAGGCGTTGGGACACGCGGCCACACACGCACCGCAACCGATGCAAGCCGCCGCATCCATGGCCGTGTCGGCGTCGCATTTGCGCACCGGCAGGGCGTTGGCGTCCTGCGCACCGCCCGTGTTCACGGAGACGAATCCGCCCGCGGCGATAATCTGATCGAACGCGTCGCGATCCGTCACCAGATCCTTGATCACGGGAAACGCGGCGGCACGCCAAGGCTCCACGCTGATGGTCTGGCCGTCGCGGAACTTGCGCATGAACAACTGGCACACCGTGGTGCCTTTTTCCGGGCCGTGCGGCAGGCCGTTCACGACCAGCGAGCAGGTGCCGCAAATGCCTTCGCGGCAGTCGCTCTCGAACGCCACCGGTTCCTCGCCCTTGCGCATAAGATCGTTGTTGACCTCGTCGAGCATTTCGAGGAAGGACATGTCGGGCGAAATATTTTTCGCCTCGACTTCCTGGAATTTCCCCTCGGAAACTTTGTCCTTTTGCCGCCACAGGCGGAGCTTGAAATTCAACTTGCCGCTCACTTGTAACTCCTCTGCGTCAAGTGCACGTTCTCAAACGTCAGCGGTTCCTTGTGCAACGCGGATGTTTCGCCCACACCCTTGTATTCCCACGCCGCCACGTGGCAGTAATTTTCGTCATCGCGCAGCGCCTCGTTGTCCGGCGTCTGCGACTCCTCACGGAAATGACCCCCGCAGGATTCGCGGCGCGTGAACGCATCGAGCACCAGCAGTTCGCCAAACTCCAGGAAGTCGGCAATGCGCCCGGCTTCCTCCAACGCCTGATTGAAATCCTGACCATGTCCGGTCACGCTGACCTCGCGCCAGAACGACTCGCGAATTTTCGGAATCTCCTGCAACGCGTGCTTGAGCCCGGCTTCATTGCGCGCCATGCCGCAATAGTCCCACATGACTTTGCCAAGTTGCTTGTGAAATTCCACGGCCGGCTTGCCGCCGCGAACGGCGAGCAGCTTGTCCAAACGATCCTTCACCGAACGTTCGGCATCGGCAAACGCCGCGTGGTCCGTGGTGACTTTTGAAATCTTGTTCGACGCCAGATAATTTCCGAGCGTGTAGGGAATGACGAAATAACCGTCCGCCAATCCTTGCATCAACGCGCTGGCGCCGAGGCGGTTCGCGCCGTGGTCGGAAAAGTTCGCCTCACCCAGCACATGCAGACCGGGCAGCGAACTCATCAGGTTGTAGTCCACCCACAGACCGCCCATGGTGTAATGCACCGCCGGATAAATGCGCATGGGAACGCGATAGGGATTTTCGTCGGTGATCTTCGCGTACATGTGGAACAGGTTGCCGTACTTCTCCGAAATCTTCGACTCACCCAGACGCTTGATGGCGTCGGAAAAATCGAGATACACGGCCAGCCGGGTCTCCCCCACGCCCAAGCCCTGATCGCAAGCCTGCTTGGCGTTGCGCGACGCCACATCGCGCGGCACGAGGTTGCCGAAACTCGGGTATTTCTCCTCGAGAAAATACCAGCGATCCGATTCCGGAATTTGATCCGGCGAACGCACGTCTCCGGCTTTTTTCGGAACCCACACGCGGCCGTCGTTGCGCAGGCTCTCCGACATGAGCGTGAGCTTGCTCTGGTGATCGCCCGACACAGGAATGCAGGTCGGGTGGATTTGCGTGTAGCAGGGATTGGCGAACAATGCGCCACGCTTGTGCGCGCGCCACGTCGCTGTGACATTGCTTCCCGCCGCGTTGGTTGAGAGATAGAACACGCGGCCATAACCGCCTGTGGCCAGAATCACGGCGTCGGCTTCGTGCCGTTCCAATGCGCCGGTGACGAGGTTGCGAGTGATGATGCCGCGCGCCTGACCGTCGACCACCACCACGTCGAGCATTTCCTGACGTGCGTGCAATTTCAATTGCCCCAAGCCGACTTGACGCATCAACGCCTGATAGGCACCCAGCAGCAACTGCTGCCCGGTCTGACCGCGGGCGTAGAAGGTGCGCGAGACCTGCGCGCCACCGAACGATCGATTGTCGAGCAAACCGCCGTATTCGCGGGCGAAAGGCACGCCCTGCGCCACGCACTGATCGATGATTTGCGTGCTGATCTCGGCAAGGCGATGCACGTTGGCTTCACGGGCGCGGAAATCGCCGCCCTTGACCGTGTCGTAGAACAGACGATGCACGCTGTCACCGTCGTTGGGATAGTTCTTGGCCGCGTTGATGCCACCCTGGGCTGCGATGCTGTGGGCCCGTCGCGGACTGTCGTGGAAGGTAAACGCGTGGACGTTATAGCCGAGTTCCGCGAGGGTCGCCGATGCCGACGCTCCAGCCAATCCGGTGCCGACCACAATCACCTTGTGCTTGCGCTTGTTGGCCGGATTGATCAACTTCATGTCGAAACGGTAATCCGTCCATTTGCGCTCTATGGGTCCCGGGGGAATTTTGGAATCGAGAATCATGAAACCTTACGCCCCCCTCTGGAACCACGCCCAGATCGCCAGCGCGGCGAACCCGCCGCAGATCACGATGGCATATGCGGATGAGATGCGGCGCAAGGCCACATTGTAGCGCGGATGGTTGATGCCGAGGCTTTGCAAACTGCTGTGTACCCCGTGTGCCAGATGCGTATACAGGAACGCAAAGCTGACGACGTAGAACAACGTGAACCACCCCTTGGCGAAGAAATGCATGGCGGCTCCGTAAAGATCGCGCATCTCCACCCCGCCGTAGTTCACCGTGCCAATGGGCGTGTAAACACCCAGACGGAAGTGCGGCACGTGCACCAGCACGAACACCAGCAGCCACGTTCCGGAGATCGCCATGAAGCGCGAGTAGAAACCCTTCCTGGCTTTGGAATCCTTCACCGCGTAGCGGGATTGCTTGGCGCGGAGATTTTCCAGCGAAAGCTTGTAACCGAGGTACATGTGGAGGATGAACGCGGCCAGCAATGAGAATTCAATCGGAACGATGATCTCCCCCATCGTTTCCAGCAACAGATGCCCGTAACTGTTGAAACTTTCTCCTCCCGCCAGCATGCGGAGGTTCCCGGTCAGGTGGATGAAGAGGAAGAAGTAGAGGTAGATGCCACACAGGCCCATGAGCTGCTTTCTCCCGACGGAGGAGCGCAGCCACGAAAAAACAGGATTCATACGGTTCCTTAAATTAACTCATCGGGAACATCGGCAGAATAGTCCACTCCCGCAAAACCGAAACCGAAGAGCCGAAGGAAATCCGTGTGATAACCACGCTGGTCAGCCTCGGCGCCCAGATGTTCCGTGTCCACCGTGGCCCAGAACTTCTTGACCTCGGCCTGCACGTCGTCGCGCATCTCCCAGTCGTCCACGCGGATGCGGCCCTCGGAGTCCGTCGGAACCTTGCCGCCGGCGTAGAGCCGGTCGCGGAACAGGCGGTTCATCTGCTCAATGCAGCCCTCGTGGATTCCCTTTTCCTTCATCACCTTGTACAGGATGCTGATGTAAAGCGGCATGAAGGGAATGGCGGAACTGGCCTGCGTGACCAGAGCCTTGTTCACCGACACATACGCCGAACCGCCTTCGGGTTTCATTTTGGCCGTCAGCCGGTGCGCGGTCTTTTCCAGGTGATCCTTGGCTGTACCGATGGTGCCGTTGCGATACACAGGCTGGGTCACGTCCGGGCCGATGTAAGAATAGGCCACCGTAATCGCGCCGGGCGCGAGCAGCTTTTCCTTCATTAACAGATCCACCCACATCTCCCAGTCCTCGCCGCCCATGACCTGAACGGTGTGCTCCACCTCTTCGGGGGTGGCCGCATCCAACGTGACTTCGCTGACCACGCCGGTGTTGAAGTCCAACGTTTTGTTTGTGTAGGATTGGCCGATGGGCTTGAGGGTGGAGCGGTAAACTTCTCCCGTGACCGGGTGCGTGCGGCGCGGTGCGGCAAGGCTGTACACAAACAGATCCACGGGACCGAGGTTCTGTTTCAACTCCTTCACCACCTCGGCTTTCATTTCATTGGCAAAGGCATCGCCGTTGAAACTTTTGGCGTACAAGCCTTCCTTGGCGGCGGCCTGTTCAAATGCCACGGTCTGATACCAGCCCGGCGAAGCGGTACGGCCGCGTTCCGCCGGACGTTCGAAACCCACGCCCAAAGTTCCCGCTCCGGAACCGAACGCCGCGGCGATGCGCGAAGCGAGTCCGTAACCCGTGGACGATCCGATGATCAACGCCTTGCGCGGCCCTCCGGCAATCTGTCCCCCGGCCCGGATGTGGCGGATCTGCTCCTCCACACTGGCACGGCAGCCCACAGGGTGGGCGGTCGTGCACAAAAAGCCCCGGATTTTCGGTTCGATGATCATGCCTGCAATCTCCTGAAATCCTACTGGATTCTCGACTGTCAAAATTAGCTTTTCGCGCCAAAACGGGTACTATCTTTCCCCGCCAAAGAGAAAAAAACGGGAGCGTGCGCATGAAATTCGAAGTCCAGAAGCCGGTATTTCTCGACGCCCTGCACATGGCGTGCAACGCCATCCCCAGCAAGACCACCTTGCAGATCCTTTACAACCTCCTGTTCCAGCTCAAAGGCAACGAACTCGAAATCCGCGCCACGGATCTCGACATGACCATCGTGCTCAAATTACAGGTCGAGGGACACAAGAACGGCTCCATTGTCGTGAACGCTCGCAAGTTGCTGGAAGTGGTCAAGGAACTTCCCGATTTTCCCGTCATAATCTCCGTGGACGATTTCCTATTCACCATCAAATCCGAATCCGGGTTTCATGGCACGCTCACCGGTTACGACGCATCCGAGTATCCGTCGCTGCCCGAAGTGGAGCACGGAAAAGCCTTCAAAGCGCCGCTCAAGGATCTCCGCTTCCTCGCGGAAAAAGCCTCGTTCGCTGTGTCCACCGACTTCAGCCGCATGAGCCTGACCGGCGTTTACTGCGAAGGCAAGAACGGCAAGCTGGAAATGGTTGCCACGGACGGCCATCGTTTCGGCAAGGCTTGGATCGAACTCAAAGGCGCCACGCTTCCCGGCGTGATCCTGCCGCCCAAAGCATTAGGCCAGGTGCTGCGCATGTCCGAGGATCCCGAGGAACTGATCGAAATCGAAATTGGCGCGGCGCAAGCCCGCTTCAGCACGCAGGCCATCACCTTGCTGACCAAGCTGATCGACGGTCCCTATCCGAACTACGAGAACGTGATCCCCAAGGAATTCGCCCGCAACATGAAGTGCAACCGCGAACACCTGATGTCGGTGCTGCGTCGCGTTTCGACGCTGTCCAACGCGAAGACTCATCTCGTCGTATTCGGCTTCGAAGCCAAGTCGCTGCAGCTGACCGCGAAGAATCCGGATCTCGGCGGCGACTCCGAGGAATCGCTGCCGGTGGAATTTCAGGGCGAGAAGGTCGAAGTCGGTGTCAACGCAGCGTACATGCTGGAAGAGCTCCGCTTGTCGCAGAGCGAGGAGATCCGGTTGAAGTTCAACAACCCGCTCGGTGCGGTGGTTGTGGAACCGGTGATGGACAAGCCCAATTATTTCTTTATCGTGATGCCGTTGAGGATACTCAAGGAACCGGGGTAATCCCGGTTCTTTTTTTGGCCTCGGTATGCAGTCGCAAGTGAATCGCTTTCAGTACTTGATGATGATATCGCCGTAGTAATGCGGAAGAGGGACAGCGAGGTTGCTGTTGAGTTTTCCGTATTCCACATAATACCCCAACTTGGAATAGAAAGCGCAGGAGAGCGCAGTCACCGCTTCCGTGGTGTCGACGAGTCGATAATAGCCCCTTGTGCCATTGTGCGGCCGTTCCTGGAACACGTCGCTTGTGTCATACGCGGATTCCTTCAGGAATTTCTTCCCATGATTGTCGATGCTGCATGAAACCGGAGTCGCCGGATGAGCATCGGCCGCGTAATACGTGTATTTGTAAACCACACTGTAAACGCTATGGATCGGCTGTGTGTCGATGATGTGCGCGGGAAGTGACGCCGTTAAATCGAATCCCTTCTTGTAGAGGATAAGCGTGTCGCTTTCTCCCATGCCAATGGGAAGCGGCAGAGGATCTGCAACCATCTTCACAACTAAGGTGTCTCCCTGCTTCGCCGAGTTGCTCCTCATGAACAACAGGAAATCGGAAAAAGCATCAACGCGAACCTCAGTCTTGTCGTCGGAACTGCTTAGGCATCCGCCGAGGAGCAGAACAAGGAATACAAAAGACAAGGTCAAATACTTCATCAGTTCAGATTCCTGTTTTAGACAACAGTCCAAATCTTACCTATTCACCAACAGTGGCATATTACCACAACAGCGATTGTTAAGTTAACCCCAACCCCATGAAATACGCCCTCATATTATTCCTCCTCGCGATCACCGCCCACGCCGACACCACCGCCGTTGCGAAAAAGCCTGCCGTGGCCGATACCGCCAAAGCGCCAGCCAACGGCCTCGCACAAGGCGTCCGCGAGCCGAAAAACCAGTTCGAAGTTGGCGCCCGAATCATCTACGAGATTCTGTACGGCGACACCGCTTCCACCCTCAAATATTTTGAGGACAGTGTGGCTCCCAATCTCACCAAGGAAACATTCGAGGCCATCCGTTCGCAGTTTAGCTGGCTACCCCGCATGATCGGCGACAACCTCGAACAGCTCATGGCCGGCCCGGTTCTCGATTCGACGGACAAGCCCATCGCGTACTTCCGGGAATACCGGATGGCGAATGAATCAAACCGGCGCGCTCCACTCCTCGTGATCCACGTCTGGTTCGCCGATTCCACGACCATGAAAGCCGCAGGCGCCTTTGTCAAAAGCTTTCTCGACTCCGACAAGCGGATCGGAAACGAGGAAGTCTGGAAGACGCAGAACGGGGACAGCATCGAAATTTTTTCCGTCACCATGGTCGAATTCAAGGAAGCCATGCTGATGGCCTTGAATGTGTATGACGATGATACCGTTGCCATCAACCGGGAACGCGCCCTCAAAAAGGCGATCCCCATCGTAAAAGAGGCCATTGCACGCGGCATGCCGAAAAAAGCCGCGGCGGAACTGAAAGAGGGACAGAAGCTGATGGACGAGATCGGTGTGAACTTCATTCGGAGAGATCCGCGCTTGGGATTCACACACTACAAGTTCGCCATTGCGCCGAAGCAATACATGGATTCGACGGAGTTCACTCAATGGGAAGCTGCGCAAAAAGCCAAAGAAGTGGCGGGGCCGAAAAAAGACGAACCCAAGGCCAAGCCTCCATCCAAATCTCCGAAAAAATCCAAATAGCCGGTTTTCTTCGATTGAGTTTGCATAATCCCCAGGAAAAACCGGATATTCAATCCATTCCATCCCGTTTTGGGCGTTTTTTAACGGCATCAAATCGAAATCCTCCTTATACTTAAGCGTCGAAAACTTTGTCGCCTGAAAAGAGAGGGATCCCGATGACTTTTCAATCTTCCATCCGCTTCGGTGTTTTGTCGTTGTTGGGCATGGCGGCAGGCGCACTAGCGCAATCGGATTACATGCCGCCCATGAGCGGATGGCCGGCCGCGATCCAGACGGCGTGGCAGGTTCAGGGAGAATATTACGGTTCGCAAGTTCAGGACACCACCCAGCACGTGGGCGCTTGGGTCATCTCCCGTGGCGGCACGGGATATTCACTCGTCATTCTCCCTGGCGGATTGCTCTCCCTTCCCGGCCAGCCATACGGCGGATGGAATCCGGTCAACACGCGCTACCAAGGCGCTTCCGGCCCTCTGACTGTGACGCTCAACGGCGTGGCGATGACTGGAACAACTTCCACCGGCGGCTTCACCAGCGATAGCCTGACAGGTTCGGGAGAAAACCGCACACTCTACGTGCATACTGCCAGCGCGCGCTATGTCTTGCAACGCGTCAAGCGGCAAAGCCCCACGTTGGGGCTGAAGTATACCCAAGTGGCGAATATCGTTCCAACCGGTTCCACTCTGCTTTCCCTGTTCGACTCCGCCACGGGCACTGCGGACTTGACCAAATGGGTGGCGGGTGAAAACGCAGTACAGTTGAAATACGGCTTGCTTTATCGAGGCATCAAGACTTCGCAGAAGTTCAATCGGTATTTCCTGCACATAGAATTCCTCAGCTGCTTCAACCCCACTGCCACGGGTCAAGGCCGCGCCAATAGCGGCGTGTATGCGCAAGGCCGTTATGAAAGCCAGGTTTTGGACAGTTTTGGCTTGTCTGGTGCCGTGGACGAATACGGGGGCCTTTACAGCATACAAGCGCCGAGCGTGAATGCCGAACTTCCGCCGCAAGTAACCCGGCAGACCTACGATATTTATTTCACACCTCGTACTAGCTCGGCTGCCGCCTATTTCACCGTCTACGCCAATGGTGTGAAAGTGCAGGATTCCACTGTCGCCAACATCACGGGCACCGGGGCTTACATCAGCCTCGGAACCACCGATGAAGCCCTCTATCTTCAAAATCACGGCAACGAAGTGGTGTTTGCCAACGCCTGGATGATCACCAGCGCCACCACCCAGAGCCTTCCTTACACTGGCCCCAACAGCATTCTGGCGGCGGCGGGCATCGGCGGCACAAGCCCGATCAAGGGTTCTCTGCTTATCCGACCCCTGTCGCGCAAGAAAATCGATGCGCTGGGTTTTGGCGGTACTCTTGACCTCATGGGACGCAAGATCATCCGCAATGGAAAGATCCTTTCCATGCAGCCGACCGTGTTGAACGTTCCGGCGAATCATTGATTTTCCAAAATTTCCGTTTTTTGAGAACCGCAACAACGAAGGAGGATTTCGTGTTGAAGAGTCTGCGCATTCTTGGTTTGTCTCTGCCACTTTTCTTGACGCATGGTTTTACCGGAGAAAATTTCAAGCTCGAGCCTTTGCATGCCACAGCCAGCTGGGAAGTCGGCGAAATCGAAAATTTCGACAACGCCTCCAACCAGACCCTCGCGGCAATCCGGAACAAGCAGCTCATCAGTCATAGCGCAGTGTGGCTGCTTCAGGAGGCACGACTTGCGGACAATATGCGGGCTTTCGTGGGAGTGGGAGGCATGTACTTCTTCATCCCCGCAGCGCCCAATAACCTTTACAGCTTTGGCCAACGCTCGGCATTCGGCCTTACGGACGCGCACGGAGAGTTCGAGTTTGG
>OMJM01000074.1 GCA_900299345.1 bacterium | reverse complement strand
GGCCTACAACGCCAAAGGCGACTCGCTGCGCACGTGGATCGTGGATTTTGTCCGCCAGAAGCTGGAACAACATCTTCACAAGAACCCGGAAACTGCCAAAGCGCTGCTGGAAAAAATCCAGGCCAATGAGCGTGAGCGCAAGGACATGGCCGGCATTCGCAAGCTGGCGAACGAGCGGGCCAAGAAAGCCAACCTGCACAACCGCAAATTGCGGGACTGCAACGTCCATTTCAACAGCAATCACAAGCACCGCGAACAATCGCAGATCTTCATCACTGAAGGTGACTCAGCATCGGGCTCCATCACTAAGGCACGCAGCGTCAATACGCAGGCGGTGTTCTCGCTCAAGGGCAAGCCGCTGAACTGCTTCGGGATGACCAAGAAGGTGGTGTACGAGAACGAAGAGTTCAACCTCCTCCAGCATGCGCTGAATATCGAGGAAGGCATCGACGAACTGCGCTACAACCAGATCATCGTCGCCACCGACGCGGATGTGGATGGTTCGCACATCCGTCTACTGCTGCTGACTTTCTTCCTGCAGTTCTTCCCGGAGCTGATCCTCCGCGGCCACGTGTATGTGCTGCAGACTCCGCTGTTCCGGGTGCGGAACAAGAAAGAAACCCTGTACTGCTACGACGAGGCCGAGAAATCCGCCGCCCTGAACAAGCTCGGGAAGAATGCGGAGATCACCCGGTTCAAAGGCTTGGGTGAAATTTCACCCGACGAATTCGCCGCCTTCATCGGCAAGGACATCCGGCTGGAGCCGGTGCTGCTGAAGCCGGAGGCCAAGGTCACGGAAGTGCTGGAATACTTCATGGGTAAGAACACCCCCGAACGTCGGGATTTCATCATGGAGAATCTCCGGGTGGAAGAGGATGTGGTGGAAGAAGCACCGGAAACTTTCACTGCTGAAAAAGAACTCGCGGAGGCGGAATAGAACATGGCCGCCAAACCCACCAAAGAAAAAGACCAGCACCTCCCCCACGTCCAGGACCTGTACAAGGATTATTTCCTCGACTACGCGTCCTACGTCATCACCGACCGCGCGGTTCCGTACCTGCTCGACGGACTGAAACCCGTTCAGCGGAGAATCCTGCACAGCCTGCGCGAAGCAGAGGACGGACGCTTCCATAAAGTCGCGAACATCATCGGCCAGACGATGAAGTACCATCCGCATGGCGATGCCGCCATCGGCGATGCATTAGTGAACCTCGGCCAGAAGAACCTGCTCATTGATACGCAGGGAAACTGGGGCGATCCGGTCACAGGAGACTCGGCCGCCGCGCCGCGCTACATCGAAGCCAAACTTTCAAAGTTCGCCCTCGAAGCGGCATTCAATCCCCCCACCACCACGTGGCAGCGCAGCTACGACGGCCGCAACCTCGAGCCGGTGTTGCTGCCCATGAAATTCCCGTTGGTGCTGGCGCAGGGCGCCGAAGGCATCGCGGTCGGCCTGTCCACCCGCATCATGCCGCACAACTTCCGCGAACTTCTGGAAGGCTGCATCTGCGTCCTGAAAAAGGAAAAGTTTAAGCTGCTTCCCGACTTCCCGACCGGCGGACAGGTGGACGCCTCGGAATACAACGACGGACAGAGCGGTGGGCGCATCAAGGTGCGCGCCAAGATTATCGAGATCGACAACCGCACCTTGTCCATCGCCGAGGTTCCCTACGGCGTCACTACCACCCAACTCATCGACTCCATCGTCTCGGCCAACGAAAAGGGCAAGATCAAGGTCAAGAAGATCGAGGACAAGACCGCCAAAAATGTGGACATCACCGTGCATCTCCCACCCGGAACCGAACCAGACAAGGCCATCGACGCGCTGTATGCCTTCACGGATTGCGAAGTATCCATCTCCGTGAACTGCTGCGTGATTCTCGAGAACAAACCGGCGTTCATGGGTGTTTCCGATTTGTTGGAGCTTTCGGTACAGCACACAGTGAAACTGCTGCGCATGGAACTGGAGATTCAGAAAAAGGATCTCCAGGAGAAGCACCACTTCAAATCCCTCGAACGGATTTTCATCGAGGAAAAGATTTACCGCAAGATCGAAGTGGCGGAAACCTGGGAAGCCATCCTGTCCCTCGTGGACAAGGGCTTGAAGCCTTTCCGCAAACAATTCCTGCGCGACGTCACCGAGGAGGACATCAAGCGCCTCGTTGAAATCCCCATCCGCCGCATCTCGCGCTACGATGCGGACAAGGCGCAGCAGGATCTCATTGCGCTGGACAAGGCGATTGCGGAGACCGAGAAGAACCTCAAGAGTCTGACGAAGTACGCCATCGCGTGGTACGAAAAACTGCTGGAGAAATACGGCAAGGGACGCGAACGGCGGACCAAGATCAAACGCTTCGAGGCCATCGACGCGTCTGAAGTGATTCTGTCCAACCTCAAGGTGTACATCGACGCGGAAAACGGCTTTGTCGGCACGGACGTGAAGAACGGCGAACTCATCGGTGAATTCTCTGCGCTGGACGAAATCATTGCGTTCAAGGAAGACGGAACCTTCGCGGTGACCAAGGTCGGCGAAAAGAATTTCGTGGGAAATAAAATCGTCCACGCGGCCAAGTTCGACCGCACCGACGATAAGACCGTATATAACATGCTCTATCGCGACGGACGCGGCGGCGCGACCATGGTGAAGCGCTTCCAAATCGGCGGCATCACCCGTGACAAGCAGTACGATCTTACCAAGGGATCGGCACAGAGCAAATTGCATTTTCTCGCAGTGCAACCCGGAAACTCACCAGACAAAGTCGTGGTGCATCTGGTTCCACAGCCGCGTATCAAAACGGAAATCCCGCTCAACTTCGAGGATTACCCCGTGCGCCCGCGCGGCACCCAGGGAGTCATCGTTACGAAGCATGCCGTGAAACGGGTGGAGCGACTGACGAAAAAAACCGAAGAACAACCCCGGTTGATCTAACCCCCCTCCTATAGCATTTTTCCTTCCGGGGAGAGGGGGCCCTTTATGGATTTGAAAACACAGTTGGGTTTTGAGGACAACGCCTCGGTGTTGCCCAAGTATGAAGACATTCTTCCGATTATCCAGCTCAAGCTGATTGCCACGGGATTCAAACCATATCCTGAGGCCGAACCATCGTTGTTCACCTCCCTTTCCGCGGATCTCATCCGCAAGATTTACTCCAAGTTCCGCGACCACGATGCCCCTCTTTGCCCCACCGATCAACGCCTGCAGGCTTGCCTCGATCAAAATTTTGCCGACGTCAAAATTCCGGGCGGGCTACATCTGCCCCACCAAACCTTGCACATGGACTTTCACGGGCTGGCCCGCGCATTATCCCTGCCCCCTGACAAAGACGAATTCAAATCCGATTTATTGGAAAGTTACCGGGTGGCGCAAGGGGTTCTGCACAACCCCGCTTCTGACAAGCGGACCACGCAGGGAACCTTTCACGTCTCCGAAGGCGGACTGCCGATCGCGGCGGACAAGAAGGCCGTGCCCAAGGAAGTGTTCGCCCGTTTGTTCAAGCATGCGACCCGACCGAACGATGAGTTGATGCTACTGCCATTCACCTCGACCTTGCGTCAGCCGGTGAAGTCCTTTACCTCTTTGTTCCTGCGTCCGCGCGTATCCCCGGAAGTGCCGGGCCTGTCTCCGTATCAGGATATGGAAATCCGTTTCTTCGCGCCGGGAAGCCTGATCAGCAACCTCGACTTCGTGGAGTCCATCTTCGGCAACGGTGGTGATCCCTATCTTCCGGAAAACGATCCGGGGCTCGACGTGGAACATTTCTGCGGTGTCTCCGGCTGTGTCATTCTCGCGCCTCATCTGATCCGGCTGACGAAGAAGGAACTCGGACTCCCGAAATTCTCCGATGCCACACCGCGCCAGAAGCGCGATGGCATGTGCTGGAAAAACGAAAACGAGAAGTACAACGACGGACAGGCGTTCAAAATCACGTTTCGTACCGCGGAAGGTTGCATTTTCACCTTGCTCGCCGACAATTACTTCGGTTATTGCAAGAAGGAGGTCAAAACCCAGATCGGGTTCGCGGCCAACCTCATTGGCCGCTGCGAGGAAGAACATTCCGGCGGGGCCATGGTGTTTCCGAGCTACAACCTCGGCGATTCCATCCACGGCAACTCGGCGTTCATCCGCCTGCGCGGCTTCACTTTCAAGCAGACCGTGCGCCAACTCAAGGATTCCATCGACGTGAAGCCGGAAGGTTACGCGGTCGACAAGAAATTTCCCGAAGTGACCTATCTGCCCGAGGACGCGGAAATCCACCTGATGGAACAACGCATCCGCTGGGATAACGAGGGTAAGGAAGCCGTCATCCAGTTGCGACCCAACCACACCTACATCTATCCGACCGGATACAAGGTGCGCATGGAGCGCCATCCCGGCGCCAGCACCTGGCGATTGATCGGCACCGTGGCCGAAGGGACATTGTGTCACAAGCCGTGCACCGTGTCCGGCGGTGGCAAAAGCGAAATTTCCAAGTCCGTGGCCGATGGCATTCTCTACCGCCACGTCTACGTACAGGATTTGAAAAAGGATTTTGATCAAGTGGACAAGATCCTGCGCAAGGACTATTCCGACCGTTTCAAGATCACACCGAAACGCAAAAGCCCTTCGCGCTCTTTCCTGTCTCCAGAGCGATCCTTGGGGTCTGTGGTCCGACTGCTCACGCCCTCCCCGCAGGAATACACTCCGGAATTCAATCGCTGGCTGCGCAGCATTCCACCGCACGTCCGTGCGCTGGCCTTTCTGGTCAAGCGCAGCTACCAGCCGGAATGGGGCGAAGACTATCGCAGCCATTTTTCCGTGGATGTGCTCGACGGACATCCCGGCAACGAGCTGGCTTTTAACCATCGGCATCTGGTGAACAGCTACCTCAAATCGGGAAGCGATCCCGAGGGCAACTGGATGGTGTTCCGCCTTCGTAGTGACTATGTGCCCGCGCAGAAGTTGCAGGTGGAGGATGACATCACCGTCTCCACCGTGCTTCCTTCGCCACTCGAGGGGGGCAATGTCAGTTTCAAGTTCGTGGAAAATTGCGAGTACCGTTTGTTCCAACGCCCTGATGATGCCATTCTGCCAGGCAAGGATCTTCAGGCGGAATCCGATATCGCGGGCCCGGCGCGTTTCATCTCCAACTTCGAACCGCTTCCCGCCTCGGAAGCACGACGCATTGTGGATCACGCCATCGAGTTCGAAAAGTTCTCCGGCCCCATGCGCAAATTCATTCGAGGCGTTGCCGAAAAAGATCACGGCTGGTTCGTGTGCTCCAATGTTCCGCGCGTGGTGAGCGGCAAACCCACGGCCAACGTGCGTTATCTGCAGGATCGGCCCGACCTGATCCATCCCTCGGACTATCACGTCGCCGAAATGGGATTGCGGCTTCGCCGCGGACTGGCGCCGGAAGAACACGCCTGGCAACCTGTACAAGCCGTGTTGATCGGTCGACGCAACAACCCACCGGACCGCAAAGCCGGAATCAAAACGCTCGCCGTCTACAATCCGCTGCATTATCAGGAACTGCCGGAAGCTTTCATGGACTTCGTGGCCAGCCTGTCGGGAAAATCTCCCTCCACAACCGGAGCCGGATCAGAAGGCGCGCTAACCAAGGGCCCGTTCAACGCGCTCTGGCCCATCCACGATCTCAACAACGCTCTGGTCTCACATATCCTCACCGGACTGCAGGCTTTCAGCACGCCCGCCGGGCATGTGGGCGAGAAGTACAAGGTGGATCACGATCTGAGCTTGCTCATGCCGGAAATCTGGGCGCGTTTGACGCCCGAAGAACGCGACGCAAACCGTCTCATTGAACTCGGCATGTTGGATCGGATGGAAGATTTCCGCTTCGGAGGAAAACTCGTCGAAGCCGGCCGACTTGGCTATCGCATCAACGAGCGCTTTCTCCACTTTTACTTTGGAAAGCTTTTCAGCGAGCCTACCTCCGTGTTTCCGGAAGACATGTTGCGTCCGGAAAAACAGGGCATGCGTGATTTCGCCGAAGGGATCGCCAGCATCGTCAACAGCCAGCGACTGGCGGCACAGGCGTACTTTGAAGACGGAAGCATCAATGCAGCATGTCCTCCTCTGAAAGCCTTGCTTCACATCATGACCCTTGGCGAATACGAGGGAATGACTTTGGAATCGAAGGAGTTCCGCGCACTGTTTCAACGCGAGAAATTGCTGAAATCAAACTGGTATCAGGAACGCCTGAACCGCCAACAGGCTCGGGATGCCGGCTTGTGGCAAAGGCACTCTGCTTACCTCAAGGAGTTCATCGCCAAGCCACAGAACCGTACAGCAACACGAGATCTCAGCCTGCGGGACCGTCTCGCCATTGCTCAGAGCCGACTCAGGGAGTCCACACGTCCGGAATATCCTTCAAAATTGACAGGAACTTTGGGGCTGGATCTTATAGAATAGCGAAAATTCGCGTTTTTTTGATGTTGCGTCTGATTTTCCCCCGCTGTGAATTGGTATTTACGGTACCTTTAATCACACTCATCGGCCGAAAAATCTTGACAAAACACCCCCTTCTTATCGCCTTGATGCTGCTCGGAACGACATGGGCCCAACAGGCTCCGATCGATTCCAGCCGCATCTACAATCCTGAAAATTACCAGCATCGTTTTGTTCCCGGAGAATTCATCGTGGCCTTCAAGGCCGGGGTACAAGATTTCGCCGATGCCGGAATCACCACCTCAACACGGTTACGGAAACGGCATAATCTGATTACAGCGCGAAGGCCGGGAGCACAAACCCAGGCGCTGCGCATGGAACGGTACCTTGAGCTGGTTTCGTCCGACGATACGTCGAGAAGTGCGATGCTCCAGAACATCGACAGAATGCGTCGTGACCCCAATGTGGCCTATGTTGAACCCAATTATATACTGCACGCCACCACCATTCCCAACGATTCCGCATTTTCCAAGCAATGGAACATGCAAAACACGGGACAATTGGGTGGAACGCAAGGCGCGGACATCGACGCCACGGCGGTCTGGAATTACACGCAGGGAAGCACGAGCGTCCTGATCGGCATCATCGATTCAGGGATTGATTACCTGCATCCCGATTTGGCCGCCAACATTTGGACCAATCCGGGAGAGATCGCCGGCAATGGAATCGATGACGACAACAACGGGTACATCGACGATGTGCACGGGTACAACTTCGCGAATAACACAGGCGATCCCATGGACGATTTCTATCACGGGACCTATGTCGCGGGAGTGGTGGCAGGCGTCGGAAACAACGGCAAGGGTGTGGCTGGCGTATCGTGGAGATCGAAATTGGTCGCCCTTAAATTCATAGACGCTTCTGGAAGCGGTTCCTTGGGTGCGGCCATCGCAGCGATCGACTATGCCAATGCCATGAACATCCCCATCACCAATAACAGCTGGGGTGGTGGCGGGTTTTCGCAATCTTTGAAAGACGCCATTGATGCGACGAACAGCGCGGGCCATCTGTTTGTCGCGGCTGCCGGAAATGATACGGACAACGTCGACGCTACACCCTTTTATCCGGCCTGTTATACCAGCACCAATATCATTTCTGTGGCTGCCACGAGCCGCGTTGACGACATCGCCCATTTTTCCAATTACGGCGCAACCAGCGTGGATCTCGGCGCTCCGGGTCTCGATGTTTACAGCACTTCATGGGATGCCGACAGCGGGCACACCTACCTCACAAGTTCCGGAACCTCCATCGCCGCTCCGCACGTCGCGGGAGTTGCCGCACTGCTTTGGAGTTACAAGCCCAGCCTTACCGTGGCCCAAGTCAAGAGCTACATCCTACAGGGAACTGATCCCGTGGTGGCCTTGACAGGAAAAACCGTCACCGGGGGCAGACTCAACGCCAAAAAAACCTTGGATCTGGTTGTTCCTCCTTCGTTCACACACGCCTCTCGTACCATCGCTGCAGTACAAAACACTGCCATTTCACCGGATACGGTAATCTCCACAGGTGGCACGATTAACAGTTTCGCCATCTCACCCGCCCTTCCTACGGGGCTCTCTATGAACACCGTGACCGGTGCAATCTCTGGAACGCCCACCGTGCTTTCGGCGTTGACGAACTATCGCATTATTGGAACGGGACCCGCAGGGGCTGACACGGATACCGTCGCCATCTCGGTCACAAATTCAACACCCACCGCGCCCACCTTGCTGTCTCCCGCGCAAAATGCCTTGAATATTCCGCTCTCTTCCTCGCTGACATGGAACGCCTCTGTCGGAGCCACCTCATATCACGTTCAAGTATCAACGAATGCCACCTTCGCATCCGGGATTATTGTGAATGATTCCAGCCTGGTGACCACGACGCGTGCGATCGGGCCTCTTGCCAACAACACGGTCTACTACTGGCGCGTCAATGCCCGTAACACCTCCGGAACCAGTGCTTGGTCAGCGACCCGCAATTTCACCACCTTGCCCGCAATCCCCGCCCCGCCCGTTTTAACAACACCCTCACAAAACGCAACGGACATATCGCTTTCCATCGCATTGACATGGAACGCCTCCGCTGGAGCCACGTTTTATCATGCGCAGCTTTCTTCGGATTCCGCATTCACTTCTTTACTTGCGGATGATACCAGCCTCGCCACGCCTACTCTTTCCGTGGGTTCGCTCGTCAATGGTACCGCCTACTTTTGGCGCGTCAACGCCCGCAATGTCGCGGGAACCAGCGCTTGGTCCGCCACATGGAGCTTCACCACCGCCTATCTCGCACCCGCATTGCCGATTCTGATATCACCCGCCAATAATGCCATGTATGTCTCCACATCTCCCATGCTTGCTTGGAGCGCTCCTGCGGGAGCGACTTCCTATCGTCTGCAGTTTGCCGGAGATTCTGCGTTCGATCTCGCCGTATTGAACGACACCGTCATCACGGACACTTCCTTTGCGGTGGGACCGCTCGTCAACAATACCACCTATTTCTGGCGCGTCAGTGCGCGGAATTCCGATGGCAGCAGCGGCTTCTCCGAGAGCAGCAAATTCACCGTGACTCCGCTACCGCCATCCGCACCCACTTTGTTGTCACCGGAACAAAACGCCACAGACGCACCACTCTCGCTGAATCTGACTTGGGCGCCAGTGCCCACCGCTGCGGATTATCGCTTGCAGCTTGCCACTACGGAAACATTCGGCTCGTCGGTAATCCTGGATTATGATGACGTTCCCACCGTGCGACCCGTGGGCCCCCTGCAGTACAATACGACCTATTATTGGCGCGTCTACGCGTGGAATCCCGCCGGCACGGGGCCTTGGTCCAATACGGGGCAATTCACCACTCTCTTGCTCACCACGAGCATAGTGCCCAGAGGCTTTGCGGTGGAGTCGCCCAGCGATGTAAACGGCATGCTCCGTTTCAGTGTGCCGATTACTTCACGGATCGTGATTCGTATTCTGGACTCGCGTGGAAAGACGGAACTATCCGTGGACAAGAACTACGAAGCGGGTGTTTATGTCCTGCCCATCTCCACACAGCTGCGTTCCTCCGGACGCTTCATCGACTTCCGTTCCGGAAGCTTCCACAAAACACTCGTACTTCGTTAATATCCTGATCCGCTTTTGCGGACGTGCGTCATCGGCTTATCTTCCGGTTTGAAGAACCGGGTTTCCACCACCTCCGCGAAGACGATGGCGTGATCGCCGGGATGGCTTGACGCACGCACTTCGCACTCCAACGCCGCCATCGCATCGGGCAGCAAAATGTTGCCGCGCGAAGAAACTTCCAGCGACAAGCCGACAAACGGATCTTCCCCCGGTTTCAACGCGCCCCAGAAGGGTTTCATCACACCGTTATTCTGATGACCGACGATATTGACGCAAAAACGACCGGACTCACGTATCATGTCCCACAGGGGGCGATGCGAGCTGACCGCAATGGAAATCATCAACGGTTCGAAGGAAGCCTGCTGGATCCAGGAGGCTAAAAAGCCGTCCCGACGCCCTTCATGGGAAACGGTGACGATGAACAAACCGGAGGGAATTTTACCGACAGGCACGGGATCGACCATAAAGGCTCCAATTTTTGGGTTGCTGTAGAAAAACTTTTTATCAAAAACTCACCTATGAGACCCCAAAACTCAAGGATTCAACTTCCAAGATACGGGTTTTTTGCTAAATTCATCCCGAATTTTGAACATCGGAATCTTGAATTCTCCCGAAAATTTTTATCGTGGAGAGGTTCTGACATCCCTCGGAGGCTCATGGCCAGCGTAAAAAAAGAAAAAACGCAAAGCATCGCCCGCGAAAAATTGGTCGAAATGTTCGAAAAAATGCTGCTTATCCGCTATTTCGAGGAAGCCAGCATCAAAGCCTACCAACAGAAGAAAATCGCGGGATTTCTCCACACCTACATCGGCCAGGAAGCCGTCGGCGTGGGAACCCTCACCCACAAACTTCCCCAAGATTCCGTCGTCACCACCTATCGCTGCCACGGTCTGTATCTGGCCCTGGGCGGCAGCCCCCGTGAAGGCATGGCCGAGCTTTTCGGCAAGGTCACCGGCTGCGCACGCGGCAAGGGCGGCTCCATGCACTTCTTCTCCAAGGATCACAACTTCCTCGGCGGACATGGCATCGTGGGCGGACAGTTCGGCATCGGCATCGGCGCAGCCTTCAAGTCGAATTACGACGAAGACAACGCGGTCAGCTTCATCTTCTTCGGCGACGGCGCATTGCCACAAGGCACTTTCCATGAATGCATGAACCTCGCCGCGCTGTGGGATCTTCCCGCCATCTTCATCTGCGAAGACAACCAATATGGCATGGGCACGGCCAACAGCCGCGCCATCGCCAACACGGAAATTGCCTCCAAGGCCGAGGCCTACGGCATCAAAGGCTACACAATCAACGGCATGGATCTTCAGGAAGTGCACGATACCATGAAAAAGGTCGTGCATGAAACCCGCACCACGCGACGCCCGGCCCTGGTGCACATGAAAACCTACCGCTACTTCGGCCATTCCGTCTCTGACGCAGGCCTTTATCGCACAAAGGAAGAAGTCGAGCAGTACAAGCAACGCGACCCCATTCTCGCCGAAACCCAGTATCTCACGGAGAACGGCTGGATGACTGAGGAGGAGATCAAGACACTACAGAAAAAAGTCCGCGCCGTCGTTCAGGATGCGGTGGATTTTTCGGATGAAAGCCCGGAGCCTCCGGTGGAAGAACTGACCCGGCACGTGTTCCGCGACGAGGAGATTGCCTGATGGCCGTGATGGAAATGCGCGAGGCATTGAACCTCGCCCTCAAAGAGGAAATGACCCGGGACGAGAAAGTGTTCATCCTCGGCGAGGAAGTGGCGGAATACAACGGCGCCTACAAGGTGACCAAGGGCCTGCTCGATCATTTCGGCCCCAAGCGCGTCATCGACACCCCGATTTCGGAATCCGGCTTTGCCGGTCTGGCCGTGGGCGCCGCCATGCGCGGTTTGCGCCCCGTGGTCGAATTCATGAGTTTCAACTTTTCGCTGGTGGCGATGGATCAGATCATTTCCAACGCCTCCAAGATGCTGTACATGTCCGGCGGGATGTACAACATCCCCATCGTGTTCCGCGGCCCCAACGGCGCGGGTCCCCGCGTCAGCTCACAGCATTCGCACAACATGGAATCGGTGTACGCACACTTCCCGGGCATTCACGTGATGAGCCCCTCCTGCCCCGCTGACGCCAAGGGTATGCTCAAGGCCGCCATACGCTGCAACGATCCCGTGGTGTTCCTCGAGAACGAACTGAACTACAGCATGAAGGACGAAGTTCCCGAAGGCGACAACATTGTGCCCATCGGCAAGGGCGACATCAAGCGGGCGGGCAAGGACGTGACCATCATCGCGTGGTCGCGCATGATGGGCCTGGCCAAACAGGCTGCCGAAGAACTGAACAAAAACGGCGTGGACGCCGAGCTTCTCGATCCGCGCTCGCTCAAGCCGCTCGACATGCCTTTGATTGCAGAGTCGGTGAAGAAAACCGGTCGCGTGGTCGTGGTGGAAGAAGGACACTTCTTCTCGGGGCTCGGCGCACAAATTGCGGACAGCATCTACACCAACCTGTTCGACTATCTCGACGCTCCGATCGTGCGAGTGGCGCAAAGCGAGAATCCGATGCCTTACGCGGCCAACCTCGAAGCGGCGACCTTGCCCTCCGTAGCGAAGATCCTGCAGGCAGTAGACCAAGTCTCGTACCGCAACTGACAGTGCCGCTTCCGTAAGGGCGGATTTTGCAAGGGCGGATTTGAAATCCACCCCGACTAACGAAGAAAGGCCAACAATGCCAACCAGCGTCCTGATGCCGAGCCTGAGCCCCACCATGGAAGAAGGCGTGCTTGCGAAGTGGCTCGTCAAAGAAGGCGATCTCATCAAGCAGGGAACCTTGCTGTGCAGCGTGGAAACCGACAAGACCACCGTGGACTACGAGAGCATGGACGAAGGCTACCTCCGCAAGATCGTGGTGGCGGGCGGCACCCAGGCCAAGGTCAACCAACTCATTGCCATCCTCTCCGATGAGAAGGATGAGAACATTGACGACTATCTGAAGAAGGCTCTGGAAAAGAGCGAAAAGGTGGCGACGAAGGCTGCCCCCGTTGCGCCGGCAGTTGCAGCACCGACGGTATCCGCGCCTGCTCCGATCCCACAGCCCATCCCGGTTGCAAAACCGATCCCTACTCCCGTAGCCCCTTCCCTTTCCGGAGATTCCCGTGTCAAATCTTCGCCCCTCGCCCGCAAGGTCGCCGCAGAAGCCGGAATCCCCTTGGGTTCCATCCAAGGGAGTGGCCCCTCGGGACGCATCATTCGCCGCGACGTGGAGGATGCGAAATCAAAGCCGGCTGCTGCTGCGGAAGGAACACAAGCGTTGTTCGGAAGCATGGCGCAAGTATTACCCACGCAGGACATTCCGCTGTCCATGATGCGCAAGACCATCGGCAAGCGATTGCTGGAGTCTGCACAGAACACGCCGGTATTCTTCGTCACCCAGAAGATTGAAGTGGATGCGCTCGCCAAGCTCCGCAGCGACCTGCATCGCGGACCCAACCTGAAAGTATCGGTGAACGACATCGTGGTGAAGGCTGTGGCCTTCGCCCTGCGCCGTCATCCCGCCGTGAACAGCGCGTTCCATGGCGACTTCATCCGTCAACACAGCAACATCGACATCGGCATCGCTGTGGCGCTGGAAGGCGGACTCATCACCCCCATCGTGAAAGACGCGGATCAGAAATCTTTCTGGGCCATCTCGCAGGAGATCAAGGCGCTGGTCGCGAAGGCCAAGGCCGGCAAGCTTGCGCCCGAGGAATACATGGGCGGAACCTTCACCATTTCCAACCTCGGCATGTTTGGCGTGGATGAATTCACTGCCATCATCAATCCTCCTCAGGCCG
The DNA here is from genome assembly GCA_900299345.1 of bacterium. Lineage (GTDB taxonomy): Bacteria > Fibrobacterota > Fibrobacteria > UBA11236 > UBA11236 > UBA11236. The sequence goes on along the minus strand of OMJM01000074.1, from coordinate 4,884 downwards.
CCATCTTGGCGGTGGGTGGAATCCAGCCTGAAGTTTACTTGGACGCTACGGGAACACCCAAACAGCGCGACATCATGAAGGTCACTATCAGCGCGGATCACCGTGTGGTGGATGGCGCGCAAGCCGCGCAATTCCTGTCCACCCTGAAATCAGCCCTCGAGCATCCCGTCTGGTTGATGCTTTGAAATCGTCGTAAGGGCGGATTTCAAAGCCGCCCCAACAGGAGATAATGAACGTGGAAAACGCATACGACATTCTTGTCATCGGCAGCGGCCCCGGCGGTTACGTCGCGGCCATCAAGGGCGCACAGGGCGGCAAGAAAGTCGCCGTGGTGGAGAAAGCCGAACTCGGTGGCATCTGCCTGAACTGGGGATGCATCCCCACCAAGGCCCTGTTGAAATCCGCCGAAGTATTCAAGGAAGCGAAGCACGCCGCATCGTACGGTGTGAATACCGGCGACGTATCCGTGGATTTTGCCAAGGTCATGGATCGGTCGCGTGACGTTGCCAAACAGAACAGCAACGGCGTGCAGTTCCTGATGAAGAAACACAAGGTCGAGGTGCTCAAGGGTCAGGCCAAAATTCTGGCCCGGGGCATGGTCGAAATCGCTTCCGAAACCGGACGACAGACCGTCAAGGCTGCCAACATCATCATCGCCACGGGAGCATCGCCGCGTCAGTTTCCGCAATATCCCATCGATGGTGAAACCTTCATCACCTACCGTCAGACTTTGGCGCTGAAGGAACAACCCAAGAAGCTTCTGGTCATCGGCGCAGGCGCCATCGGCGTGGAATTCGCCTATTTCTTCAACTCGCTGGGCACTGAAGTGCACGTGGTGGAGATGTTGCCGCAACTCCTGCCCATTGAAGACGAAGAAATCTCCAAGGGTTTGCTGACCTCGTTCAAAAAGCAGGGCATTCACTGCCATCTCAGCTGTTCGGTGGAAGTTTCCGCACAAAAATCCGGCGGGGCCAAAGTCAAGATTCTCGACGCACAGAAACAGGCCACGGAATTGACCGTGGACAAGGTGCTGGTGGCGGTGGGCATGACGCCCAACTCCAAGGATCTCGGACTGGACGGCGCGGGCGTCAAGACCGACGAACGCGGCTTCATCAAGGTCAACGAACATCTGGAAACGTCGGTGAAGGGCATCTACGCCATCGGCGACGTGGCCGGAAAGCAATTGCTGGCGCATAAAGCTTCGGCGGAAGCGGAAGTCGCGGTGGCGCACATTCTCGGCAAGGGCGGCCACGGATTGGACTACGGTCAGATCCCCGGCTGCACCTACTGCCAGCCGCAGGTCGCCTCCGTCGGCCTGACGGAAAAAGTCTGCAAGGAAAAGAACATCGCGGTGAAGATCGGTCGCTTTCCCTTCTCCGCCAGCGGCAAGGCCCGCGCCATCGGCCACACCGAAGGTCTGGTCAAGCTAATCTTCGGCGCGAAATACGGTGAACTGCTGGGTGCACACATTCTCGGCTCGGAAGCCACCGAGCTTCTCGCGGAACTAGGTCTGGCCATGAAGCTGGAAGCGACGTACGAAGAGGTGATGCACACGGTGCATGCCCACCCGACGTTGTCCGAAGCCGTCATGGAAGCGGCCATGGACAGCCACGGTATGTCGCCGCATCTTTAACCGGATGGCCTGTAGTGGCGGGACACCCCCGCCACTACAGGCCATCGCATACATGACCCCCATCCTGTATTCCGAAACCGCCCACCCCTACCCCACCGGTGAAGACATTGTCGATCCCGATGTGGAACCCTTCCGCGTGTGGATTCCCGAACAACCCATCGTGGTACTGGGTTATTCGCAGGAGCCGGAAGCCGAACTGCGTCTCGACGCCATAGAAGCCGACAAGATTCCCGTGTATAAGCGCAAGGGCGGCGGTGGAGCCGTGGTGTTGTCACCCGGTGTGGTTTGCGTGGCGTTGCGCCTGAAGCGCAAGCCCGGATTCGGAATCCAGGAATATTTCTCCGCGGCCAACGGAAAAATTCAGGAAGCGCTGCAGGAAGAATTGGGCATCGCTCTGGAACCGCGCGGCATTTCCGATCTGGCGTGGAAGGATCGCAAGGTGCTGGGCTCTTCGCTGCACCTTCCGCGTGAATGTGCGGTGTATCTGGCGTCCATCCTCGTGGACGCGGATCTATCGCTGCTGGATCGCTGGCTGCGTCATCCGGGACGTGAACCGGATTACCGGAATAAACGCATGCACGGGGAATTCGTCACAAATCTATCAGCGATTGTAAAAAGGGCGGATATTGTACGGGCGGACGGCCGTCCGCCCCAACAAGTATTGGAAATTCTGGAAAAAAAACTGGCTACTTGGCCGGATTTGGACTGACTGCAGGCGCGGGTCCCGCCACCACCATCAGATCCGACACCTTCTTCTTGAAGGGATCGAACCGCCACGAGGACAGCTTTACGATGTCCTTGCGGGCCGGATGTTGGACGTACACGAAGGTTTCAAACGTCCGGCCGCCTTTGACATCGCGCGAGGTGCCGTCCTTGAACTCCATGTGAATCGCCACCATGGGCGTATCGAGACGTATGCGCGACACATTGGTGTCGTTGTTCGCCACAAAATCGTCGATGGAGAGTTGGGCGCATTGAGACACGATGGCTTGCGCCACGCCATGCACTGCCGGGGCTTCCGAGGGTTCCGCCAGCTTGAACGTGCTGTCGTTGACCACGGCTACCTTGTAATGCTGCATGGCGTCCGTGCTGTCGCGCCAGTCCACACTCACCGACTTGAGGTTCTTCACGTCCACGTTGAACAGAATGCGATCCTTCCAATCCGGAGGACGGGCGCTGATCTCCCACGTAAAATTCCCGGGCGTGCTGTACACCTCGGGCTTGTCCTCGAACTTCCAGTAGGTCGAGCCGTAATCGATGCCGGAGGTCTTGCCCAGCACGATGGCATGGCTGCCTTTGCCATCCTTCCACTCGATGTGCTTGGCCTGCGTGGTGTCGAGTCCGTATTCTGCAAGGCGCGACTGCTCTGCGCTGGTGGACACGATCACCTTGGTCTGCAATCCCACCAGATAGCCGAGCCCCTTGGACACCTTGCCCGTATCCGCCGGAAAGCCGTCCGGATCAACCGACCATTGCGCGCCGCTCTTTTGCAGCGAGACGGTATCCTTGAGCAACACCACTTTCAAGGCATTCACATCCGCCTTGGAAGTTGTGTCGAATGCATATTCGCTGGACAGGCGCGAAGCATCGCGCTTTTTATCAAGCAGAAGCACCACGGCCAGAAGAATCACGGCTCCGGCCAGCAGCATCAATGTCTTTTTCATCAGTTGGCCTCCTTGTTCCTGCGGCGCACGCCCACGAAGATTCCGATCAAAAGGAGCAGCAATGGCGCGAGCGCCATGTTGACCAAGGTCACCGGCAACTTGGCCTTGATCTTCTTGTCGCCGTCGATGAGCGACTCGTCGATGGTGCGGCTGCGCACGTTGATGAGATCGGCATCGAGCGCCAGCTGATCCAGCGCGTTCAGCACCAGCAACAGGTTCGCCGTGGCGCGGGTGTAGCCCACGTAGAAGTCCGTGGCGAACAATGCATTGGAGATCACCAGCACACGAGCCTTGCCCTGCGATTCTTTCAGCACGTGCGCCGAGTCAATCGGGTGCAGGCTGTCGGTCAGTGGCAGATGATCCGCGTACAGCGACTTGAGCTTCGCCGTCTTCAGCACGGCCAGCGGGTAAGCACGCGGACCGATGGGCACGTACTCCTGCACGTCGCGGGGCGCAAAGAAAAATCCACTCGTCTCTTCCCACGATTCCTTGGTGGTGCTGACGAGCACGTCCGCATCCTTGTCGTTCGAATCCAATTCAATCGATGAGGTCCACGGGAAGGTGACCGCTTGCAGCTTGGAAGTGATGGGGCTGGAACCGCTCATCGTGTTGTAGTTCACGGTGATCCAGTAGGGATACGGTGTCGGGAAGAACGAATTGCCGAACTGCACCAATTGCCAGTTGCGCGGTTCCAACACGGCATTGGGACGCACCATCAATCCATATCGAGCCAGCAAATCTTCATAGCCGGTGTTGGCGGCGGTGCCATGCAGACCCGTCAAATCGACGTTCAGGCCCGGCGTGAGGAAGATGGCGGCCTTGCCCTTCATCAAGTATTGGTCGAGATGGAACTTCTCGATTTCCGTGAGGTGCGAGGGAGCCACGACCATCAAGAGGTCGATGTTGTCCGGCACCGCACCGCCGAGATCGGGTTTCTCGATCTTGTACAGCTTTTGGATCTCGTCCTTGAGCGTCGGGAAGTTTTCATCAAACCCAACGGTGGTCTTGCCCTGCGGCCCCGGCATGGAGAACGTGAACTGGTTGCCGGCCGCACCCTCGACCACGCCAATGGTCTTTTCCGAACCGGTCAGCTTCTTGAGCTTCACGATCAGGTCGTACTCGAAAGTCTCCAGGTTCTGCAGCACCGGAATAACTTCCTTCTTGTCGCCGTACACGAGGGCGAGGCCGAAGAAGCCCTTCTTGATCTGCATGCCTTCGTTGCTCTGCTCCTGCAACTGCACTTCTTGAATGCCGAGCGACGTCGCGGCCTGACGCTTCTGATCGTTCTGGCCGGGATCTTCGTACACAACGTTGAGCTTGCCGCCGGAACGGGCCTGGAATTCCTCCAGCAAGTCCGTGGCGCGGGTGCGGATCTGCAGGAACTGGCTGGGCAGGTCCTTGGAGATCACGGCGCGGATAGTGACGCGATCCGGAAGGTTATTCAAGGTCTTGATCGCGGCGGAACTCAAGGTGAATTCCTTGTTGCGCGTCAAATCGATGCGGCCGTGCAGGAACTGCTCGCTGATGACGCCCACGGCGGCAAGAATCACCAGCAAGGTGACGACGCCCAGCCAGGCATTGGTGCGT
>OMJM01000073.1 GCA_900299345.1 bacterium | reverse complement strand
TGGCCGCCTTGCGGCGCACGAGGAGTTTGGGGAGGTCAAGGGATGTTTCGATGTAATCCGTTGCAGGACTCGGAAAACCGGCTTCCACGGGGCCAAGCAAGGGCAAGGAAATAGGGTCGAGAATGAGCAGGGAGGGCGCGTCCATAATGCCCCCAATATACTGCACTTTTGGATAGTATATAAATTGGCGTTTTTGTTTAAAAAAATGGGGAATTGTAACTTTTTAAAGATCCGGGGAGTATAGTGCCACGGCAAAAGTCGATTACCGGTTTACTGCGCAGTAATTCCTGAAAATTGGGGCCAATCTTGATCCAATTCGATGAAAATTGTCTTCCAATGTGCGCCATGCTCGGTTAGATGTATTCTAAAAGAGTCTATTATGGTGTACCACTTTTATCCTTCCTTCTTGTAACCGGTCACCATGGAGAGAAAATTGCTCCACCCGGAGATCGCCACCATGAAGAGATGTCCTCCGAAGAACAGCACCAGGGCGGCCATGAAGGCGAAGTGCCAGATGCGCGCAAAGTCGTAATTGCCGAAGAGTCGGGTGATGACGCCAAACTGCACGGGCCAGTAAATTGCGACGCCGGTGAGAACGGCGCCGATGCCGATGAAAGCCACCGAAGTATAGGCGGCCTTTTGCAGCGCGTTGTATTTCCCGGAAGGTGGATGCTGTTTCCGGAGACGCAGGTAATACAGGATCATCGGCACCACACCGCCGACATCTTTTCTTGAGAAGATCGTGGTTCCGCGTCCGTGGCGGCTCAGCACATTGTATACCACCCAGATGACGCCATTGATGCCGAGGATCCACATGCCGAGAAAATGCCATTGGCGCGCACCTCCCAGCCAGCCGCCCAAAGTGAGATTGTCGGGGATTGAGGAAAGGAAGGGGAAAATCGGCGACGCATTGTAGATACGCAGACCGCTCATGATCATGATGGTCAAAGCGAGGAAGTTGAGCCAATGGGTGGCGCGGATGATGAATGGGTGCTGATAATTTTTTTGTGCGCTCATTGCATCATAGTCCCGCGAACCAATCGTAGCCCTGATCCTCCCAATACCCGCCGGGCTTTTCGTTGGTGATGGTCAACCGGGTAATCCACTTCGCGCTCTTGTAGCCGAGTTTCACGGGCATGACGACGCGCAGTGGCGCGCCGTGCTCCAGTTCCAGCGGTTTGCCGTAGGCTTCGTAGGCCAGCAAGGTTTGTGAATGCATGGCGCTGGGCATGTCCCATGCCGTGTAATAGTCGTCGCCGCATTCCGCGGCGATGTATCTGGCCTTGGGATCGGCTCCGACCATGTCGAGAAAATCCTTCATCAACACGCCGCCCCATTTCGGGATCATGCTCCAGCCTTCCACGCAGCAGTGGCGGAGGTTCTTCACGTACTTGGGGAGCTTCGTGATTTCTTCCATCGAATATTCGCCGGGCTTTTGCACCAAACCATCGACGATAAGCCTCCAATGCGGGATGTCCATGTCGGGCTCGTCCGTGTCGTATCCGTTGACGCGAAATCCATCCTCGGGTGTAAGCTCCTCGTCGGAATATTCTTGCGCCATTTTTTTAGGATCGAAAACCTTGGCCTGAATCCAATCGTTGAAGCGTTGAAACCCCTTGAGGGTTGAGTCGACTTTGCCACCCGACGCGAACCGGCATCCCGCGAGAAACAGGGCGGGGGGAACCGCGAGAAAACTTCGCCGGCTGGCGAACAAGCTTTTCTTTCCGTTTTCTGGATTCATGAGGCTGCGTTTAAGATAAGCGGTTTTGCCAATGAAGAGTTGGCAAACCTGTCGGCTAAGGCTGGACGAGTTTGAATTCTCCGGTGCGTGTAATCACAATCCGGGTAGCGCCCTGTACAATCGCCGTTTTAGTAGCGGAATCCCGTCGCTTTATCCAGTATTCCAGTTTCAATGCGGTTGATTTGCCGTTGACGGCCCGCTTCCATGCGCATTTTACGGGACGCCGGGCCGGAACGATGTATTTGGCTCCGGTTCCGGCATTGTGCTCCGCAATCCTACGTTCAATATTGTTGGCGATTCCGCAGTAAAGCGATCTGTCCTGACAAAGGACGAGATACACAAACCATCGGGACATTTCGCGATTTTAAAAAATTTCACAAACACCGGATGTACCGGGGGATGCAAGCCCCGGGTTTTCCTAACTTTTGCTTCACCCGCAGAGTGTTGGCAAGAAAGATGAAAGGTCGGAGACAAGGATGTTGAGCGAGTTCCTCCCGTTGCTGGTTTACGTGGGACTCGCCGTGGCCGTCGGAGTAGGCGGCATCGCGGTCTCGACTTTCCTCGGCCCGAAACGAACCTACACCAAGGCCAAGTACGATCCCTACGAATGCGGGGTCGATCAAATCGAAGATCCGCACCGTCCTTTCGCCATCAAGTTTTACGTCTTCGCCCTGCTCTTCATCCTCTTCGACATCGAAACCATTTTCCTCCTGCCCTTCGCAGTCGGCTACAAGAACCTGCTGCACTCCGGAGCCTTGATGGCCGTACTGGCATTTCTCGCGGTACTGGGATTGGGACTCGTTTACATCATTCGCACGGGAGCTCTGGAATGGGAGTGAGCGAAAGCCTCAACGACGTCATCACGACGAAGCTGTCCTTCGCCATCAACTGGGGACGCGCGAACTCG
>OMJM01000072.1 GCA_900299345.1 bacterium | reverse complement strand
GGGACAAAACGGTAGAGAAGCACAACGGCCACGCTCGAGCCGACGAAAACGAGAACCGCGATGCGGAACCAGTGCAGCAGGCGCTGAAACAGGGAGCGTTTTTGCTTGCCAGAGGCTTTGGCTTTGAATTCCACGGATCCGGCTGTTCCCATTTGAAACAGAAAGTTAACCCCGTGTTTTAATACTTTAGAACCCTTCGCATTCCCTTTCGGATGCGGTTTTCCAGCGATGGTTTCATGATTCTGAACACCCTTCTTGCCAAATTTTTTGGCACCAGCCACGAGCGCGAAATCAAGCGCATCCAACCCATTGTCGAGGCCATCAATGCCCAGGCTGCCTCGGTGGAGGGATTGGACGACGAAGCGCTTGCCGCCAAGACCACCGAATTCCGTGGCGAACTGGCGGAAGGAAAAACGCTGGACGATCTTCTTCCCCGGGCCTTTGCCGTGTGCCGCGAGGCGGCCGATCGTCGTTTGGGCATGCTCAATGTTCTGAATCCGGATTTTGGATTCGATCTTTCTTTGCTTTCCCCGGCATCGCGCGCCTTGGCCGAAGATGCGCGCGCCAAGCTCGCGGAAAACGTCGAACATCACACCTTGAATTTTCCCGCCTCATTCTACGCCGACATTCGCCGGATTCATCCCGAGAGTCGCTTTCCATTCCGCTACCGTCCCTTTGACGTCCAGTTGATCGGTGGCGTGGTCTTGCACGAAGGCAAGGTCGCGGAAATGAAAACCGGTGAAGGCAAGACCGTGGTGGCCACACTGCCGGTGTATTTGAACGCCCTGTCCGGCAAAGGCGTTCACGTGGTGACCGTCAATGATTACCTGGCCCGCCGCGACGCGGAGACGATGGGCAAGGTGTACAAGTTCCTCGGCCTCACCGTGGGCATCATTGTGCACGGCCTCACCGAAGAACAGCGCAAGGTCAGCTATGGCTCCGACGTGACCTACGGCACCAACAATGAGTTCGGGTTCGACTACCTGCGTGACAACATGGCGCACGACTTTGTGGATTGCGTCCAACGCGAGCTCAACTTCGCCATCGTGGACGAAGTCGACTCCATTCTCATCGACGAGGCGCGCACGCCGTTGATCATTTCCGGTCCGGCGGAAGAAAGCACTGACAAATACCGCAAGGCCAACGACGTGGTCCGCTTCTTGCAAAAGGAAACGCACTACACGCTGGACGAGAAGGAAAAGCACGTCGCCCTCACTGAAGAAGGCGTGAACGTCTGCGAGCAACACCTCGGTCTCGAGAATCTTTACGCCGACACCAACGTGGAGTGGGTGCATCACGTTCAGCAGGCGTTGAAGGCGCATGTGACCTTCAAGCGCGACGTGGACTACATGGTCCGCAACCGCCAGGTCGTGATTGTGGATGAGTTCACGGGCCGCCTGATGGAAGGCCGCCGCTATTCCGAGGGCTTGCATCAGGCCATCGAAGCCAAGGAAGGCGTGCCCATCCAGCGTGAGAACCAGACGTTGGCCACCATCACCTTCCAGAACCTGTTCCGCCTTTACAAGAAGCTCTCCGGCATGACCGGCACGGCGGACACGGAAGCCACGGAACTCGGGCAGATCTACAAGCTCAAGGTGGTGGTGATCCCCACCAACCGCAACATGATCCGCAAGGATCAGGACGATGTGGTGTTCAAGACTCGCGGCGAGAAGCTCAAGCAAATCGTCAGCGACATCAAGGAGCGTCACGAAAAGGGGCAGCCCGTGCTGGTGGGCACGGTGTCCATCGAAAAATCCGAAGAGCTTTCCGTCCTGCTTACGCGCGCGGGTGTGCCGCACAACGTGCTCAATGCCAAGCACCACGAGAAGGAAGCCGGTATTATCGTTGAAGCGGGCACCAAGGGTAAAATCACCATCGCCACCAACATGGCGGGCCGCGGCACCGACATCCAGCTCGGACCCGGCGTGTCGGAACTCGGCGGTCTGTACGTGCTTGGCACGGAACGGCACGAAAGCCGTCGCATCGACAATCAGCTGCGCGGCCGCTCGGGTCGTCAGGGCGATCCCGGCGAATCCCTGTTCTATCTCTCCCTTGAAGACGATCTCATGCGCATCTTCGGTTCGGATCGGATCAAGAAGTGGATGGACCGCATGGGGGTGAAAGAGGATGAAGTCATTTCGCACCCTATGGTCAACCGCGCCATTGCCACGGCGCAAAAGCGCGTCGAGGGTCAGAACTACGAGATCCGCAAGCACCTGCTGGAATACGACGACGTGATGAACAAGCAGCGCACCGTAATCTATGGGCTGCGTCATCGCATTCTCAAGGGTGAGGAAATCAAGGATGAGATCGTCGCCCGTCTGGAGGACACAGCGGATCAGATCGTGTCGGATTATGCCATGGCCGGCAACTATCCCGACGCGTGGGAGCTGGACAAACTCTACGCTGAAATCAAGCGCGCTCTGGACATCGATTACCGCATTCCCGACGAAATGCTTCATCATCAGACTGCAGATGAAACCGTGGAACAACTGACCACGAAGGTTCAGGAGAAATACGCGGAGATTGAAACTGCCGTCGGCTCCGAAGACATGCGTGAGATCGAGCGTCAAGTGTTGCTCGGCGTCATCGATCATTCCTGGCGCGAGCATCTCTACGCCATGGACGGCTTGCGCGATTCCACGCGCTACCGCGGTTACGCCCAGAAGGATCCGCTGCAGGAGTACAAGAAGGAAGGCTTCGCCATGTTCGGGGCCATGATGGAGCGCGCTGCCGGCGAGGTCACGCAACGCATCCTGCATATCGATCCGGATTTTCTCGCGCGCCAACAGGAAGCGGCGCGTCGCGCCCGCGAAGCGGAGTTGCGCATGCGTCAGTCCATGCAGTTCAGCGCTCCGGGAGAACCTGGTGGAGCCGTGGAAGGTGCGATGGTGCCCGCGCAACAACCCGCGCCGCGTCCCATGGCCGGACCACTTCCTGGAACCGTGATCACTCCCGGCCCCGGCGCTCTCGCAGCTCCCGGTCTTTCACCCATGGCTCCGGCCATGGCGTTCAAGGATGTGGGCCGCAACGATCCGTGTCCCTGCGGCAGCGGCAAGAAGTTCAAGAAGTGCCATGGGCAAGAGGCGTGAAACCGTTTTTCGTCATCGACGGAATTGACGGCGCGGGCAAATCCACACAGACCGCGATGCTCGCGGAAGCCTTGGAACGCGAAGGCCGTTCGGTGGTGAAGATTCGTGATCCCGGAGGCACTGAGCTTTCCGATCGCATCCGCGCTGTGTTGTTGTCGCCCTCCTCTCCGATTTCTCCCTCGGCCGAATTGTGCCTCTATGCGGCTGCGCGTGCGCAACTCGTGCAGGAGATCATCCGTCCGGCGCTGGAGGCCGGAAAGATTGTGGTGTCCGATCGATTCACGTGGTCCACGTATGCATATCAAGGATCTGGCCGCGGCTTGCCATTGGGTCAGATTCGTGAATTGGAAACGGTCGCCTGCGGCGGCATTCAGCCCGCGCACATTTTTGTGCTCGATCTCGACATCGCCAAGCGCACGGCCCGGTTGAATCAGAAAGGCAGCGCGCCCGATCGTCTGGAGAGTGAGGGCGACGCCTTTTTCCAGCGCGTGCGCGAAGGGTTTCTGTCGCTCGCACAATCACATCCGGATCGGGGTACGGTGCTGGATGCTTCAAGACCGGCCGCCGAATTACACGAAGCCATTTTCCGCAAGGTCAGGGAATTCGTACAATAGGATCGCAGAGTCATTCCATGAAGAAGAATTCCCTCTATTACATCACCGTCCTTGCCTTGGTGACGGTTTTCGCGCTGGTGGGAGAACGCGTTCAGGCGGCCGGTGACAAGTTCTATTCCGATGTGGTCCGGCTGGAAAAGATCGTGACCAAGATTCACGAGAACTACGTGGAAGATGTGTCTTCCGGGGATTTGGTGGATGCCGCGGTCGGTGGGATGCGTGGAATCCTCGATCCGCACACGGCGTATTTTGCTCCCAAGGATTTCGAGGACCTCAAGGTGGCGACAGAGGGGGAGTTCGGCGGACTTGGGATCCAGATCGGCACCCGGGATCAGATGCTCACGGTCATCTCGCCACTGGCGGGAACGCCGGCGTATCGCATGGGACTGCAGGCGGGGG
>OMJM01000071.1 GCA_900299345.1 bacterium | reverse complement strand
TCCACGAACAACGAATGCGGTCCGTTGAAGGAATGGATATAGCCACCGCCGGGGATGCGCGTCCAACGGGCGGCCTGTACGGCGCCGGATGATTTTAACGCCAGTTCGTAGAAATGGATTTCGTAGTCCGATGCGGTGAAGCGTTCTTCACGGGCCAGACGCCACAGATTGCCGTAGGTGCTGACGTTGTTGAAACCGTGATCGTGCACGCCGATGTGCGTGATGTGCGACGCCATGATCTTGAGTGTGCGGTCACGGCAGAGTTCGAGAAATGTTTTGTCGCCCGTGGCGTCGAATTGCAGTGCGGCGGAACCGTACTGAAATCCTTGCGTCCATTCCGTCCACCCGCGCGCCGTGTAGCGGCCCTTGATGGTGAACACCGGCGACGCCGAGCCGGGCGGGCAGGTTTCCTCGAGGGATTTGATTTTCTGGGCGGAGAGTTCCCACATGCGCGCCAGCTTGGGCGCGAGATGGGTGGGCTGGAGATCGTCGCGTATGCGCAAGGCTACATCCTCTTTCCTTTATGGAGATGCAAGGTGAACAACTCGCAATCTTCCAACGCACGGTATTCATGTTTCAGCATGGCGTCGAACTGGATCGCCTCGCCGGTTTTGAGCGTGTAGCGATCCTCGCCAACCGCCAGTTCCACTTTGCCGGACATGACCCAGCAGATTTCGATGTCGTTGTGATGCACTTCGGGCCGGCTGGCCTTGGCTCCTGCCGCGCCTTTGCCATGAAAGAGCTGGAGGTCCATGAAGTTGATGTTCTGGAATTCGAAACCGCCGGAGACGTAATGCTGCGCGGTGGAAACCTGCGCGAGCCGGCTTTCCGCAAGGCCCAGCAGATCCGTGGCCGACATGCCGAACACCTTGGCCATGCGCGCCAGCGTCTCCAGCTCCGGCATGGCCTGATTGCGCTCGATGCGCGAGATCACGGCCGTGGAAATGCCGGAGTTCTCCGCGACGTCGGCGATGGTGTACGCCTGCGTCTTGCGCAGAGAGCGAAGGATGCTGAAGTCGTAATTCCGTTCGGCGGCCATGGCTTATTCTGGCAGCGGCTTGCCCTTGGTTTCCGGCGCGAACCAGATCAGGATGATGCCGACGAGATAGACCAGACTGATGACCGAGCACATCCGACCGAAGTCGCCGTGGAAGTGCTTGACCAATCCGCCACTGACCAAGGTGCCAATCGCCGCCAACAAGCGTCCGGCGTTAAAAGTGAAACCTGCTCCCGAAGCGCGCAGACGCGTCGGGAAGAGTTCGGGAAGATAGAGTGGCAGCCAGCCATAGAATCCAGCCGTGAGTCCACCCACGAGGAAGGTCCATGCCAACAGTCCGCCATCGTAACTCGTATGGGTACGGAACAGTAATTGACAGGTCACGAGAGACAGCAATCCCAGGACGAAATAGGTTTTCCGGCGATTGGTCTTTTCTGCGATCAATGCGACCAGGATGGAAAAGACAATAGCTCCCAGTGCGGAGCAAATCTGTGCGGCTTCGCGGGCGCCATGCGCCTTGTTGGAAAGTTTGTCAGCCCATGCGGGAATCCACTGCACAGAACCCCATGTTCCCAGCAATGCGACGGCGCCGAGACCCGCTCCCAGCAAGGTGAGCTTCGCAAGGCCACCTTGAAAAAGATTTCCCACACTGGGCTTGGCTGCGCCAGTCTTGGAGGATTTCTCCCACATTTCGGATTCCGGAACAAAGACGCGAATGAAGAACGTCAGCAAAGCGGGCAAGGCGCCCAATAGCATCAGCAATCTCCAAGCCTTGTTGGCCACCAACGTATCGGCGAGCCCTGCGGGCAATACGGAGTGCAGCACGCCGGTGATACCACTGATGAAACTGGCAAGGCCGAGCGACAGCAAGGCGATGAGGAGAAAACCCACGTTGGCGGAAGCGCCGATGATACCCGCCATCATGGGGCGGGACTTCGACGGCCAGATTTCCATCACCAAGGCAACGCCGAGGGCCCATTGTCCGCCCATGCCGAGAGCGGCGAGAAAACGCAACACCGCGATTTGCCATGGTGCCGTAGTGAAGGCGCAGAGGCCCGAGAAAATGGAGTAGGCCAGCACGCTCCACACCATGGCGCGCGTACGGCCGATGCGATCCCCCAGCCAGCCGAGCAGCACACCACCGCAAGCCGCGCCCACGAGAAAGACTGCGATGATGATCGAGAACCAGAAGCCGCTGGCTTCATCCGAACCGGTGAACTCCAACATTGCCGGTCTGCCGACCAGCGGGAACAACCCCATTTCCAAACCGTCGAACATCCAGCCGAGAATGGCGGCCGTCAGCGCGAGCCATTTTGCAGATTCCATGCTTCTCGATGTCATTCATCACTCCTTTGAGAGGGAAAGAGGAAAAAAATTATCGACCTAAATTTTTACTTAGAGGCTATAATATAGGCTGAAATTTATTGTCCACAACAGGAAACTGCATGGAAATCAAAAAGCTTACTTCCCTAAAATCAGCGGCCGCCTTTCGTGAACGAATGGAAGTTCTCGGGGTGGATCTCCCCATTGACGATGCCATTGAGAAGGCTCCGGATTCTCCTGTGTCCAAGTCTCTCAAAATCGGGAATTTTACCGTCGGGAACCGGTATTGCGTTCATCCCATGGAAGGTTGGGACACCACTGCGGATGGAAAGCCCACTCCGGAATTGATCCGTCGGTGGGAGCGTTTCGGCATCTCCGGTGCCAAGTTATTATGGGGCTTGGAGGCCATGGCCGTGCGTCACGATGGACGCGCCAATCCGAATCAGTTGGTGCTCTCTCCGGAAAACGCGCCGTTGATTCGCGCGGCCGTGGACAAGACCTTGGAAACGCACGCCAAGCGATTTGGAACGGTTTCCGATCTGTTGTGGGGTTATCAACTCACACACTCGGGACGTTTTTCGCGGCCCAATGACAAGAAATGCCTCGAACCTTCGCTGGCATATCGCCATCCGATTCTGGATCGCAAGTACAACCTGCCTGACAATCAAACCGTATTGACCGATGAGGAGATTAAAAAGCTCATCGACGATTACGTGGCGGCCGCCATCCTTAGCGAGAAGAGCGGTGTGCCGTTTGTGGACGTGAAGCAATGCCACGGTTATCTGGGACACGAATTCCTGTCTGCATTCACACGTCCGGGTCCCTATGGCGGCGAAACGCTGGAAGAACGTTCGCGCTTCGCCCGTGAAATCATCCAGGCCATCCGTCAGGCGGCGCCGAGTCTGATCATTGGTGTGCGGATCTCGATTTTTGATTTCGTGCCCTTCAAGAAGGGCGGGGCGGATCCCTCGGGCGTTCCGGAGGATTTCTCCAACATTCTGCCATACCGCTACGGCTTCGGGTTGAAACCGGAAAATCCCGTGGAGATGGATCTCTCCGAACCGATCCGCTATCTCAAGATGCTCAAGGAGTGGGGCGTGGCCGTGGTCAATGTGTCCTGCGGCTCACCGTATTACAACCCGCATATCCAGCGGCCTGCATTGTACCCACCTTCCGACGGCTATCAGCCGCCCGAGGATCCGGTGGTGGGCGTGGCGCGTCAGGTGGCGGTGGTGCGCCAGCTCAAGCAGGCCGTTCCCGATCTGCCGCTGGTCAGCTCCGGTCTCACATACTTGCAGGAATTTTTGCCGCAGGTGGCGCAGGCGTTGGTGCGCAAGGGATATACCGACATCGCCGGCGTGGGCCGCATGATGCTGTCCTATCCCGGCATCGTTTCGGATTCATTGGAGAACGGCGCGATCGAAACCAAAAAAATCTGCAGGACGTTCTCCGATTGCACCACCGCGCCGCGCAACGGCCTGAAGTCCGGCTGCTATCCGCTGGACGAGCACTACAAGGCCACGCCGGAGTTTACACAGTTGAAAGAAATCAAACAGGCGGAGCGGGAGAAGGCAAAAGCGGGGATGTGAATATTTTGATGCGACGCCAGTCGTTAAGTCATTCGTCGCTTGCTTTTGTTGTTAACAACGCCTTACAGAAAAGTTTGGCATCCCATGCCATGATTGAACTCTCAGTTGCAGTTTTAAGCCTGTCGCCATAACCTGACAGAAGTGCGGCAAAAGCAATTTGTTTTTCGTTCAAACTAATACGCAAATGTCGAACGCCTTGTTTGTCTGTCGTGGCTTCAAGTATCTCTCCGTATACTCGAAGCCCCAGCTTGTTGTAAGCAGATTGTAGCTGGCTTTCTTTTTCTTTAAGCTCAGCGCTTTTTCTTGCTGCTTCGCCTTCGGTCCACCCTTCAGGTTTGTCCACAATTTCTTTGATGCCAACGATTTCAGAATCCAGTACCGAGACCATACTTAAAGCAATTACCTGTGCGTCATCAAGTATTTCTTTAGACGATTGACTAAAAGTTTCCAAATGTTCGTCGATCGCAAGAGCGGCGTTTTGCCAACAAGTTTTTCTTGCGTACATAATTGAAAATGCATCGAGTGCCGTATTGTTCCTTTGTTTTCCTATTGGATAGTCGCTTAGTGCGTTTGTGTATTTGATGAACGAAAGCAAAAATTGAGAAACCGCTGTGTTCTCATCTGCGCAAAGCGTCGTTGTTACTAAAACGAGAACACACAAAATGGTTCTCATGGTTCCCTTTCAGAGTATCTACTGCCGCATAATCTTCTGCACCCGCCGTCCTTCAGGCGACGAGAAGTACAGCAGATACACACCGGGGTTGCGCAGTTCGTTGAACGTATAGTGCGTGAAACCCTGGCCTTTGCGGGATGCCAGTTGTTTACCGGTGATGTCCCGGACTTCCAAAGTGTGATTCCCCGAAGTCAGGATGGAAACATCCAGACCTTTTACTTCCAGCAACTTCCGTGCATCGCGAATCGCCTGCTCCTGCGGCAGGATCGGCGTCGCCGGGAGGCAGGACCCGTTGTAGGTGATCCGCATCAGCCCTGACTTCGTGTCGAAGGTCCGGTATCCCGAATAGTTCATGATGTACAACGAACCGTCGGACCCCATCTGCATGTCGAGCAGGGAGTTCGACGAGTTCATCGCCGTGGTGGCGATTTGCTTCAACGAATTTCCGGCAGTGGCGGGCGGCAGCAAAGTGGGGCTTCCACCGGCGGAGACCGAAAACATCTTCTTGATGCTCAAGACCGCCGTGCCCGCCGGGTTGAGTTCCACCGCGTTGATCCACGAGGCGTTGAAATCGCCCACGAACCACTTGCCGCTCAAGTGCGGGGGGAATTTGACCGTGGAGGTGCTGGCGGCGTTGTAGTAGTAGATCGGCCCAGTGATGGCGCAGTTCTTCACATAGTTGATGATGGCGGGTTGCGCGGGTGGAAGATTGGTGATACCTGTGTTGTCGGTACGGTTATTCACTGGCGCGGATATGGTGCCGCCGACGCCACCGTTGGAAGACGGCGGTTGTGCCGTATAGCCCGACCAGCCGGCGGTGGGCATAGGTGTTTTTTTGCCGGCCCAGAGCGGCCAGCCGAAGAACCCGGGCTGGGTGGTGAAGTTAAGTTCCTCGGTCCACAGGGAATCGGGTTGCGTTCCGCCGTAACTGTCCGGGCCCACGTCGCCCCATGCCATGCCTTTGCGCACCGTGTCGAGGGCGATGGAATAGGGATTGCGGTTTCCCATCACATAGATTTCGGGAAGGATTTTGTTGGTATCCTGACCTGCGGGCCCGCCAATGCTGAAAAAACTCTGGCGTAGATTTCCGGCGGGAACATCATAGGTGGAACCCAATCCCGGGGCCGGGGCGGGAGTTGCATCCGCAATGGGCCGCGGTTTGATACGGAGGATCTTTCCGAAATACTTGTTGCTGTTTGCAGCCTGATAGGGGACGGTTTGATCGGCAGGCCAGTTCGTGCCACCGTCGTCTGCCACCGTGATCCACAGATTGCCGTCCGGATCGAAGCGCAGTGCGGAGCCGGCGTGTTGTCCGAAGGAGGTGTGCGTGAAACGGAGGATTGTTTTTCCACTGTTCATGTCGAGCGTATTGTTGTTCACCGTGTAGCGGGTGATGCGCCAGACACTTTTCATCACGAAGTACAGGTACATCCAATGGTTGGTGTTGAAGTTAGGGTCCAGCGCGATACCCTGCAGCCCTTCGCTGGAGCTGGCGGACCCGTTGTAGATCTGCGTTGTGTCGGTCATGCTGCTGCCACTGCCGAAGTTGAAATTCCCAACCAGGGAGA
Source organism: bacterium (assembly GCA_900299345.1). Taxonomy (GTDB): domain Bacteria; phylum Fibrobacterota; class Fibrobacteria; order UBA11236; family UBA11236; genus UBA11236. Next base: position 63,416 of record OMJM01000071.1, on the reverse strand, counting down.
GGGTTTTGGCCGTGCCATCGTACTTGCGCACCTTGCCATAGCGTTGCACGAAATAAACATCCACGTTTCCCTGCGCGTTGGTGAACAAAGCCATCTTGGATGGCTCCTTGATCGTGGTGTCGGTGGAATTACTGACAAGGGTGGAGATGGTGAAATCGTTGCCCGTCATGTCGGAACAGCCGGGATAGGTGAAGTCCGCGAAAGACGACACTGCCAGACAAGGAATCAGAAGCAGGATTCGTGAAGAAAGTTTCATGTCAGTTGTCTCCGTATTTCCACAAGCTGCGTTGACGATTTCAGCGTTCTAAGGCAGTGCCACCGTACGGCGCAGATTCATGCCATCTCCATAAGCTTCAACCACAACGAATTTTCCGTGCGCGTTGCGCAGGGGCAGGCTTTTTTCTTCGGCGCCGCGGCCCTGAGTGGATGTGAGAACTGCGCCACGCGCGTCGAGCAGGCGGAGATCGTAGGCGCCCGCGAACGGAAGCTTCACTACGAGGTTGTCCGACGCCAATTTGCAGCGCAATTGTTTCAGCATGTCCGCCCGCACGATCTTCGGATCGATGGCCGTGGTTGTGGAGAACGGCGCACTAGGGGAGATGGCGTTCAGGGAGTAGTAGGCTTTTTTGGTCCACGAAGTATCCCCCGTGGAGGATTTCAACCCATTGGCGAGAGTAATCTCCACGATGCGATGCAGAATGCCGGTGCGCGCCACCAGACCGGAAAGTGGGAGATACACGCTCTTGAGATCGGGAGAAAATTGAATCGTACCCTGGGTGACTGTGAGCGGAGTGGTGCCCGCCTTGGTGCCGCCATATGACGATGTCGGTGTGTAGTAGTAGGTCTGCACGGTGTAATTGCTGGCGATCCTGGCGGTAAGCGTGTCCACGGGTTTTGTGAATTCGATTTCCATGCCCGCAGCGCGTGATCGCACCGCCAGCATTTCAAAGGTGGGTGTGCCATTGTACTTGATCTTTTGCAATCCGTAGTACTGACCGTTCCAGCTCCAGTCATTGGACGTGCCGATCATGCCCAGATACAGCATGCCATCAGGGCCTTGCGCCATGCGATATACGCCGGATTCCAGTCCACCGGTGAATACAAAACCTGCGCCTTGATAATCATTGCCGACTTTTTCCACGAAGAAGCGTTGTATGCCACCCCAGCTTACGTCGCCCATCAGGAATTGGCCGGCATAAGGCCCATCGGTGAGATAGAACGGCTGGCCCGGAGAATCGGCGAAAATGCCGGTGGCGTCCTTGGCACCGCTGCCACCACTACCTTCCTGCGGCAAAAATACCGCGGCAGGTGTTTCTGTCATGTTGTCCCACGATTCTGCGGGGGTGTGATGGAAGCCATAGAACGCACCGGTCTTCAACTGGATCAATTTGTCGGTCGGGACCCAATGGCCTTGTGTCTCGCAGGTCCAGATCGTGCCTTCGGGTCCGAAGGTCAGACCTGTGGGGTGGCGCAATCCCATGGAACGAATTTGATAATTCCCCCGCACTCCATTCCCGCGCGTGACGGCGAGAAAGGTTCCCCGATAGGGGTTCACCTGCTGGATGTTGTTGGCGTTGTACATCGAAGATGGATTGACGAAGAAAGTGTCATTGCGCGCGAGTAATCCGTACAGCCATTCGCTGCGTCCCTTGGTCGGATGCAGGGAGTCGTTGTAAGGGCCGGGGCCTGGCGCGGTGGTGCTGGTGGAACTAATCTGCGGGGTTCCAGGGAGTTCGAACAAAGTGTCCTTGCGATCGGCGACGCCATTGTGGTCGGAGTCGATCAGGCGGATGATGTTGTTGCCGCCCGAGACGTAAATCGTATCCCGTATCACCGTGAGGCCCATGACGTCTTCGAGTCCGGTGGCGAAGGAACTGTCGATCACCACACTGGGTGTGGTGCCAGTGACTCCGCTCAGGATGTAAATCTTGCCGGTGTACTGCCGTCCGCCGAAGTTGGTGTTGGAAGGGCAGCATGCCGTACGCGTCCCCCCCCAATGACCGATGACCAGACGGCCATCTGAAAGAAAATCCATGCCACCGACCATTGGACGGAAGCTCGAAGTCTGGGAGGGGCGAAGGTTATAAAGCGTCCAGCTGGGATGAACAGTCGTTAGCGGGGTGGCGGCTTGAAGGAGCAGTGGAGCGCAGAGCGCAAGACCCGCGGATATTTTCGAAAAAAAGGAACGCATGGACATGAAAACAAACCTTTCGCAGAAGACAATTCCTAAATGACCCGGCACTAAAATATACCCCCGATTTGACAGGGGCGCCTTGTGCAAACGGCCCAAAATCCGGGTCAGTAATTGAAGCTCAAACGCAGGGAAATATTGTGCTGTCGCGGAAAACGGTTCGCCACCTGATCCTGGCTTTCGCGCATTTGAAAGAGATAACCCAGTTCCACGTTTCTGGTGAGGAAAAACCGGAAATCCGCCTCCAGATTTTCCAACAATAGGTCACGGGGGCGACCGTTTTCGGCGAAGATTTCGGCCCGCAGATCCAAAGTAAACTGGGTCGAGAGTCGCAAGGTGCCGATCAGGATGCCTTCCGCCCCCAACGTGGAACTCGAGGTGGCACGTTCGAAGGAATTGGAGGTGCGCGCCAGATAATCCCCGGAAGAGATTTGCTGTCGTGCCGCAAGGCCTACCTGTGTGGAAAGTGTCAGTTCGTATCGCGAGAACCATTCGAGGTTCACGCCCACACCTTCGGCAAGAAAGAGAGGGAAACCGGAAGGCTGGGTACGGAAGGAACCCAGCAAGGTATCCAAAGTGTCCCGTTTCGCAATGCCGGAAGAATCGTAGGAACGGATGCGAAAGGCAGTGTCAACGTTCACTTCACTGGGAAACACGTGTGTTGAAACCTGTCCCCGTACATAAGGCCCCAGCCACGCGTTGAGTCTGCGCACCCAAGTGGAGCGCAGCTGGAGATAATCGGAGGAAATGCTGAGCGGTTTGCTCTCCTCTTTGAGAAAACTGTTCTGCAGGAACAACTCGTTGACTCCGAAATAGAGCGGATGATCGTAGCGCAACCGTGTCCGCAGGTCCGTTGAAAACAAGGCGCTTTGCTTGCGCACGTCGGTCTCATCCACGTTACGCGTGAGATCCACGTTGCCGCCGGCCCGCAACCCGTAGGTCCAGTGACGGCCTGCGCGTGTGTGGGTGGTCAGTGACTTGATGCCGCCTGCGATGAGGTTCCCTCCCGAGGTTTTGTCGAAGATCAGCTCTACAGAATGCAATTCACCGGGATTGATCTGTAGCGTGATGTAGTTCCTCAGCGAGTTGTACCCTTCGCCGGTTTTGGAAATTCGATAAAGACCCGGAGGCAGAATCCACGTCTTGATATCCTGCAATCGTTCTTCCTTGAACCCGTTCCCGCGGCCATAGCTGGTCCAATTCTCCATGCGGATCAAATCGTATTGCCCATCGAAGTATTCGCCGGAATCCGTCAATGTCTCCACTAGCAATCCACCCCATGAAGGTGGCAGCACGAATGTGTGCCCCTCTTCGATGTGCGCTGGAATCCGGATGCGGCGCCCCGAAATTCCCGAACCCAACCGCACTTCGTATAACCCGGAGTCCAGCAGGATGCGTTGCCCGGTCTGCCCTGTGGTCACGAGAGAATCCTTGTGATACACCGCGATCTCCGGTTCGCGACGCGGTTCGCTGAAGGCTGGTACGAATAGCGCGCCTTTGCCCAAGGTGATCAAGGTGCGGTCGCGGGAAAGTTGATCTTCAACGCCGGGTGCAAGCCAGTTGGCTCCGTGTCCGGAATCCGGTGCTGCACGTGCGGCTGTGTGCAGGACTTGAGGCGAAGTGGTGATCTCCTCCCCGGGCAATCCCTCCAGCAGAATGGCGGGAACCGGCGCGGCGGCGCAGAGAAAGAGAAGAAGGGGAAGACGCATGGGTTAATGCGCGGCCGGGGAACTCCCGGTATCCGTCGTGTCTTCTTCCGATTCCTCGATGGCGACTTCGAGTTCCTGTGTCAGGCGATCGTGCATGGTTTCCAGCAACGCGGACAATTCGCGTACCACATAAACCGGCTGCTGTTGCCCCACGGCTTTGCGCAGATCGAAAAGCTTTTTCCAGACCACCTTCCCGCTTTCCTCTTCGATCAACTGGTATTCGATGGCGAGGTGCGCATACCATGCGTCCTGACCGTCGTATTCCTCGATGGCCTGCACGTCGCAGGTGAGCTGGTAATCCGGTGAATAGGATTCCACTGAACGAGTCACATTGTCGAACAACCGGGCCGCGCGCAAATGTTTGATCAGCAAATCGCCGATCATACGGTCCGGGTCCACGGCCCAGAGGTGGAAGGAATAGAACTGCATCTGGTAGGCACTCTGGCGGTAGACGATTTGAGTCCGCCGGTAGGCCTCCGCGATGGTCGGGTCGCGTACTTTCAACACCAAATGGTAGGGTCCCTGCTTGAGCCGTTCCGTCGGAGGGGCGGGGACGTAATCCAGCATGTAATACTTGCTGTCGGGAACACGGCCGAAGAAACAGCCTGAAAGCAACAGGGCTCCGATCACAATGGCGAAAGGAGGGGTAAAAAATTTCACCGTCTGCGCTCCTGCTTATCCTCGCCGCGCAGTAACAATGAGGGGTTGTCGCGAATCTGGCGAGTGAATACTTCCATGTTTTTTAAGGCTTCCTTGAGGCTGATGAGCGCAGTTCCCAAATCCTCCTGCGTACGTCGCGCCGTGGCGTCCAAAGTTTGCACCGCCTTCTGCGCGGCCTGCGCGGTCTGGCGGTATTCCTTGAGTGTTCCGTCGATGTCGGCACGGTGAATTTTGCCGCGCAATTCTTCCACGGCGCTTTCCGTCGCGTCGAGGATTTTTGCCACGTGGCGCCCGGGCCGCACGCCCTGAATGTCGCGGGTCAGCGAGTCGAGCGAGGCCGCGAGCGAGGCGGAAGATTCCATGAGATGGTTGAGATGTTCGCGGTTTTGTGTCTCCGTGATGGCAATGGCATTGCCCAGAAGTCGATCCACCTTGATGGCGATGGAATCAGCGCGCAAGGTGAAGCGTCCGATCATGGAAAGGCTGGATCGCACTTCGCCCCCGGGTGCAACATTGGAAGCACCATAGGATCCGCCCGTGATTTCCAGATACTTGAGTCCGGTGATGCCGTAACTGCCGAGCGAAGCCGTCATGTCGCTTTTCATGGGTGTTCCATGCGTGACCCGGAATTTCACGATGGACTTCTGAACGTCGCCGCTGTCGGTGGTGATCGATACGACCTTGCCGATGTCCACGCCGTTCTGCTTCACCGTCGAGCCGGATTCCAGGCCTGTGACGGATTCTTCCAGTCGCGTGAAGTAGAGATCTGTTTTTACAGCCAGTCGCATGCCGACGAGAAACGCGATGGACACAAAAAAGGCAGCACACAGGGCGATGATGAAAATCCCCAACCTGGCTTTTTCCGCGCGTGTGGCTTCCATCAGCTTTCCTTGTGGAAAGTGGCTCGTCGGGCCAGAAAGTCCTGAACTTCCTGCGGGCTGTTTCTTGCGGCGTCGTTCAGAATACCGTCGAAGATTACGTGTCCCTTGGAGAGAAAGGTAATGCGATCCGCGATGGCGCGGATGGATTCAAGCTCGTGGGTGACTACGACCATGGTGATTCGGAGTGAATCCCGCAATTCCAGCAGCAGATCGTCGAGTTCCCGCGAGGTGACGGGGTCCAATCCCGCCGAGGGTTCATCGCAGAAAAGCAGTTCAGGATCCGCTGCCAGTGCGCGAGCCAATCCGGCGCGTTTGCGCATACCACCGGACAGTTCTCCCGGAAGTTTGTCCTCCGCGCCTTCGAGGCCGACTTGGCGCAGCTTGAAACGCACTTTTTCGCGTAAGGCCGCAGACGGCATGTTTCGCTGTCGGATGCGCAACGGCAAACCCACGTTTTCACCCACCGTGAGTGAGGAGATCAAGGCGCCTCCTTGAAACAGTATGCCAATATTCTCGAAGAACTCACCGGGTGGAACGCCTTCCGACCAATCCAGTTTTTTTTCCAACAGTACCACGTCGCCGGCCCAAGGCTGTTCCAGTCCCGCAACGTTTTTCAATAAGGTGGATTTGCCGCAACCCGAAGATCCCAGCACAATGCGGATCTCGCCTTTGGCAACTTCAAGATCCACGCCGTTCAAGACTTGCTGCTCGCCATATCCGGCGCGCAGGCCTTGGACGCGAAGGGGTGTGGAGGAAGTCATGTGTTTACATGTAGAAGATGAAGGAATACACTGCGTCCGCAAGGATGATGGCGAAGATGCAGTTCACCACACAGGCCGTCGTCGCGCGACCCACAGCATCCGCTCCGCCACGTACGTTCAGCCCCTTCGATACGGAGATGAATACGATCAGCCAAGCGAAGGTGACCGACTTGATCACTCCCTGCCACACGTAGCGCATGGGTATGGCCTGCTGGAGCTCGTCCATGAAATTGCTCGGGGACAGTTGGAAAAACAGAACGCCCACGGCCAACCCGCTCAGGATTCCGGCCAGACAGGAGGCCACTGTGAGCAAAGGTTGGGTGACGCTCAACGCCCAGAAACGGGGCAGCACCAGATAGTGAACAGGATTGATTGCCATGGAGCGTAAAGCTGCCACTTCTTCCTGCACCACCATCGTGGCAATTTCCGCGGTGATGGCGCTTCCGGATCGTCCGGCGAGGATCACCGCCGTCATCACCGGGCCGATTTCCATCACCATGCTCATGCCCACGCCGTCGGCGAGAAAGATCAAGGCCCCGTATTTCTGCAGTTGAAATCCGGATTGCATGGCCAAAGTGAATCCGATCAAGGCCGAGAGCATCAGGACGATGGGAAGCGCGCCGCTCCCGAGGCGCATCATTTGCAGTGCGGTGGCGCCGGGAAGCAAGGTCTTGGGTTTTCGCAGCCCGAGGGTAGAGTGGTACAGGGACTCCGAGAGCAGCAAAGCAAGGGTGCGGATTTCGCGCAGCCCGTCCTGGGTCCAGCCACCCACCTGTTCCGCGAAAGAGGGTTCCCGTTTCGGAGCAGACTGCATTGTGGGATAAAATGCTTAAAACCCGGCGTGACGGGATAACTAAATTCTTGCTGTTCGCATGCAATTCCGCGCTTTGTTCACCGGCTTTCGGGCGGGGGTCTTGGGTCTGGGTGTCGCCCTGCCGTTTTCCCTTGCAACCGCTGAAACCCCTGTTCCACCCGTCACGGCTCCCTTGACCTGCGCCATCGCCGAGAGCTTGGCCCTAGCCCGCGACCCGATTTTGTTCGAAAAAGAACTGGAAGTCGATAAAGCCAAAGAAAAACTCAGAGACGTAAACCTCGGTGCGATTCTTCCCAAGTTCGAAGTCTCCATGGGCATGGGCCCGGCTCCAGGTCTTCATCTAGTCCCGGATTACTCGTTGGTTACAACGGGTGGAGATACGGTCAAGCAGACCCAGAAAGAATTCAACTTTGGAGAGTGGGGGCCGTTCTTCGGTTTCGAAGCAGACATTGCACAGCCGTTGAACGTGGCTCGCTACCGCGCCGGGCGTCGGGCTTCGGAACGGCAAATCGATGTCACCTCGGCGGAATTCAAGAAGGAGCAATTGGACGTCTCAGAAGAAGCGCAGACGCTTTATTATCAGCGCCTACTGGCATTGACGATGCATGATATTCTGGATTCGGCCCGACATGATCTCGACAGGGCACAGAAAAAAATGACTGAACAACTGGACAGGGGGGAGGACGGCGTTTCGCAGACGGATCTGCTCCAACTCAAGGCGGGCCGCTTCAGCTTGGATCAAAGCGTGAACGAGGCCCAATTGGGGGTGTCGCGCACCGCGTTGGGAATGCGTTTTGTGCTGGCCTGGCCGGACAGCTTGGAGATGCCGCTGTCGGATTCGGTGCTTTCCGTGCGGCCCGAGGTGATTCCTTCGCTTGATTCGCTCAAGCTGTCGCTGCTGCGCGATCATCCCGATCTCAAGCGTTTGAAGAATGGTCTCGCCGCGCGGCAGGAATTGCTCAAGGTGGCGCAGGGTGAAATCGGTCCGGACATTTTTCTCTTCGGCAGCTTCAAGTACACCAAGGCGTGGTCCTCGGATCGTCTGTCCGGCGGAAGCAATCCTTTTGCACGCGATCCCTTGAATGAGATCACCGCCGTGGGCGGACTCGGTGTCAAACTTCAACTCAATTTTTGGTCGCGATATCAGAAATACCGCAAGGAACGACTGGAGCTTCGTCAACTGGAACGGACCGAAGTGTATGCGGCGCGCGGGTTGTTACTCAAGGTGGAAGACGCCTATGTCCGGTTGCTCAAATCGCGTGCAGACGTGGAGGCAGCGGAGAAATCCATGCGGGCCGCCAAGGCGTGGCTCAAGGGCGAGGCCATGAAGTACGATCTGGATGCCTCAGGCGGCAGCAGGGAGTTGATTTCACCCTTCAAACAATCCCTCACCGCGCAACGCGATTACTACAAGTCCGTGCTGGAATACAACATTACCGTGGCTCAGCTTTTCAAGGCGGTGGGATGGACCCTGCCGGACTATTTTCATAGCTTGAACGGCAAAAATGGGGGATAGTTCGATGCGCAAGGGAATGTTCTGGATCACGGGATTACTGGCGGCGACCGTATCGATGACCGCAGCAGCTACGGACCCGGTGGAAGCCATCCGGACCAAGGACGTGGAACTGCAAAAGCTGTTGCGAACCAAGGATGCCCCCGGAAAAATCGACCGGCTGAAGATCCTCATCAACGGTATCTTCGACTTCGAGGAACTGGGTAAGCGCGCTCTGGGTCCAGCGACATGGGGCAAGATGACCCCGAAGCAGCAGACCCGTTTCGTACAGGCTTTCCGTTCCATGATAGAGAATTCCTCCGTCAAGCGGCTTGACGCCTATCTGAACGACTCGACGCGTTACGAAGCTCCTGAAACAGAAGGTGAAAAATCCTCCGTCACCGCGCATGTGTTTTCCAAGGGCAGCCAGTCGGTGGTGGTATACAAGCTGCTGATGAAGCAGGGCGCCTGGAAAGCTTGGGATTTGGTAATCGATGATCTCAGCACAGCTGGCAATTACGGGGATCAGTTCAAGAAAATTCTGGCGAAGAATACTGTGGACGCTCTAATCACCAAGGTGGAACAAAAAGCCAAAGGCGATGCGTCCTCCAAAACGGCTGACAATGTGAAATCCAGGTCCGGCGGTCAGACGGCGGCAAAAAAAAGCTCTTCTGGCGCGTAGGTTGTCTCATGCCTCTATGGGCTTGGATTCTCCTTTCCATCGCCGGATGTTCGATCCTCCTTCTTTTCCTGTTTCGTGTCCGTTATGAGCTGAACTGGCAGGCGGGTTCCGATTTTTCGGCCTCGCTGGAATATGGGCTTCCGGGATTCATGCGCCCGTGGGATTTTTCGGGGAAAGAGCGGGAAGAATCCATTTCCGCTGAATCACATAAAACCACCGAGAAGCGTCGTTTAAGTCCCAAGAAGTTGCGCGGTATGATTCGAATGCTTTCGGATCGGCAACTAATGAAATCTTTACTGGCTTCCGGTTTCCGCCTTCTCCGCCTGGCGATTGGAATGCTCAACATGCGGATCGATTGTTCCGTGGGATATCCGGACCCGGCGCGGCTGGGCCGTGCTGCCGGTTACTGGTATGCCGCTCAGCCTTTTCTGACGCGACGAATGCAAGTTCATTTCCGCTTTCAGGATCAGACACCCTCCTTGCATGTGCGGCTCGCAGGCGGGTTTTCTGCGGCCCGGGTTTTGGCCTATGGTTGCATGGGTGTGGCCGCGCTTCCATGGTCGCTGCTGGCCCGGCGCGCAATAGCTAAACTTTTCCCCGTTCGCCGCGTGCGTATGGAAGGCATGGCATGAGTTTTCTGGAAAAAGAAGAGAAGAAGCCCTCGACGTTCTGGGATTGGGTCGTCGGCATCTGTGTGCTGCTGCTGGTCGGCGGGTTCACCTTCTATTACCAGTATCAGAAAAGTTCTTCCATGAAACGGTTCAATGAGGCTGATTCCCTGTTTCAAAAGGGTGACTTCCGCGAGGCGTCCAAGGTGTATGAGGAACTGAAGAACGCGCAGTACCTGACCACGGCGCATGACAGTCTCATTTATGCCCGTCTTGATTCGATGGAATCCATGGGAGAGCGGGAAAAGGAGATCGTCAATCGGCTTCGTTCCAAGATGGCGACAGGGGACACGGCCGGAGTTCGTGTCGAAATTTCCTCGGCGACGCTCCACGGTTTGCTGGAGCCTGAGGATCAGGCTTACTTCGACTCGGTCAAGGCGAAGTTTTAGTCACGGTTCCCGCGCTTCGCCCATCCTCAACCAATAATACCGAACAACGCCCAAAATTTTCTGGCGGAGTTGTTCTCCCGTCATCCCATGTTTTTTTTCGACGTCGAAGAGTGTACGGGTGTCGAGTTCCAACTTGAAGAATTCTTCCTGATTCAAACTTGCGGAAGTGGCGCCGCGCAAAGTTTGTGAAAGTTTCCAGCGCGCGGCCCGCAGGCCTGGATGCGCGACGAAGGTTTCGTTCACCAACGCGGCTTCCGCGGAGTCGGGGCGATGTGCCGGAATGCCGAGCGATTGCAAAGAATCGATCTGAACAGGGGAGGGATGACCGCCGCGCAAGGTGATTTCTCCGCGATGATATTCCGCAATTGAAACCCAATTCGACGTGGCGGCCAGGGCGCTATCTTCGGCGATGAAGATGCAGATCCAGTCTGTATTCGGTTGTTGACGTAAAACACCCTGCAGGATGCCGAGACTGGTGGGGTCGAGTCGGTTTGCATCCACGTGAAAAGGAAGAATCACGCGCGCCAACAACACGTCTCCGCCACCGATGGATTTCGAGGAAAGATCGGAGACGATGGAAACCCGAGCGCCTTCCACCCGGCCGCGAAGTTTCTCTTCGGGAAAAAGCTTTGCCAGCGGATCTCGCGGTGAGTGTTTTTGCCAGAAGCCGATGGAGATGCCGAGGAGAATTCCCGCCAAACCCATCCACAAGAGCCTCCGGTTCATTCCGCGAACTTCGCCTCGATGGCCTGCCACACCGCGTCCGCCTTTTCCAGCAATTGTTCCGGTGTTCCCGTGTTCGTGATCTCGAAATCCGCGAAGGGTCGCTTGTCGTCCTCGGGGATCTGGCTGCGAATCCGTCGCGACGCCTCGTCCATGCTCAACCCGTCGCGTTCCATCAACCGCCGCAACCGTACTTCTTCCGGCGCCGTCACCAATACCAGGCAGTCCATTTCCCGGCGCGCGCCCCATTCCACGATCAGTGCGGCGTCGAGCACGGCCCGGTTCATTACCCGTCGTGCCGTGAAAATGCGTTCGCGCAAGGCCACCAGCAGATGCGGGTGCACGATGCGATCCAGCGCCATCAGCGCCTCGGCGTCTCCGAAGACTTCATGGCCAAGACGCTTGCGATTCAAGGTCCCGTCGGGGTTCATGATCTCCGAGCCGAATTCGGACGCGAGCTGACGCAGCAGCCCGGTGTTCGTTGCATACAGCTCGTGGGCGACCTTGTCCGCATCCACGAGGGCACAGCCCTTTTCCTGAAAATGGCGGGCCACCACGCTCTTGCCGGAGGCAACATTGCCCGTGACTCCGATCAGGATGCGCGACATCAGTCGCCACCTTTCGCTTCCAACCAGTTTTTTCCATGTCCCATGTCCACGATCAACGGAACGGAAAGTTGCATGGCATGCTCCATTTCGTGCCGGATGATTTCGGAGGCTTCTTTCAGGCAATCGGGTTCGATCTCAAAGACCAATTCATCGTGCACTTGCAGGAGCATGTCACACGAAAGTTTTTCACGTTGCAAGCGATGGTGAATCTGGATCATGGCAATTTTGATGAGATCCGCCGCGCTGCCCTGGATGGGTGTGTTCACGGCGATGCGCTCGGCGTTCTCCCGCATCATGCGATTGTCGGAATGGAGATCCGGCAGATAACGTTTGCGACCGGCGAGTGTTTCCACGTAGCCGGAGCGCTGTGCTTTTTCCACGGTCTCCTTGATGAACAAATCCACACGGGCATAGCTGGCGAAGTAATTCTCGATGAACCGTTTGGCTTCTGCATAAGGAATCTTGAGCTGGCCCGCCAAGCGATGCGCGCCCATGCCATATAGCACACCGAAATTAACCACCTTCGCCGAACGCCGCATGTCCGAGGTGACGTCATCCTCCGCCACGCCATACAAAGCGGCGGCCGTACGTGCGTGAATGTCGAGGCCTTTCTGATAGGCTTCCTTTAACGCAGGATCGCCGCTGAGGTGGGCCAGAAGACGCAATTCTATCTGCGAGTAATCGGCGCAGAGCAGGACGCGTCCCTGTGGAGCGACGAAGCAGCCTCGAATCTTGCGGCCCAGTTCGGTGCGGATGGGGATATTCTGCAGGTTGGGGTTGATGCTGGAAAGCCGGCCCGTGGCCGCGATCACTTGTGAATAGCTGGTGTGGATGCGGTGATGCTCATCCGCCTGTTCCGGGAGCGTTTCCGCATAGGTCCCGCGCAGCTTGCTCATTTCACGGTAGTCGAGGATCTTTCCGATGATGGGATGCTCATCTTCCAGCTTCTGTAGCACGCTGACATCCGTGGAATAACCCGATTTGGTTTTCTTCCCGGTCTTGAGACCCATCTCTTCAAACAGGACCTGCTGCAACTGCGTCGGGGAGCTGACATTGAACGGATGCCCGGCGATCTCGTGGATCTCTCGTTCCAACCGGAAAGATTCCTGGGTCAAATCCCGTGACAGGCCGCGCAAGGCTTTGATGTCCACGGCCACGCCCAAGGTTTCCATTTCGATCAAGACTGGCAGCAATGCCATTTCGATCTCAAGGAACAGGTTTTCGAGTTCCTTTTCGCGCAGTTCCTTTTCGTAGAGGTTCCACAATCGCAAGGTGAAATCGGCATCCTCGGCACCGTACTCAGCGGCCTCGGCTTGCGGGGTGTCGGCGAAACTCTTCTGGTTCTTTCCCTTGCCGATCAGCGCTTCGATGGGAATCATGGTGTGCTGGAAATGCTTGAGGGCCAGATCATCAAGTGATACGGCGCGGTCTCCAGCGCTGCAGAGATGGGCCGCGATCATGGTGTCAATAATCATCGCCGTTCGACTTCGGTCAGGGCTGGGCAACAACTCGAATCCGTGCCTTTCCAATATTGGCAGATCGTACTTGGCATTGTGAAATACCATGGTGCGATGTGCATCGTCGAAGATCGGCTTTAACGCCTTGACGACATCGTTCAGATCAAGATTGGGCCCTTCGGTATGACCGAGGGCGAGGTAGTAGCCTGTCTCGGGTTCGAAAGAAAGACAGATGCCGACCAAGCTGGCCGTTCGGGTATCCAGTCCGGTGGTTTCGGTGTCCACAGCCAACACCTTGGCATGTTTCAGCTTGTCGATCAGGATGCGCAAGCCATGGACATCATTGACGAGCGTGTAGGTGCCTGCGGATTTTGGTTTTGCAGCTTCATCTGTGACGGGCACTTGCTGTAAAAGAGCTTTCGGTTCAACAGCCTTGGTTGCTGTGCTTGTCGAATGCATCGAATCCATTGAGGCACCTGGAATCAACTTGATCACGCTCTTCAGCTCGTACCGTTCCAGAAAAGTGCGGACACCCTCCACATTGACACCGGTGTATTTCAAATCTTCCAGTGTCACCGGCAATTCGAGATCAGTATGCAGCGTGACCAGTTCCTTGGACAGGAAGGCGTTGTCCCTGTCCTTGATCAGATTTTCGCGCAACCCTTTTTTCGAAATGCTTCCAACGTTCTTGTAAATGTTTTCCAGCGAGCCGTAGGTTTGCAACAGATCAACCGCGCTCTTGGGGCCCACGGACGAAACGCCCGGCACATTATCTGAGCTGTCTCCCATCAGCGAGAGCAGATCCACGATATGCTCAGGCCCCACACCCATTTTCTCCTTGACTTCGGCAGCGCCGACCACGAGTGAATCTTCGTTCTGCTTGCCGAGATCGAACAGAAAAATGGAGTCATCGACCAGTTGCATCATGTCCTTGTCGCGGGTTACGATGTAGGTCTTGAATCCCTTTGCGCGCGCCTGCAACGCCAGCGTGGCCATGACATCATCGGCCTCGTAACCCTTGAGCGACACAGTGCGCAGTCCGGACTTTTCGACGAACTCGTCGATCATGGGAAGCTGCGACACCAATCCGTCGGGCATGGGTTTGCGGTGCGCTTTGTACTCCTCGTATTTCTCGTGGCGCTTGGTCGGCCCCTTCAAATCCTTGACAAAGGCGATATGCGTGGGTTTACGTTCCGCGATGAGGCGCAGGATGTGATTCGAAAATCCGAAGATGGCGGAGGTTTCCTCGCCCTTCGAATTTCTCAGCGGCGCCTTGATGAAGGCGAAGAACGATCGGTACGCCAGTGCCGACACGTCGATGAGATACAGCGACGGGGTCACGTCAGGCTCCGGCGGGTTCGGTCGTCTTGCCGACGGCCGTGTCGCAGGCCGTGCTGAAACGCTCCCACACGTAATCCGACTGGGCGCGCGGTACGGGTCCGATGCGCTTCCATTGCTGGAACAGCTTGCGGACGGTGTCCGTATTGTGCGAACCCGGATCATGCGCGAGTTCCTCGGCGTCCGCAATCAACGCCAGCTTGCCTTCGAGATTGGCCTGTGGATCGTCGGCGGGCAGTCCCATGGCGCGGCGGCGCTCCTCGAAGAACAGATCGTTGGCGCGCTGGAAGCGATCCCAGATGAGTTCGTTTTGTTCGCGCGGCGCGGGGCCGACTTTCTTCCATTCGCCCTGAAAGTATTTCACACGATCCGTGGCCTTTTTCCAGTCGTCCATCGGTTGCGGTACGGAAGCCCCTTTGGCGCGTTGTGTTTCGATCCACGCTTCTCGCGCGTGTTTCGATTCATCGTCTGCCGGCGGTGTGCCGCTGAGGATTTCGATGGTGAAGCAGATGTCGATCTTTTTGAGAAGGTTGCCTTCGCGCTCCTGGTCACGCTTTGCGGAATTCTCCTTGAGGCGATCGAAGAAGGCGTCGCACGCGCCACGGAAGCGTTTCCACAACTCCTGGTCGAGGTCGCGGAAGGTTGGACCCGATGTTTTCCAGCGGGCTTGCAACGCCTTGATCTTCTCGATCGTGGCTTTCCAGTCCGTGGAATCGCGCAAGGCTTCAGCCTCGATGCACAGATCTTCCTTGATTTTGGCGTTCTCCTCGCGCTGGGCCCGTTCGTTTTTCATCCGTTCGCGGCGTTCCTGGAAATAATCGTCCATGGGCTTGCGGAAGCGTTCCCAGACGGCATCCTCCTGTTCGCGCGGCACAGGTCCGATTTCCTTCCACTGCGCCTGCGCATCGAGGATGCGTTCGTATCGCTCCTTGTCGCTGGGGAGTTCGTTCAGCTTTTCCACGAGTTCACAAAGCGCGAGCTTCTTCTCGAGATTTGCAGGACGATCCTGCTCCATCTTCTCGAAGTGCGCCTTGCGCGCCTGGAAGAAGGTTTCGCAGGCGGCGTGGAAACGCTGCCATAATCCTTCCGCCTCATCCTTGGGCACGGGTCCAATGGACTTCCATTTTTCCTGCGCTTCCTTGATTTGTGCGGCCGTGTTTTTCCAGTCCGTCGAATCCTTCAGGCCTTCGGCCAGCGCGACGAGTTCCAGCTTCTGCTTCAGATTGTCCTGCTGCTGCTGATCCTTGCGTCCGTAGAACGACTGGCAGATGTTGCGGTAACGCGCCCACAAGGCGTCGTTTTTGTCGCGGGGTGCGGAACCGATGGCCTTCCATGCGGACTGCGCTTCCCGGAATGTTTCATTGGATTCGCGCCAGTCGCCGCCTTCTTGCGCCAACAAAGCCTCAAGCTTGACGCAGATTTCCTCTTTCGCGCGCGCGTTGCTTTCGAGCTCTTCCTCGATCTCGGCGAAATACTCGCGGCATTTCTCGTATAACGCGTCGCAGGCTTGATGGTAACGGTCCCATGTCGCCTCGGTGTTTTCCCACGGAACCGGCCCGACGGTTTTCCACTCCGAGAGCAAGCCCTTGAAGCGGGTCACCAGCGATTTGAGATCCTCCTGCGGGATCAAGGCTTCGAGCTGCGCGCAAATATCCTGCTTGCGCTGCAGGTTGGACCAGCGCAGCCAGTCCATGGCCTCGCGCAGGCGATCCGCAACGGCATGGTAGCGCGAGTTCAGTCTGGCGGCTTCATCCTCCGGAGCGTTGACGATCAGATTTTTCCATTGGCTCTGAATATCCCGGAGCCGCTTTTCCGAATGCTTCACATCAGAGGAACCGGACAATTCTTCGAGTTCGACGATCCATTCCACAAGCTTGGGTCCATGCTTGGCCCACGCCTCGGCCCTGCGCCGCGCGTCTTCCTTGCGCGCTTCCTCGTTCTCGGCTTCATTCTTGCGCCGCGCAGTTTCTTCGATCTCGCGTTGCTTCTGGAGGCGTTCGCGCACCACGCGGCTTTTGGCCAGACGGAATTTGTCACGCAGGGCATCATCTTCCGGACAGGGGCCGGTCGATTCGAAACGCCGCGTCAACGTGTCGATTTCCGCGGAGTCCACGGCCTGCGAGCTGGCGAAGATTTCCTCCATGCGGGCGCAGAGGCTTTCCTTGATCTCGCGGTTGTGCTTTTCATCGCGTTCGCGTTCAGCGCGTGAAACTTCCGAAGCGCGGTGGCGCGTGAGGCGGTTTCGGAACGCGGTCACTCGATTGCGGAACAACACCACCTGTCCGTTGTCCAGCGTCGCGCCGGATTCCATGAGTTCGCGCAATGCGCGTTCGGCTTCATCCACCTGTTCGAGTGTGGCTTCCCATGGGAAATTGGGATTCAATTCGGCGGTGCCTGCTTCGGCCTTTTCCGCCACGGCGAGAATGAGTTGCAGTTTGGCGCGGTAAACAGCCAAGGCGTCGGGTTTCTTGCTGTCCTCAATGACCTTGAGGCGTTCCTTAGCTTTTGCGCGCGCCTCCCTAGCTTTCGCACTCTTGGCCACGGATTGCAGATGCGGTTCGCGGGAGAGTCGGGCCAGTGCGGAGAGCGCGATGTCTGTGACGTCCTCTTCCAGTGTGACGTTGAGAATGGCGCTGGCATGGGTTAATGCCGCGGAGGCTTCGCGACGGATTTCTGGAGATCGGGCATTGCGGGCGATGTCTTCCACGGCCTTGTCGATGGATTGCAATTCCTTCATCCATCCGCGCGCGGCATCGAGTTCTTGAGAGCTCGCAGCCTTGACCTGTTCCGTAAGGATTTGATTCAGGGTTTTGCGGGAAATATCCTGGACGCTTTTGTCAGAACTTTTGTCCAAAGCCTGACGCAAGGCGGTCTCCTGATTCAACCGCTTGGAAGCGGCCAATCGCAGAGCCGGATCCGGATCCTCCAGGGTCACCGAGAGAAACACTTCCTGCCGGTCGTCCTGCAGCGCGCGCAAGGCTGCGGCGCGGAGTTCCGGGTTGCTGTGTTTCCATTGGGGGCGGAGAAAATCCATGATGGCCATGCGGGGCTCCTGAGAACGGGGTAGTAGGTGTCAGACCGAGTCTTGCGCCCCGGGATGGGGCGGAGAATAGTTTAGAAAAAGGGGGGAGGGGAAAAGCTATTGAGGTGTGCTGTGCTTAGCCGCTGTAACCGCCGCCAGCGAGTCCCTCAAATTTCCCGAGGCGATCATCAGATAATTTCGAATCAGGGTGTCCTGATGGGAAGAAAGCTTGGCTTCGATGCGCATGGAATCCATGATTGCGGGCCATTTTTCCGGGGCATACCGTTTGATGCGGGGAAAGGAATGGCAGCCGTCGCACTTGCGCAACATCAAGGCGCGCCCTTCGCGCAGGTTTTCCAAAGACGTGGAATAGCCATGCGCTGCGGCGTAATGGAGGTGATTGTCGCCGGGTTCAGGAATGGTTCCCGCGCAGGCGAACAGAATGGCGGCGAAGCCGAATCCGGCCGCGCCGCGCCGCAGGTTAGAAATGAAGCGAGAGATGAAGGCGGGCTTCCACTTTTTCATGATCATGCAATTCGAACGTTGTACCGTCTTCTGTTTTCAGCGCCGGGAGTTGCGGCAACAGGGTAAAGGTAACGGTCATGGCCTTGGTCGTGTAGGCCAGCGAAGGGCCGAGATACACCGCCGAGTTCATCCATTCAAAACTTTCGCCGCCTTCTTTTTCGAATTCATTGTGGTTGCGGAGTTCAAGTCCCGCAGAGATGCGCGGGCTGATTTCATAGGCCGCTCCGATAACCGGGGAGATTTCGATTTCTTCGGTTTCCAGGGAACGATTTTCGATCTCCGCTTCGACGATCAGGTTGGCCGCGAGGATCCACGAGCCGACATTTTTGTCAAGCAGCGCCTTGCCTTCGAGTTCTGTCGCGTCCGTGTTGAAGCCCAGCTCGCCATACAAACCGAAACCCAAGGCGTCCGCCGAGGGATCGGAAATCTTGTACTTCAACTCTGCGGACAGCCCTTTGAACGCGGAGGTACTTCGCAGCGTATCTGAGGTGCCCGCTGCTTCCGTGGTCCGCATCCAGTTGAGATAGAGCGAAGCTTGCAGGTGATCCGTGAGGCCGGTTTCGAATTCCAGCCGCTGATCCAAACCGTAGTAGTACGCATCCTTTCCGATGCGCGCCGTGTTCCAAATTTCCACTTCCGTGGCTCCGGCGGGCAAAGTTCCGGTTTCTGTGATGTATCCGAAGTGATGCACATCGGACCACGCGAGTGAAGTCAGTAGCGTTCCGATCACGGTCAGTTTTAGCCTGGTGAAAGATCTTGACATGGAGGGATTCCTTCGTTGATTCAAGATTAAGATTAAGTCTCAATCTGAGAACTGTCAACCTTCGTCATTGAAATGACGCTCAAGAAGGATTCTTGATGAATTTCAGTACTTCTGCAGCCACGAGTGTAGAAGGGATTCCCACCGACTGCGGACGGCAGAGGGGCTTTCGTCGAAGTGGTTCACAATCACAGAAAAAGTGATGAGGCGTCCGGACTGAGTCTGTGCGTATCCCGCCATGGCCGCGATGCCGCTCATGCTGCCGGTTTTGATCCAGGATTTTCCCTTGGGCAGGGAATTGCCGCGTGACCTGGACAACTGCGTCGCGCCGTCGGGCAAGGTGGTGCGCCAGGCGGCAAACCATCTTTTGTGCGAGAAGTTGGAAAGAAATTGCGTCATGGCCACGGGCGTGATCCGATTGCGTAGCGACAAGCCGTTACCGTCTTCGAGGTCCACAGCATCTCCGGCCTTCCGATGTTGGGCCTGAAGCCATTTCTGCAAGGCCCCTGCACCACCGGAAAGATTCAATAGTTGGGCCGCATAAAGATTGTCGCTCTTTTTGTGGAGAGTGGCCACCAAGTCTAGCACCTGCGGCGAAAGATGCTCCACCAATTTCACTGCACCTGCTGGAAGAGTTTGCGAGTAGGGAAGTGGCTCTTCTGTACGCCGCGAATCATACCCTTTCACCGGCGTGCCATGGTCACGCAGGTAATCCTCGAATTCCCTGGCGCAAGTCCATGCGGGATCAGGGAGGCTGCCCCTGATTTTCAGAGGTTTTCCCAAAATAGGGCAGCCCCCGGCGACAACGCGCGGAGAATTCCAGAAAGCCCCGAGGATGTAGCAGGAGTCGCCGTTCCAAGGTCCCGAATTGTGCGCATCGATTTGAAAGTGGGGGATTCCTGTGTTTCTGGGGTTGGTTTCCAAAGCAGTAAGACGGGTTCCGCGCAGGCCTAGTGAAAGCGTGTAGGCGTTGTCGTGAAAGCACAGACCTGACGGCCAGGCACCGTAGTAGTTGCCCACATCTTCCCACAGGGCGCCCATGGCAGGCCCACGGGATTTGATCCGGCTTCCATCGCCGTAAATGGTTCCATTCACCTGACGGATGCCGTTTTGTTCCAAAGCATGCAGGAATATTCCGAATACAGCCGCAATTCTTTGGGAAGTGTCCGCAAGATCACTCCCTAGTGCGGGATTTCCATTTCCCTTGATCCAGAGATCACCGTTCAGAACTCCGCGCTTGATCCTACCCGTACGATACAGTACGGTAGGGAAAACATGGGTCGTACCGAGTTGCTCAATGGCGAACGCTGTGGTGAGCAATTTGACGGTGGAAGCCGGTGTCAGAAAGCGGTCGCCACCCGCTTCCGCCAACACAGTCCCGGTCTGTGCGTCGGCTACCGCAAATCCCCATTGGGAATGTGGAGGCGGACTCATCAAGGCCGAGTCGGATTTGGCCTGAATTCCGGCGCAGAAACCCATGACTACCAGCCCAACGCGGGAAAAACGCATGCGCGAAATCTACAACACGCAGTTCTACCTTTTCAGGCATGAATACAGCTTCTGTGACCACGGTCGCACAATCCCGCGTCGAATCCTCCGAGATTATCCAACAGGCGGATCTCAATTCCATGGGGCATTTGTTCGGAGGCCGGCTCGTCAGCATCATTGATAAGATTGCCGCCATTAGCGCCATGAAACATGTGCGCGGGCCGGTGGTCACCTTGTCCATTGATAACCTCGTGTTTCGCAAGCCGGTGCGGATTTCCTCCATCCTGACCATCAAGGCCTCGGTGAACCGCGTCTTCAAGCATTCGCTGGAAGTCGGCGTGATTGTGACGTCGTTGTCGTACGGAAACAAAGAAGAGGAGCACGTTTGTTCGGCGTATCTCACCTTTGTCGCGCTGGACATGAATGGGAAGACAGTGGAAGTGGCTCCGGTGGCGCCTGAGACTGCGGATGAAAAACGCCGCTTCGAACAGGCGGGAATCCGGCGCGACCACCGCCTTGCTCTGCAGGCTCAACTGGGAAAGCATTAATCGATGCTGAGGGTAGGCCTCTGCCAGATGCGCGTGCATCCCGGTGAACCCGCACGCAATGCGGAAATCATGCTCCGGTGGATTGCAGAGCATCGGGGCCGTTGCGATTTACTGGTGTTTCCAGAGATGTGTGTTCCCGGATATTTTCTCGGTGACGCGTGGGAGCGTTCGGCGTTTCTTCGCGAGTGCGAATTTTGGAGCCAACGGATCGTGGAGGCCACGGCAAGAGGGCCTGCAGTTGTGTTCGGCAATGTGGCCGTGGATTGGAATGCGAAGAACGAGGACGGGCGTCCTCGCAAGTTCAACGCATGGATTTTGGCGAGGAATGGCAAAGTTTCCGAACACCCAACATTACATCGTCCTTACGGGGTCAAAACCTTGCTGCCGAATTACCGCGAGTTCGAGGATGCGCGGCATTTTTACGACACACGCAAATTGGCCCAGGAAATCGGTCGGCCTTGGGAGAATTTTGTCGAGCCGGTGACGCTGGATGTCGGTGGAAAACCTTTACGTCTCGGGATTGTGTTGTGCGAAGACGCGTGGGAGGATGACTACGCACAAAAGCCGATGGAAGTTCTTGCGAGGAAGAAGCCGGATCTCACGCTCAATCTGAGTTCTTCGCCGTTTACCCGTGGAAAGAACGGCAAACGCCATCGTGTTTTCGGCGCCAAGGCCAACTTGATCGGATCGCCCCTGGTGTACGTGAATTGTGCCGGCATTCAGAACAACGGCAAGACCCTGTACACCTTCGATGGTCGCAGCACAGTGTATAGCCGCGATGGCAAGGTGTTGCAGGAGATGGCGGCGTACGAAGAAGGTGTAACCATTGTCGACGTAGGGACGTCTGGTCACGATAAGCACGAAGTTTCCACGGACCGGGTCATCAACGAAATTCATGATGCCGTGCGCTATGGCGCTGAAAAATTTCTGGAATCGATCGGCACCCGCAAGGTGGTCGTCGGCGTTTCAGGCGGCATTGACAGTGCAGTATCTGCCGCGGTGTTTGCGGAGTTTTTAAAACCCGACGAGTTGTTGCTGGTCAATATGCCCAGTCGTTTCAACAGTTCCACCACACGCAATCTGGCGAAAACCCTGGCGCAAAATCTCGGTTGTCTCTACGCAGAGCTTCCGATCGAAGAAAGTTTGGGTGTCAGCCGGAAACAGTTGCATGCCTATGAAGCTGTCTCGTTGGATGGGAAATTCAAGACCCGACTTTCCGTGGAAAATTTTGTGTTTGAGAATATGCAGGCCCGGGATCGTGGGGCACGCTTGCTGGCAGCGGTGGCCGCATCGTTCGGCGGTGTGTTCTCATGCAATACCAACAAGGCTGAGCTGACTGTGGGTTATGGCACGTTGTACGGCGACATTGCAGGATTCCTCGCGCCACTCGGCGATTTGTGGAAAGAGGATGTGTATGCGTTGGGCCGCCACCTCAACGGCGAAGTTTATCGTCGCGAGGTGATTCCGGAAGGAATTTTTGCGGTTACGCCTTCTGCAGAACTCAGCGAGCATCAGGCGGTGGATGAAGGCAAAGGAGATCCATTGATCTATCCCTACCACGATCGCTTGTTTTTCTCCTGGGTGCAACGCTGGAATCGTGCCACTCCGGAGGAGATTCTGGAAGCGTACCTTGATGGTTCCTTGGAAAAGGACTTGGGGTTGCCGGAGGGTTTTAAGCTCAAGACGCATTTCCCGGACGCTAAGAGTTTTATTACTGATCTGGAAAAATGGTGGAGCCTCTACAATGGCATTGCGGTGGCCAAAAGGGTGCAAGCGCCACCCATTTTGGCGGTGAGCTCCCGCGCCTTCGGTTATGACCACCGTGAATTTTTGGGGCGCTCGGTTTATACGCGCAACTATCAGGATCTGAAACAAAAAGCTCTAACTCTTTAATGCTCGCTTTTTGTTAAATCCCTTAAATCATACTTTTTAAGTATGATTTTTTTATTGTGAAAAGTCCTTTAATTTTTATCAAATAATGGGTTGTCGAATTGGTTTCAAGCTATTAACCTTATAAACTACTAGGAATAAGAAATCCCGCAGGGGGAACCATGAGCAAACAGGAACTTTATACCAGCGCCGCTGCCAAATACTGGAGGGACACGCTCAGCGATCGTCTTCCTTCCGAATGGCGCAAGAACGTCGACGAATTCGAAGCTGACATTACGCTGAAAAAAATGGGCAAGGTCGATCACAAGTTGTTCGCCGAAACGCGGTTGCGTATGGGCGCCTATGGGCAACGTTACGACAATGGCCATCGCTACGACGGCAAGACCGTCCGCGACATTCCGTTCCCGGAGGAGTTCAAAGGACCGGAAACTTACTGGGATGCTCCGGGCATGCAGCGCATCAAGCTGCCGTGGGGCGGTCTGACTCCCGACCAGATGGATTTGTTCGCGGATCTCGCCGAAGAGTACAGCGACGGCATTTGTCACATCACCACGCGTCAGGCGATTCAACTTCATTACATCCACATCGAGAATTGCCCTTCCATGTATCGCCGCCTCGGCGCTCTGGGTATCACCACGCGTGAAGCCTGTGGCAACGCGGTGCGCAATGTGTCCGCCGATCCGATGACAGGCGTTTCACCGACCGAAGCCTTCGACGTCACTCCCTATGCGCAGGCCATCTTTGAATTCCTGCTGGGTCATCCCGACGCGCAGGATTTCGGCCGCAAGTTCAAGATCGCACTATCTGGCGACAAGGAGGGTTCCTCCGGTCTCGTCAACATTCACGACCTGGGACTCATCGCCCGCATCAAGGATGGCAAGCGCGGTTTCGAATTCTACGTGGGCGGCGGTCTTGGTGCGGTTCCGTACGCGGCCAAGCTGTTCAGCGATTTTGTTTCCGAGGAAGAAATCCTGCCGTTGTCGCAGGCGGTGTGCCGCATCTATGCGCGCCACGGCGAGAAAAAGAAGCGGCATCGTGCGCGCATCAAGTTCCTGATTGCGGATCTCGGGTTTGAGAAATTTCGAGACATGGTGATCGAGGAACGCGCCAAGCTGCCACACGATCCTCGCTGGACGGCGTATCTGAAGGATCTGAACAAACTGGATGAGAAACCTTCGCGCCCGGCCGGATCCGGCTTGAAATGCACTGGTGACGCGGCTTTTGATTTCTGGGTCAAGACCAATGTCAAGCCGCAGAAACAAAAGGGTTATGTCGCGGTGCTGGTCACCCTGCCGCTCGGCGACATCACTTCCAATCAGATGCGCAATCTCGCGGACATCTGCCGCAAGTACATCAACGACACGGTGCGCACCGTCGCGGAGCAGAATCTGTTGCTGCGCTGGGTGAGCGAGAACGACGTGGCGGCGCTTTACGCCGAGCTCAAGGCGGTCGGTCTTCATCTGCCCGGAGCGGAATCCATCCTCGACGTCACGGCCTGCCCTGGCACCGATACCTGCAAATTGGGGGTTTCCTCCTCGCGTGGGTTGGCGGGCGAGATGCGCAGTCGGCTGTATGCCAAAGGAGCAGCCATCGATCCGGCGATTCGCGATCTGCGCATCAAGATCTCCGGCTGCTTCAATTCCTGTTCGCACCACCATATCGCGGACATTGGTTTCTACGGCATCTCCCGCAACGTGGGAGGTTATGTGGTCCCTCATTTCCAGATGGTGCTCGGCGGCCAGTTCCAGAACAACGGCGGCGCGTATGGCATCGGCGTGGGCGGCATCGCTTCCAAGGCTGTGCCTGCGGTGGTGGAGCGTCTCACCGGGCTGTATCTCGAAAGTCGCAACAAGGACGAGAACTTCCGCACATGGGTGGAACGCACCGGCAAAGCCACCATCATGCAAAGCCTGCAAGACCTGCTCGAGGTTCCGGCTTATGAGAAGGACAAGTCCTTTTACGTGGATTGGGGCGACGTGCGCGAGTATTCCGTGAAGGACAAGGGCATTGGCGAGTGCGCGGGCGAAATCGTGACCCTCACGGATTTCGGCCTCAAGGCTGCGGATCGCGAACTCTTCGATGCGCAATTGCGGTTCGAAGGTGGCGATGCGACTTCCGCCGGATCCCGCGCGTATCGCGCCATGGTGCTGGCTGCGCAAGGTCTGCTCAAAGGCAAGGATCCGGACGTACCGGAGAATGCCGATGTGGTGATGGAACGCTTTACCAAGGAATTTCATGACACGGGCGTGTTCAACGATCCTTATGCGGGTCCGAAGTTCGCGCAGTATTACTTCCAAGCTCACGGACATCGCGGGCAGGGATTGGACAAGGACAAGACCTCGCTGTTGTTGCACGAGGCGCAGCTTTTTGTCGAGGCCTGTCACAGTTGCTATGCCCGCATGAGCCTGACTGAAACCAAGGAAGCGGTGGCCTGATGGACTTGCAGAACATTCAGTGGAAAATTCATCTTGCGGACGGCTACTCAGCCGATGCACATGAATGGTTCAAGGTTTTTGGAACGTGGATTCCGGACAGCCCCGAGGTCTTCGTGGACGTGGCGGATTACAGCCACGTGCAGGATGGCCCGGTGATTTTCCTGTCAGGCCACGCGGTGTGCTATTCGTTGGATGCCGTGGGCAAGCGGCTGGGCTTGCTCTACGAGCGACGTCAGCCCGCTGCGGAAGGTTCGAACCCGGAAAAACTGAACGAATCGCTGTCTTCACTGCTGAAGCACGCGGCTATGTTGGAATCCGATGCCACATTCAAGAACAAGCCGAAGTTTGTTGCAGGGGATCTCAAGTTCATTGTCAACAACCGTGCCATCGCGCCGAATAACGATGCGACCCTGGCCGCGCTAAAGCCCGAACTCGAAGCACTGCTGAACAAGGTCTATGGCACGGGTGGTTATACGCTCACCCGTGAACCGGATGTCAAGCAGCGCTTCATCGTGCACGTGAAGGCGAAAGCGCCCGTGACCGTGACCGAGGCGTTGAAGAAGTTGGGCTGATGAGCCGCCCACTGGGCGAAGAGTACTTTGCCCGCTACGGCGCTAATGCCCCGGGATACCGGAAAACGGATTATTCCAAGACCTGGCAATACCATACCTTTTCACTTCCCGACATCTTCCGGATCTATCAGAAGCGTTTCGGGAAAGTCCCTGAAACTTTTCTGGACCTTGGCGCGGCCGACGGTCGTTTGCTGCAAAAGGCGTTGCGCCGCGGCCTCAACGCGTGCGGGGTTGAGAACTCGCCCTACATCCTTGCCCGAATCCGGGATCCGAAGTTAAGGGCCCGCATCAGGAACGCAGACGCAACCCGGGAAATCCGGAATATCAAGGCGGGCTCGTACGATGTGGTGGTGGAGTGCGTGGCGCAATACCTGCCTCCCCGCCGACGCGATCGCTATTTGAAGAACGTGCGCCGCGTCTGTTCCGGGGTGGTGTGCTTGCTGGTGGACGCAAAGAACTACGACGGGAACCGCAGCGGCCCTCATACCGGGGTCCGGACGTTCGAATCGAAGACGTGGTGGAGAAGTAAGATGCGGTCGCTAGGCTTCATGCGTTGTGAGGAGGATTTTTACTTCTTCAGGGACTAGGTTTTAGGATATGCGCACTGGCCGTTGGTTTTTTCTGTTCCTGCTCGCATTGGAAATGCATGTCTCGGCCGGCATTTCAGACGCTTGGCACTGGCTTTCCGACGACTTTGAAGTCCTGATGAACACCAACGGGCAAATCACCTTTGCCCCGTACCTGAACGGCCGTCAGCCCCGCAATGATTTTGCGCCTGGTTACCGTTCGGATTTCTACGCCTATGTGGATTTTTTCAAGTGGAAGGGTTTGGTTTCGAATTGGCTGATCGCCAACAGTACGATCATCGAAAGTTCGGATTCCAGCAATTTCAAGTTGCATCGTATCCGGTACACTCTCACGCCGGGTTATCGATACGAGTTCGACACGTGGCTGATCAGCGGATTGCTGCTCCACGAGTGTATCCATGAAATCGATCACGGACCTACGGGCGGTTCCATTTGGTGGAACAGCTTCCGGTTTGGGTTTGGAAGCAAGGCCGCGTACCAGCAATTCCTCGTGGAGCGCTATCGTAAACCGTTTTCAAGTTTTCTGGGCCACTGGGATTATCAAATCAACGCGGGAGTTTTTCTGCACAAGTTCGGACAATCCGCGGACGATCCCGGTTCGATCTGGCTGGCACAGAACAACGATTACCGCTACGAGGAATTCTCGCTGCTTCGGTATTATATTGGCAGGTGGGGACGGTGGGGCAGTTACGCGGATTTAAACAACAACATGTGGTACCGTGCCAACGGAAGCATTGAACAGAAGTGGAGCATTAACACCAATCTGTTGCTGAGAGGGCGGGCCAATATTGCCGCTCTTTATTGCAATTACGTTCTCTTCGACAACAACAACATTGACAACGAGAACGGACTCGCTGCTGCAGGATTCAAGATTGTGTTTTGAGGATTACTTAGCCTGCTTCAGGAAACCGCTGCAGCAGATATTCCCGGTAAGGTGACTTCGGCATCGCTGCCAAAGTTTGCTTCAGTCTTGCCGCGTCGATGAACTTGCGCGTGTAGGCGATTTCTTCGAGGCAGGCGATTTTCAGACCCTGCCGCGCCTCGATGGTGTGAATGAAGGAGCTGGCCTCCAGCAACGAAGCGTGCGTGCCGGTGTCCAGCCAGGCAATGCCACGACCCAGCAATGAGACGCGGAGTTCACCTTGCTTCAAATACCGGTTGTTGAGATCGGTAATTTCCAATTCGCCGCGGGCCGAAGGTTTTTGTGTCCTCGCGTATTCCGCCACATGGCCGTCATAGATATAAAGGCCGGGCACAGCATAATTTGATTTGGGTTTGGCAGGCTTCTCCTCGATGCCGACCACGTTGCCCGAGGCGTCGAATTCGACGACACCGTAGCGCTCCGGATCAGTCACGGGATAGCCGAATACCACCGCCCCGCTTTGGAAGGAGGCGATGATCTCGTCCAGCTTCATCTTGCCGTAGAAAATGTTGTCGCCCAAAATCAGCGTGGCAGGCGATCCCGCAAGAAACTCCTCGCCGAGGATGAAGGCTTGGGCCAATCCTTCAGGCTTGGGCTGGACCTTGTAGGACAGCTTCAATCCCCATTGCGAACCATCGCCCAGCAATTCTTGAAAGCGGGGTACGTCTTCGGGGGTCGAGATCAACAGGATATCGCGAATGCCGCCCAGCATGAGTGTGGATAGCGGGTAATAGATCATCGGCTTGTCGTAAACGGGCTGAAGCTGCTTGCTCGCCACTTTCGACAGGGGATACAGGCGCGTTCCCGCGCCACCGGCCAGTATGATGCCCTTCACGACGGCAGACCTTTGGCGAGTTCGCGTTCTGAATGCAACGTCAGCGAGTTGAGAAAGCGTGGTTCGGGAAGTCCCAGTGCCGCTTTAATGTCGTCATGCACCTTGGGAATGGTTTGCGAGGCGTTGATGTCCACGAGGATTCCGAGGCGGCGGAAGAATTGCAGCATGGGTTCGGTTTTGGCGTGATAGTCCGCGATGCGTTTGTTAATGGCTTCCTCATGATCGTCACTGCGCGTGACCAAAGAACCACCGCATACATCGCAGACGCCTTCGTTCTTGGGGCGATGTCCAATCAGATTATAGTCCAGTCCACAGCGCGAACAGACGCGACGCGCCATCATGCGTTCCAACACGATTGTATCCGGTGCCTCCATGTGGATCACGCCGTTGATGTTGAAATTCTCGAATAGGAATTCGGCCTGATTAAAGGTGCGCGGAAATCCGTCGAGCACAAAACCGTAGTTCCAGTCGTGCCACGAAAGACGCTCAGACACCACTTTGGCGACAAGATCATCGTCCACCATCCGGCCCGTCGAGATGATGCGGTTGACCTTGGCCGCGATTTTGGTGTGGTTGGCGATGTGCCAGCGGAACTGATCGCCGATGGAAATGTGGACGAAGTCGTAGGCCTCGCACAGCAAGCGGGCTTGTGTGCCCTTGCCGCATCCCTGAATACCCATGATGATGTACTTGTACATATGAGGGGGATAAAATTAGGAAAAGGCCTATTCAGGAACGATGGTTTTCGGGGTTCCTGCAATTCTATTTTCAATCGATATGCGTGATTCTGTTGCATTATTGCGTCAAACCGGCAAGGAACTCCAAGCTCTGCGGGCCGTCGAAGGACTGCTCGGTTGGGATCAGGAAACCTATATGCCGCGTCGTGGCGGGACCGCGCGTGCGGAATCCCAGGCTGCGCTCAGCACAGTGCTGCATGAAAAGCTCACATCGGATGCTTTCTGGGGGTTGATTCAGGATGCCGCTGCACAACCGAAACTCTCGGATCGTGACAAAGCAATGGTGCGAGAGTTCCGGAGCGATGCGGAGAAGGCACGAAAGATCCCCTCCGATCTCGCTGCCGATTTGGCGCGCACCGGATCGCTGTCCCAACAGGCCTGGTCGAAGGCGCGATCGCGCAATGCAGCCTCCGAATTTTTGCCGTGGCTGGAAAAGATGATCGTGCTGAAACGCCGAGAGGCGGAATGACTCGGGTATGAGGAAAAGCCCTACGACGCGTTGCTGGATCAATTCGAGCCCGGCTCAAAAGTTTCCGCAGTCAAGCCTGTATTGGAAGGGTTGCGCGATGGATTGACGCCCTTGGCGCGTCGCATTCTCGAGAAGCGCGGACGACGTTCGACACCACCGGTTTGGCTCGATCGTGAATTCCCCATGCGGATTCAGCGCCGCTTCAACAAGGCGTTGTTGCATGACATGGGTTTCGATCTCGAAGCCGGACGATTGGACGAAAGCGCGCATCCGTTCACACAGGGTTTGTTTTCCGGTGACGTGCGGTTGACCACGCGTTACTCGGAGCATGACTGGCTGACAGCGGTGTTCAGTACCTTGCACGAGGGTGGGCACGGATTGTACGAACAAGGTTTGCCGGAAGAGGATTGGGGTACGCCGCTGGCCGAGGCGGTGTCGTTGTCCGTGCACGAGTCGCAGTCACGGTTCTGGGAAAACCGCGTGGGACGTTCGCGGCCCTATTGGGAACGCTACCTGCTCGTGGCGAAGGAGCATTTCGGCGTGGCGCTGGAAGGCGTGACTGTGGAGGATGTGCTGACTCAGGTCACCGCGGTGAAGCCTTCATTCATCCGGGTGGAATCGGATGAGGTCACCTATAATCTGCATATCGTATTGCGTTTCGAGCTTGAGGAAGCGATCTTCTCCGGTGCGCTGGAAGTTGGCGGCATTGCGGAGGCGTGGAATGCGGGAATGGAAAAATTGCTCGGCATCCGACCTGGTTCCGACGCGGAGGGCTTTTTGCAGGACGTGCACTGGAGCTGTGGGCTTTACGGTTATTTCCCGACGTACGCAATGGGGAATCTTTATGCAGCTCAGATCGCCGCGACCATTGAAAGGGAAACCGGTTCCTTGGACGCGAAGATCCGCAAGGGTGAATTTGCGCCGATCCGCGAATGGCTGCGCGATCGAATCCACCGCCACGGTCGTGAAATCCCCGGCCCGGAACTCTTGCGGCGCGCCACGGGAGGAGATTTGAAACCCGAATATTTCCTGAAGTATCTGGAAGGGAAATACCTGTGACTTCCATCCTGCTGGTCAAATGTCCGGATCGTTCCGGCATTGTGGCGGCTCTTTCCACGTTCCTCCGCGATCAGGGCGGGAACATTCTGGATGCGGATCAGCATACCGACGCGGATACCGGGACCTTCTTCATGCGAGTGACATTCGATCGTTCTGGGTTTCGTCTGGATACGACTGACACATATGCCGCACTGCAGGAACTGGGATCCAAATTTTCCATGTCCTTCGAACTTCACGATGCGGAAGTCAAACCGCGCGTGGCCGTATTCGCCGGCAAGACGCCGCATTGCCTATACGATCTTCTGCTCAATCAGAACCTCGGCGAATTCCCGGGCGAGATTGCGGCAGTCATTTCCAATCACGCAGCTATTGCCGAGGTGGCACGGCATTTCGATGTGCCTTTTCACCATGTTCCAATGGAAGGGCTGGGAAAAGCTGAGGCCGAACGCTTGCAACGGGAATTGCTCCTTCGTGAAAAAATCGATCTGTTGGTATTGGCACGGTATATGCAAGTGCTATCGCCGGGATTTTGCCGGGATTACGCAGGTCGGGCGATCAACATTCATCATTCCTTTCTGCCCGCATTTGCGGGGGCGAAACCTTACCATCAGGCCAAGGAACGCGGGGTGAAGATTATCGGGGCCACGGCCCATTACGTGACGCCGGTTCTGGATGACGGGCCCATCATCGCGCAGGACACCTCACGTGTCACGCATCGCGATACGGCGGAAGATATGGCGCGCAAGGGTCGTGATTTGGAACGTCGCGTCCTGACGCAGGCCGTCCGGCTTCACCTTGAGCGACGGGTGTTGATTACAGGGAATCGGACAATCGTGTTTGGGGAGTAAGCTTTATAGCGGTAGCGGATCAAAACACGCCACGCTGCGATTTCCTTCA
Source organism: bacterium (assembly GCA_900299345.1). Classification (GTDB taxonomy): domain Bacteria; phylum Fibrobacterota; class Fibrobacteria; order UBA11236; family UBA11236; genus UBA11236. Next base: position 32,297 of record OMJM01000071.1, on the reverse strand, counting down.
GCTACTAATTCCGGACGTTCGACGCGACAACGGGCCATGACCCGCGAACAGCGGCGTGCAAAAGCACAACCGGGAGGTGGGGCGGCGGGAGAGGGAATTTCGCCTTCCAAAGGCTTTGGCCGCTTGTTCCGATCCAACGTGGGGATCGAATCCATCAACGCTTTCGTGTAGGGATGCCGCGGGGCGCGGAAAAGATCGGCTGCAGCGGCGGTTTCCACGATACTGCCGAGATACATCACCAGCACTCGATCCGCGATGGAACGAACCAAAGACAGATCGTGCGTGATGAATAGCAGCGACAAGCCGTGTTCGCGTTTCAGATCGAGCAGCAGATTCACGATTTGGGCCTGCACGGATACATCGAGCGCGGAGACGATTTCGTCGCAGACGATGAGCTTGGGCTTGAGGCCCAGTGCGCGTGCGATGCACAGCCGCTGACGTTGCCCACCAGAAAAGGCATGAGGGAAACGATCGAGCGCGTCCGTCGATAATCCGACCCGACGCAGAAGATCGGAAGCCGCCTCGCGCAATTCACTGCGCTTGACCAAGCCGTGCGTGGCCAACGGTTCAGCGAGCAATTCAAAAACGGTGAGCCGGGGGTTCAACGAGGTGTAGGGATCCTGAAAGACGATCTGAAAATCCCTGCGAAAAGGTTTCCACGAGGAAGATTTGTGGATGTCAATAGAAGAGCCCATTAGCAGGATTTCACCGGATGTCGGGGGTGTCAATCCCAACAGGGAGAAACCCAAGGTGCTTTTGCCGCATCCCGATTCACCGACCAGGCCGACAATTTCTCCGGTTTGGATTTCTAGTGAAACTTCATGCACCGCACGCACGGAGCCCACGGCTTTTTTGAATACGCCACCGCGGATGGGAAAATGCGTGGAGAGTTTCCGCGCGGCAAGTAAACTCACCTGACCTCCATCAGAGATGGGTGAGGATAAAGATGGCAGGCCACATGTCGGCCAGCTTGGGGTTCCGTCCAAGTCGGATCGGTTTTGCACGCGTCAAAGGCTTGAGGACAGCGATCGCGAAAGCGACAGCCGGAAGGATAATGTCCCGCTGGAGGTACGGAGCCGGGAATGGGTTTGGGCGCGTGCGTTGCGCCATCCAGTTTGGGGAGCGCGTCCAGCAAGCCGCGCGAATAGGGATGCTTGGGGTCTTCCAGTAATCTCGTCGCATTGCCTTCCTCGATGATCCGTCCCGCGTACATCACCGCGGCTCGATTCGCATATTGTGCGACAAGGTTGAGGTTGTGGGTAATCATCACCACGCTCATTCCCATTTCCCGTTGCAGTTCCGCCAGTAACTCGAGGATTTGCGCCTGCACGGTCACGTCGAGCGCAGTGGTCGGTTCGTCGGCCAGCAACAGCTTGGGGCCCAACAACAGGGCATGGGCAATCATCACGCGTTGCAACATGCCACCCGAAAGTTCATGGGGATAGGAGCGTAACACACGTTCGGGATCAGAGAAACCTACGCGGCGCAGGAGATCGTCGATCCGTTTTTCGGGAGAACCGTCATACGGATGATGTTTGAAGGGGAGAAGCAGTTGATTTCGGATGGTCAGCAGGGGGTTGAGTGCCGCGGAAGGCTCCTGAAAGATCATGGCAATTTCGGAACCCCGAATACCCCGCATTTCTTCGGTTGAGAGTTTCAACAAATCGCGCCCCTGATACCACGCGTGGCCTGACAAAACCGTGCTTCCAGCAACGGGTAAGAGGCGGAGCAGGCCAAGGCATGTGACCGTTTTTCCACACCCTGATTCACCGACCAGTCCGAACACTTCACCGCGCCGGATCTCGAAATTCACACCCTCGGTGACTGCTGTGACGCGGCCATTGCTGCGGAAACCCAGCGAAAGATTTTCAACACGCAGCAGCACATCGCTCGAAGTTTCGCGCATCAGACGAAAAGTACAATCCGGGCCCAAGTATATTTGACTAATGCTTCAGGATTCCCAGATGTTTTTGCAGGCCGCCGTGGATGCGGCGTATGCCGCAGGCAAGGTGGCGTTGGAGCGCCAGCGTTCCCTCGGATCCATCCGTTTCAAGGGTGCGAAGGATGTGGTCACTGAGGCGGATCTGGAATGTGATCGCCTCATCCGTGAACGTCTCGAAAAGGCATTTCCGGACCACAACCTGCTGACCGAAGAGGAAGGCTCTTCAGACAAGGGCAGCGAATACCGTTGGTATGTCGATCCTATCGACGGGACGATCAACTATGCGCATCAAATCCCTTTGTGGGGAGTGTCCATCGGCTTGGCACGCGGTGGAGAGATGTTGTGCGGCGCGATTTTCCTTCCTGCGTTGGATGAACTTTACACCGTCGTTTCCGGAGGCGGCGCCTTCCTGAACGGTGAGCCAATCCGCGTCAGTTCCGTGACGGATCTTTCCCACGCCGTCATATCGCACGGGGATTTCAACGTCAGCGCCGACGATGTGGAACGCCAGCGTCTCAATAGCGAAAATTTCTGGGCACGCATGCGCACGGTCGCTTCGGTGCAGCGGGTAAAATGCCTCGGTTCCGCCGCCGTGGAGGGTGCGTTCATCGCATCGGGTCGTCTTGATGGTTATTGGATGGTTTATCTCAAGCCTTGGGACGTTGCCGTGACCACCTTGTTGGTGCGCGAAGCGGGCGGCACCGTCACGGATTTGAGCGGCAAACCGTGGACCTTGGAAACCAATACCGCTTTATTCTCCAACAGCATTCTGCATCCGTCCCTTCTCGCATCGCTGGATTGGGATCGCCGGCGAGTGTCGCCCGAAAGTCCCTGATGCCCGGTTTGCGTTACGAAGGCATTTCTCCGGTATTGCGCGACTTCCTTGCACGTCATGGATTCGATGACCGTTGTGACATATCCCTTGCGGGCATTGCGGGATCGCAGCGGGCCTACCACCGCCTGGAATCTGGAGGAGAAACCTTCATCGCATTGGTATCCCCGTCCGATGATGCAGACTTCGGCCGCTTTCTGCGTATCACGCAGTTTTATCGCATGGCACAATTTCCGGTGCCCAAGGTTTATTGCATCGACGATGCGATGCATCAGGTGTTGCTCGAAGATCTCGGCAACCGTAGGCTGTACGATGTGTTTCTGTCGGATCGCGTAGCCGGGATGGAGGGTTACCGCAAAGCTCTCGACTTGTTGGTTGATTTACAGACACGTTGCAATGCCATGCATTCGGAATGTCCCGATATCCTGTCGCGGGTTTTTGATCGCGGTCATTTGTTGTGGGAAACTTCATATTACCGGACACAATATCTGGAAGGCCGTCGTGGATTGCCATCCAATCCCGAGCTGCAGAAAATTTTTGATGAATTGGCAGAGAAAGTGGATCGCCAACCCAAGGCGATCCTTCACCGTGACTTTCAGTCACAGAACCTGATGGTGAAACAGGATGGTTCTGTTCATGTCATCGATTACCAAGGCAGCCGTCTCGGCTCCATCCATTACGATCTTGCTTCACTGTTGCTTGATCCCTATGTGATGCTGTCCGATTCAGAAATAGAGGAGTTGCTGCGGTATTTCCATTCCAAATCTCCCGCCGCTCCGGATTTTCAAGCCTTCCGAATTGAATTCCTGCTCGCGGGACTTCAACGTGTGATGCAGGCTTTGGGAGCCTATTGTTTCCTGTCGCGGGTCAAGGGGATTGCCCCCTTTGCGTCGCACATACCCGCCGGAGAAACGCGATTGGCATGGCTGCTGCGTGAAACCGGGCGCGAAGATTGGAAAGAGATTTTTCCTCCACCCCAAGACAAGGTATTTTAACGCCCGTGTCAAAACTCGCCATTGACGGCGGTAAGCCCGTCCGCAGCCGGAAAAATTTCCTCGTCTTCGGAGCGCCGCAAATCGGATCGGAGGAAATCGCCGGGGTGGTGGATTCGTTGCGTCGCCGTTGGGTCGGAACAGGTCCCAAGGTCAGCGAGTTCGAGCAAGCCTTCGCCAGGTACAAGGGCTCCTCTCATGCCGTTGCGGTGAATTCCTGCACTGCAGCCTTGCATCTTTCCATTCTTTCTCTCGGCATCGGTCCGGGCGACGAGGTCATCACCACGGGCATGACGTTCTGCGCCACCGTGAATGCCATTTTGCATGCCGGGGCAACTCCTGTGTTGGCCGATTGCGATCCGCGTACCTTGAATCTGGACCCAAACCAGGTGGCGCGCAAGATTACCAAGCGAACCAAGGCCATTCTTCCGGTTCATTTCGCGGGTCTGCCGTGCGACATGAACGCCTTGATGAAACTTGCCAAGGCGCATCGCCTCCATGTCATCGAGGATTGCGCCCATGCCATTGAAACGGAATATCGCGGACGCAAGGCGGGTACCTTCGGAGCGTTGGGATGTTTCAGTTTCTATGCCACCAAGAACCTGACCACGGCGGAAGGCGGAATGGTGCTTGCGAAGAACGAGGCGCTAGCAGACAAACTCAAGCGACTTGCCTTGCACGGCATGAGCAAGGACGCATGGAAGCGCTATTCCGACTCGGGTTACTTGCACTATGATGTCGTGGACTTGGGCTACAAGTACAATATGACCGATTTACAGGCAGCCATTGGACTGCCCCAATTGCGACGGCTCGAGAAGAACTGGAAACGTCGCCGCTCCCTCTGGAAAAAATATCAGGAAGCCTTTGCGGATCTTCCGGTGGATCTTCCGGCGGAGCCGCTGTCCCATGAGCGACACGCCTATCATCTTTATACACCTTTGGTTCGCAAAGATTCCAAACGCTCCCGCGATCAGGTGCTGGCCGCACTTACCGCTGAAAACATCGGTGTTGGAGTGCATTACCGCGCTTTGTGCGATCATCCCTACTACCGTACCACATTGGGCTGGAAGCGCAAGGATGTTCCCGTGGCGGCAGGCATCGGCGACGGCACGATTTCCCTGCCGTTGTCTCCCGCGCTCTCGGATCGCGACGTCGATGATGTCATCGCGGCTTTCCGCAAGGTGATGGGAAAATGAAGTTCGCCCCGGCGTGGAGGTTCATCTTCCTCATCGGGGTCGTCAGTTTTTTCGCCGATATCACCTACGAAGGTGGACGCGGGTTATCCGGACCTTTTTTGTATTCCCTTGGCGCATCCGCCACGGCCGTCGGGTTCGTCTCCGGGTTGGGAGAATTGGTCGGATATGCACTGCGTTGGCTCTTTGGCACGTTGAGCCAGCGTTCCGGAAAATATTGGGGATTCACCTTAGCGGGTTTCGCCCTCAACCTCGCCGCCGTCCCATTCCTCGCATTGGCTCGCAGCTGGCCTGTGGCGGCGGGTTTGTTGATAGGTGAACGTCTGGGGAAATCCATTCGTGCTCCCTCCAAGGACACGTTGATCTCGCATGCCACCAGTGCTGTGGGACACGGAAAAGGATTCGGTTTTCATCAGGCCATGGATCAATTGGGCGCGGTCACGGGCCCTTTGATCGGCGCGACGATCCTGATTGTGGGAGGCAGTTATCGTGGAGCGTTTGCGTTGCTCGCGATTCCCGCCGCACTGGCGATGGTGTTTTTATTCACCGCCCGCTATGTGTTTTTGAATCCCTCCCGGTTTGAAATCGAGGAGATAACACCGGCAGCGTCGGAGGATGGGAAATTTCCAAAAGCCTATTGGATTTACGTAGTGGGGGCGGGCCTGCTGGCTTTTGGCTTTGCGGACTTTCCGCTCATTGCCTATCACTTGATCAAGCAGGGGATTCTGACGCAGGTTCAGGCGCCGCTGAGCTATTCGGTGGCCATGGGCGTCAGCGCGGTGACAGCACTATTATTCGGATTCCTGTTCGATCGCGTGGGCCTTAAATCGTTGCCGTTCGCCGCGTTCATGGCAGGTTTCGCCATTCCGCTTGCGTTTTCGAAATACCCGGTCGCGTGCTGGATTGGAATTATCCTCTGGGCGGCCACGTTAGGCGCACAGGACTCTTCGCTCAAGGCGGGGATTGCGCGCATGATTGCCAAGCACAACCGGGCCAAGGCCTACGGCGTCTTTCATGCCGTGTTTGGAGTCGCATGGTTCTTCGGGAGCATTGCCATGGGATGGCTGTATGACCATCAATGGATCGGGGCTGTATCGGGTCTTGCGGTGACGGCACAGGTTTTATCTGCCGCCGCGTTTCTCTTGGCGCGTCGCGCATGACGGTGCTGTGAAAAATCTCCCCAATATCCTGAGTTTGTTGCGTCTTTTTTTGCTCGCCCCTATTGCTGCGCTTTGTGCATGGCTTACAGGTTCGCGAGAAGATTTCCTGATTCTCTTCTGTGCAGCCTTGCTGACGGATTGGCTGGATGGGTTTCTGGCGCGGCGATTCAATGCCAAATCGGAGCTGGGACGCAAACTGGACAGTTGGGGCGATTATGCCACTGCTGCGGCGGGAATGACGGGCGTGACATTGTTATGGCCCTTGGAAGTGAAACGGGAATGGCCGTGGTTCGTTGCGGCTTTGATCGCCTATTTCATCATCGTAGTCTATGGGCTGTTCCGCTGGAGAAAAGTTCCCGGTTACCACACGTGGTTTGCCAAGGCCATGGCGTGGATTTTTCCATTGACTCTGATTCCTTTGTTGTTTGGGGGGGCGGCGCAACCGTTTCACATCGCTGTGATTCTGCAGATTCTCTGCGGGATTGAAGAAATGACGATAGCGTTGATTTTGCCGGGGTATTCCGGGGAAATGCCCGGGTTGTGGCATGCGTTGCATTTCAAGCGAAACAAGCCTGTGTAAACCGGGTTGTGGAGGCTCAGGCCTAGTTACTTTTGAATTATGACCCCTTACGATCAGTACGACAACCCGTTGATTCGCCGCTATGCCTCAGCGGCCATGAGCTTTCTGTTTTCTCCCCAATTCAAGCACCAAACCTGGCGGAAATTGTGGATTCACCTTGCCGAAGCGGAGCGTGAACTGGGCCTGCCCATTACTCCGGAACAGATTGCGGAGATGAAGGCACACGAAACCGACATCGATTTCGCCGTTGCGGAAAAAAAGGAGCGGGAAGTCCGGCATGACGTGATGGCCCATGTGCACGCTTACGGGGAGCAATGCCCCAAAGCTGCGGGTATCATCCACCTTGGTGCAACGTCCGCTTATGTTGCCGACAACACGGATCTGATTCAGATGAAGGATGGTTTGGGTCTGGTGCGCAGACGCATTCTTCGTGTCATTGATTCGCTCGCCCGTTTTGCGGACCAGTGGAAGTCGCAACCCACCTTGGGGTTCACCCACTTCCAGCCCGCACAGCCGGTCACTGTGGGCAAGCGCGCTTGTCTGTGGATTCAGGATTTGTTGCTTGATCTCGAAGAGGTCGAGAGCGTGATTCAGGGGATGCCGTTTCTCGGAGTCAAAGGTACGACCGGAACGCAGGCGAGTTTCTTGGAGCTCTTCGCCGGCGATCATGACAAGGTGAAACAGCTTGATAGTGAGGTGACGCGTCGCGCTGGATTTTCCAGAAGCCTGCCGGTGTCGGGACAGACCTACACGCGCAAGCTCGATGCCCGTGTGCTCGCAGCGCTGTCCAGTCTCGCGCAATCGCTGTCCAAGTTCTCCACCGATCTCCGCCTATTGCAGCATCTCAAGGAAGTTGAAGAACCGTTCGAGAAGGAACAGATCGGTTCTTCCGCAATGGCCTACAAGCGTAATCCCATGCGATCCGAACGCATCGGTTCGCTGGCGCGCTTCGTGGAATCCCTGCACGCCTCCGTCGCCTTTACTTCCTCGACACAGTGGTTCGAACGCACGTTGGATGATTCGGCCAACAAGCGACTTGCCGTGGCGCAGGCTTTTCTTGCCGCCGATGCCATGCTCATCATCGCGGAGAACGTGTCATCCAATCTCGTGGTTTATCCGAAGGTGATCGAACGTCGGCTGCGCGAGGAGCTTCCGTTCATGCTCACCGAGAACGTGATGATGGATGCGGTCAAGCGTGGAGGCAACCGACAGGAATTGCATGAGCGCATCCGTGTCCATTCGCAGGAGGCGGCGCGTCAGGTGAAGCAGCAGGGGATGGAAAACGATCTGCTGGAGCGTATCGCGGCGGACAAGTCCTTCGGGATGGATCTGGAAACCTTGCGCCGCTCCCTTGATCCAGCGTTATACACCGGTCGTTCGGCCAAACAGACAGAAGAGTTCCTGAGTGGACATGTGGAGCCCGCTCTGAAGCGGTGGAACGACTGGAAGGACTTGGGCGAGGAGAAGCTGAGGGTTTAATTTCTTGCGTCTGAATCTTCTTTTCTCGCTCCTCCCTTCATAAAAAAATAGGCCGGTGCGCAGAGGAGCGATGTAAGAAGCACAATGCTGTGGAACAGTGCGGGGATTTCGGTGTGTCCGTGTGTCGTCAACCCCCGCGCCTTGTCAATCACATGGTAGAGCACCTTACCGCCTTGTTCTCCAAAACCGAGTCCCGCCGGTGAGATCGGGATGCCATTGATCATGGTCAATGCGGGAACCACATAGGCGTGAATCTTGAAGGGGATGTCCACCTCCAGCATTTCGGCGCATAAAGCGTACACTCCCACGATGGAAAAATGCACGCACATGGCTAGCACGAGAACCCCGAGGAAAATCCAGGGAGAACTGCGGAAGGCTGCGAGAGCTATCCACAGACCCTTCCAGAAGCCGTGTTCCGGATTCGATTCGCTGGTGAGCGACTCGATGGACTTCCGTGATTTCCAAGGAGCTAGGTAGGTCAATATCAGAATCAGGGATGCGAGCGAGGCGCCTAGAAATACGAACGCCTGCCCTCCGAGAATGGGGGAGTCCTCCCAGAGCTTGTAGTTCCAGATGTTGGTCAGGGTTCCCAGCCAGATTAGACCCAGCGTTCCCGCCACACGATCCACCACCATGGTGCTGATGGCTGCAGCGCCTTCCGCCTTGTCGCGGCCGCGCAAGAGATAAAATCCCTTGACGAAATCTCCGCCCGTGCCCCCCGGAAGAATGCTGCTGAAGAACAATCCGATCAGATGAAGGCGGAGCACGAAACCCGCAGATACATCCACTTTGGCTGCCCGGAGCAGCCAGTACCAGCGTATATAAGCGATGCCTTCCAGAACTACGGCATAAAGCAGGAATGCTTCCACGTACCACAACGGATGCGTGCGCATGGCCTGCTTTAACAGATGGGGTTTGAGGGCGCCGGTGTGGATGAGCAAATAAATCGCCAGCGCACCCAAACCGATGCGCAAAACATTGCCCAGCCAGGATGAAGCGTTGCGTGAAGTATCCATAAGATTGCCGGACGCTAGGTCAAGGGAATCTACGAAATCGGAACGGGATCAGGGAGCAGGCTCGTCGAATCCCGCCAGGCGTCGATCGCGGGGGGAATCATCCAGCGGGTCGAGATGAATGTTTATCGACCATTTGGCCTCTTCCAGTGTGCGAATCCGCATTTCAATCTCATCGGCAATGCGATGCGCCTGGCCCAACGGGATTTCCTCATCGAAAACCAGATGCAATTCCACAAAGTTGATGTCTCCGGATCGACGGGTCTTCAGTTCATGGGCTCCGTTGATGAGCGGGGAATGGTTCACGGCGATGGAGCGGATCTGTTCCACGAGAGGATCGGGCAACGAGCGATCCATGAGCATGTCGAATCCCTGTCGCAGCAGAGGCAGGCACTCCTTGGCGATGTAGAGCGCGATGCCGATTCCCAGCATGGGATCGATCCACGTCCAACCTGTGGAGCGCACCAGAATCATCGCCAGAAAGACCGCGCCGTTAGAATACACGTCGGTACGGTAATGGAGCGCGTCTGCCGCGACCACCAGGCTGCGTGTGCGTCGGCGGACATTTTCGAGGTAGAGGGTGATTCCCAGCGCCGCCAGTGCGGAGAGGATCATGGCGATCATCGCCAGATCGACCCGAGAGACAGACAGTGGATGCGGATGAAAAAGGCGCAGCACTGCCTGTCTGCCAATGAAAATCGCGGTAACCAAAACGAGAAGGCCCTGTGTTGTCGCGGCCAGTCCTTCCATTTTCCCGCGACCGTAGTTGTAAGCGTCGTCATGTGGTTTTTCCGCACTGTGTGCGGCGAAGGAGTTGAAGCCGGAGACGAGGAAGTCGAAGAAGGAATCCATTGCCGAAGCGAACACCGCCACAGAACCGGTGTATAGCCCGGTAATGAGCTTCAACACCGCCAATACCAGCGATATGGTCGTGGTGATTCGCGTCGTACGATGTGGCAGAGAAGCGTGGGCGGTAGACATTTAAGTTATTACCAATAAAAAAATTAGCGAATGATTATCCGATTTGTCGCGAACAAGAATTGGACACAAAATGCCATTTTGTTCCAAGTGAAAAGAAGTGTAATCCGCATGATTGCAGCATAAAATAATCATTGGCGAAAATGTCTTTAATTCGAAGAGTTGGCAGATGGTATTGGTTTTGCAACTATATTTTTTAACAAATGGCGAGCATTTCGCCATAAAAGAAGGAGCGAGGATGAAGACTACGATTGCACTCTTGTCGCTGGGCTTGGTAAGCACGGCGTTCTGTTTGGATGAGTACATGCCGATGGTGAAGGGCAAGACCGAAGTGGATGTGGGTGCTCTTTACGTAACGCCCGAAGTGGGTGATGCGGCGACGAGCGTTCCTCTGCAGGTGAAATACGGTCTGATGGCCGGTCTGGACCTGGAACTTGGCACGACATACGCGACCGCGAGCGGTGCGAGCGGCTTGTCGCAGCCCCAAGTGGCGGCCAAGTATGAGATCGGTGATAATGGCATTGCGGTGTTCGTGAACGTGGCCTTGCCTTTCGCCACGGGTGACTTGTCAAACGGTTACAAGGGATTGGGCATCGCCCCGGGTCTCGTGTATGGCAAGAACTACGGCAAGATTCAGGCCGTCGGTTTGGCATCCTACCAGTTGAACATGAAAGATGCCGACGATTTGGAATCTGACAATGCCTTGACCGTGTATTTGAAGCCTGGCTACATGGTAAGCGATAAGCTCGCGGTTTATGCCGGAGTGGTTTACTGGTCAGCGGGCAGCGCAAATTCCACAACGGTTCAGCCCGGAATCACCTACACGATTTCGGACATGGTGGCGCTCGAAGCCAATGTTCCCTACGTGGTTTCGACCACCGGAGCTAAGTCTTGGGGCATCTTGGCCTCGCTTTACTTCACACTCTAATCCTCATTTCATCTGATTTGAAAAGCCACGGGATTTCTCCCGTGGCTTTTTTATTTCCCCGAGGATTTTGGTGCGGAAGCGAGATCGCGATATTGCACGGCTTCGGCCTTCAAATCCCGATCATCGGGGCGCAAGGCAAGCGCGCGTTCCAACAATGATGCGGCATCGGCATTGCGATTTTGGCGATGGAACTCGTAGGCAATGTTGCGCAATCCTTCGATGCCTTCCTTGTTCCCGTGTTGTGCGGCTTGCCGGTATGTTTCCTCGCTGCGTTCCCACCATTTTGCGTCAAAGGCGAGGTTGCCGAGGAACACGGCCGCGTCTGAGAAGTCAGGTTTGATTGCCAAGGCTTTTTGCAGATAATCCATGGCAATGAATGGCTTGCCGTCCTGCGCCAGTACATCCGCAAGCTTGTAAAGAGCGTCGGTATCGGTTTCCTTGAGCGCAAGTCCCTCGCGGTAAGCGGCTGCGGCTTCGGAGAGTTTTCCATCCGCACGTTGCAAGTCGCCGATATAGAAGAGGAAATCCACTTCGGAGGGTTTGCGTGTGAACGCTTCGCGGACAAGCGAAACCGCCTTGCCATATTCCTTGAGCGACGCGTGTATTTCAGCTGTTTGGTAGACGAGCGACACGTCTCCGGAGTCGAGTTTGCGCGCGGTCTCCATGGCGCGGAGCGCACCGACATAATCCTTGATACGGACGCAGGCATCCGCGAGATACAGCCATGCGCTGAGGTTTTCCGGATCGCGTTCCAGCGCGCGATGGTAGGCGGCGATGGATTCGCCGTATTGCTCCATTCGGAACAGCACCGCCGCGAGATTGAGTTGGGCTGCCAGCAGTTTCCCTTCACTGAGTCTTACAGCCTTGCGGAATCGCGCTGCCGCTTGTGGAAGATGGTTCAGGCGGAACAGGCAATTTCCCTGATTGAAGGCCGCCGTGGCCGGTTCCGCACCGCGTTCTTCCGCGCGTTGATAAATCAGCAAAGCCTTGGAGAATTCGTTGCGGTTATATAGGTCGTTTCCGCGTTGCATCAAAGCGTTGGCTGAAATAAAACGCACAGCCACCGAATCCGTCACGGTAGAATCGATCCCTCCGTTGGAGCGTTCTTCAGGACGTCCAAACAGCGATACGATTGCAACGGATAATACGATAATGGGTTTCATAGTCATCAATTCGAAAAGCGAACTTCGAAGGGTTGTTCCAGACCGCAGAAGGGAACCGGCACCCCGCCTTTTTTCGCGGTGGTAAAACGGGTTTGTTGCAGTGCCTCGCGTCCTGCATTAGCCATGCCCAAACCGGGTGGACGTTCCTCGGTAATGCGGATGTCGTAAGGCCGACCTGAAACATCCACGCAAAAGGAGAGCGCCAGGTAGGCATCCTTTTCCTGTGACTTCACCTCGGGGGGCATACGAAAGGGTGGAGGGAATGACGGGGCAGGGCGTTCATCCACACCCTCGTCACCCTGTGCGCCTTTTCCACCGCCACCGCTTTTCCGGTTCGCCAGTTCAGCGGGTGCGACGGAGCCACCGCCCAGCACACCCAATTCCATGGCGAACCGAGGGCCGGGTTTCAATAATGTGGGCGCGGGTCGGGCGCGTTGGGGTTGCCGCAAGGCACGTTGGGGTTTCGTCTCCGGACGTTGGGGCTCCATGGATTTAAGGCTGACCTGAGCGGCGATACGCGGAGCGGTTTTCTTCGTCGGAGGATTCATTGCGTAATGCAACAAAGGCAGCGCCACGGTGGCGAGGCCCGCGAGGATGGCGGCGATGGCGCCGAGAAACAGATTGCGAAGAAAACGCTTCACCGGGTCTTCCTCATTTGGAAAGCGCAGCCACGGAAATTTTTTTGGCACCCGCGAGATTACACGCATCCATCACGTTGATCAGCAGCCCCGTGTTCGACTCCTTGTCCGCAATCAGGATGATCTCTCCCGTGACATTGCGCAGTAGTAGGCGTTTCAGCACGTCCTGCAGGCCTTCGAGGTCCACTTGTCGTTCATTGACATGTAGCGTGCCGTCGCGGGTAATGGCGACCATGATGCTTTGCCGGTTCAACTCTCCGGCGGACTGGGCCTGTGGCTTGTCCACATCCACACCGGTCTGTTGCGCCAGCGTGGAGCTGAGGATGGTGAAGATCAGGATCACGAATACGACGTCGATCAGTGGCACCACGTCGATGTGAAAGGCGCTCTTGCGCCGCGCCGGGATGAGAAAGGGATCCATTTCAAGCCTTCCTTTCGGGTGCATGAAGAAGATTCAACATCAAGGTGACTCCATACTCGACCTGGTGTTTAAGCCAGGTGACGCGGCCTTCCAGCCGCTGTCCAAGGAGAATCAAAGCGACAGCCACGAGTAATCCGGTTTGCGTGGCGATCAACGCCTCCGAGATCCCTTGAGCCAACAGTTGCGCGTTCCCGCCTCCGTATTCCGTCATGGTTTTGAAGGTGTGGATGAGGCCGCTCACGGTTCCCATAAGGCCGAGAAGAGGCGCGGCGGCGGCGAGAGACTTGATTAATGGGATATGTCGCTCCATGTGAAAAAGCCGGTGGGATAATTTTTCCTCGAGCAGATGACGCACGGCCGGTTCCGGAAGATTTTGATGCTCCAGAGCCAGATTGATGCCATAGCGGGCGAGTCCGGGGAGCTGTCGTGCACGGGACAATGCCTCCGTGGTATTCCCACGTGCCACGAGGTCGCGCAATTCTTCGAAGCGGGAGATCAGGCTGGTTCTCCAGAGTCCGGAACCCAATCCTGTATAGGTTTGCAGCACGAGGAAAAATCCCCAGAACCCCGCAAGGAAAATCGCGGCGAGGACGATGCCGCCGCGTTCCCAGGTTTCCAGTATGATTGCGAACACGGTCTCAGGCCTCCGGCCAGTTCTTGTTCATCACTTCGAGACTGCGCGCCGACAAGGTGGCGTTGAGCGTATCCACGCGTTCTTGCAGCCAGCCGTGGATGAGCAACACGGGAATGGCAATGGCGAGACCGGTTTCGGTATTGACCAGCGCTTCGGAAATTCCTCCGGCCAGCACCTTGGGATCGTTGGTTCCGAGTTGGTTCAACACTTTGAACAAGGTCACCAAGCCCGACACGGTGCCAAGCAAGCCCAGCAAGGGTGCCGCAGTACCCATTGCGGCCAGCAAAGACAATCGTTTCTCATGTCCCGGGATTTCCTTGAGCATGGCTTCGCGCACGGCTTTCTCTGCCGTTTCGCGCGTGGAGTTCGCGTTGGCGGCCACGGCCTGCAGGACTTTTGCCAGACTGCTGTGAGAATCCGTGCAGAGGTTTTCCGCACCCTTCCAATCCTTCCGCTCGGCAAACACGAGAAATTTTTTCATGAACGCTTCCGGATCGGTGGCGCGTCTGGCGAAGAAGTACAGGCGCTCCAGAATCATGAGCAATGCGAGCAATCCCACGGCAAACAGGGGATAGAGGACAATGCCGCCCGCCTTGAACCAAACAATGAATCTCTTGTTAATCGATTGCTCTCCGCCGCGCACGAATCCCGAACCCGCGCTTTTGAACTGCAGCACGTCCATGGGTAGCACGGCGTGCTCTTTGCCTCCAGCCGCGGCCAAAACCGCATCACGCAGACGGGTGTTGTAGTCACGCGCCAGATTTTGCCGCCAAGTAAAAGTGCGGCCTTGCAGACTGCCTGTGCGCAAAAGGATTTGTGAAGCTCCGGTTCCTTCTTTTTCCAGTTCGCCGGTGAATACTGTGCCGAGCCGGAGTCTCCACGCGCTGGCCGCGTGACCGTCTTCGAATACGGTTTGCCGGGTTTCAAGCGATTGAGTCAAGGTGAGATCGAAGCGGTCGAGATGTGCGTGGAGGAAGAGGTCGATGGCACCATTCACATCCGGTTCTTTTGCGGACAATGCCTGGGAGGCTTGGGAGTAGGCCAAGGTTCGCGTATCAATTCCAACTGGGAAATCGGATGAAACGGACGAGGCGGCCTCATCCACACGGCGTTTGACCTGCGCGACAAAGGCATTGTGCGCATCTTTTGCCGCGGACAAAACTTCCTTCTTTTCATCTGCGTCGTTACGGGCTTTCACGAGGTCCTCTTCGAGCCGGCTTGCGTCCGCGGCGAGTCGGCCAAAGGCCTCTTCCATAATTCGCGCCTGATCTTCGGCTTCCTTGGCTTTGGCGGTTGCCTTGTAGCGCGTCTCCCAGCGGATGGACTCCTTCTGTTCCAGAGAATCCAGCTTTTCGGTTCGGATCGATTCCAGCGCCGCGACTTCGCGTTTCAGATTGTCCAGTTCCCGTAATGCAGCGGCTGCCTTGTCTTCCTTGGCCGACAATATTGTGGCGAAGGTGAATAGAACTAATAGAGAGTTACGCATTAGCGGCCTCCCTGCGTGACGGAGGAGTCTAGCATTAGCCGAATGTCCAGTGGCACCAGTTGGGGTGCTTCACGACCTGATTTGACGGATAGCGCAAGTTTGATGGCGTTGCGTTGACTGAAATCCAGATTCTCGTTCCACACATACGTGATTTTTCCATTTTCGAACCGGCGTTCCAGGGTTCCGAATTTTCCACTTTCGTCATCCATGTAAGCGATCATCTGGTTGCCGATCTTCAGCAACTGGGCATTGACGATTTCTCCGTTCTGCCGGGTCACGGGCCTGCTGAACAGGGCGACCTCGTCTCCATTCTTGATCTCTTCCTTGAAGAGTGCGGCGAGTCGGCCGAAGATTTCCTCGGGCGCAGCCTGCCCACCCTCGACGTCGCGTTTCAACGACAGGATGCGATCCCGTCGCGCTTCCAAATCCCACGGCGGACCCGATTCCACGCGTGCCAGCAGGGAATCCGCGAACGCGGAGAGCCTTGCGAGGATGATTTTGTCACGCACTTTCAATTCTTCCACGCCGTTGAGATAGCCGCGGGCGCGTTCCTGTTCTGCAGCGATTTTGGAACGGGTGGCTTGAACGCGGGAGTTCAACTCCTGGTTTTCTTTTTCTCGACGCGCCCGATCCACTTTCCAGCGCTCGAGATTTTTGGCGGCAGCGTCGGCCTCTTCGTGAGCGAGGGAATCCGTGCGTTGCAGGTCCGCATCGGTTCTCCGGATGTCGCGCTTGAGGCGCGTGATCTCGTCCTTCAGGCGCGCGGTTTCCGCGTCTGTATCCTGAGAATGGCCGATGGCGGCCCCAAAAAGCAGCAATGCAATCGCGGTGGGTTTCCAGTAGTTCATTGTCTATCCTTTCACACCGTCAGTTAACGCCCCGGCATAATTCCTTCTGCACGTCGCCGTTCTCGCGGCAATAGGACTTGCGGCCTTCCACGCAGGGGGCGGGTTTCCAGTAGTTCAGTTCACAGCTTTTCCAGAGAATGAGCTGGCATCCATTGCCGGGTTTTCCCTGTTCGCATTCTTGCTTGATATCCGTGCAACCCGGAAAATCAGCCGGGTAGTTGTGGTCGATGCAATAACGTGTCAAGGCCTCGACTCCCAGTAAAGTGTCCTTCTGATAGGATTTCACCGAATCACAAAGGCCGGGGGGTGCAGATGAACGTGTGGACGGATTGTCACAGACGGGACCCCATGTATAGATGGCATCCAACTGGCAGTCCTCGCGCTTCCATCCGTTGTCAGAGCAGAATTCATGATACCATCCCGCGCAGTCACGACTTTCGAACCAGCCGTTGTCGCGACACGTGTAGGCGCGAGTGGCGGCATAGGGATAGACCTGAGTCAATGGATCCGTCTTTACGAATACATCGAAAGAGTCCACAATCATCCCGGCGAAGAATCCCCTTCCTCCGGTCACGTTGGTGAGTGTCTGGATTTTGGGATTCTCGTCCACAGGTCCGCCGCCCGGTTCATTGATGTTGCTGAAGGCGTAGTCCGTGTAGGCTTTTTCCACACCATAGAAATACAGGCGATTACGCCCCGACCAGTACCATGCATTGACAACACCCATGGAATCGAGCGATTGATAGCCGTTCTGGCTGATGGTTTTCGGGTACAGTATGAGACGGCGGTGATCGCCCGGATAATAGAACTGGGACGTGTCGGGCTTGATGCCGAGAATGCTGTCGAAGGAGGTGGCGGGGCGTCCTGCCAAAGTATCGTAGCGTTGAGTGATCAAAACCCCGTTCACGTCTTCGCTGCGCACTGAGCCGAAAAAGTGGGACAGATTGTTCATGCTGGAGGTGCCGCCGATGTAGAACACGGAATCATTTTTATGATACGTGAACAGGTCATTCTTGAGATGCTCCACGTTGGTGTCGAGGTTTTTGACGTACGCCACGCCGATCTGCGCGATTTTCGGCGCTCGTGCGGTGTCTGAAACCCGGAAGCTTTGCGGGATGCGCGCCGTGGATCGAAGGATGGTCGTCACCTCTTTCCCGGCGCTGTCCCACACAATGCGCGCGGTTAATGTGTAGACGCTACCGCGTACGAAACGGACGCCAGGATTTCCCGAAAAGCAATTCGGAGTGTTGTAAAGCGGCTGGAGTATCAAGGTTGTTCCACCGGTGGAAAAGGTTCCCTCGATTCCCACGGAGGCACTGTCGTAGAAGGCGAATGCATCGGTGTGGCCTTCGTCGAGATTCAGAAATCTTTCAAAGCACACATTCTGCACAGGTCGATCCGCGACGGCATAGGCCGACATCCAGATGCCGCGGAAGACGGGTTCGTTCTTGGGAGTGTAATCCCAAGGACCGGGGAGAATGCATCCCGCCAATATCGCTAGAATCGCGATGGCCGCGAAGCGAATGCTAGAACGTGTACTCATAGCTCAACAGAAAAGGGAAGAAGGGAAATTGAGTGATGGTGATTCGTTCCGGAGGATTTTGCTGCCGATCATACGTATAGAAGAACACATTCTTGTGATTGGTGACATTGAGAATGGTAAAGGAAAAATTCCATTTTCCTTCCCGCCCCCAATCCACGGGTTTTACGTCCCAGCGGAAATAGGGCGGAACGACCGCCTCGTTGTAGCCCGCGCGCATCACATTCAGGTTACCCTCGAATTCCGGATTTGGACCTCCAGCCATGCGGCCATCGTTTTGATCGATGAGGTGGGATGGAGCGTATCCGGAATATTCGGTGTAGGGAAGGCCCGTGGCGTATTTCACCTGCGTAGAGGATCGGAAATACCCTCCTTTTTTCTTCGATGCCCAGATACCGTCCGCACCTTTCCAGTTGACAGCCAGATCCGCCTTGAAACTGTGTGGTTGATGCCACTTCGGGTAATAGGGTTCCCGGAAAACGTTTTCACGAATCACCGAATAACCGTGCGAGTAGCTCAATCCTCCGAACAACGTTCCCACGGGACGGCGCAACGAGGCTTCGTATCCCAAGGAATACCCTTCCGCCTCGTCGAAAAGATCGCCCAAATCCCTTTGCGTATCGAACAGGATGGAATCGGGTTTTTCGTTGGGGGCGAAGATCAGCAGGTGATACAGCGACTTATAATATCCTTCGAGCGAGAAGTCGAATTGATTGAAGATCTGTTCCTTTGAATATCCCGCAGCCAATAGCACCGATGCCGTGGGTTCGACGGTGCGATACTTCACCTTCTTGGCCGGGTAGTAAAACTCATTGATGCTTTCCTGATCCCCGAACAAGATGGAGTTGATGTACTGGAGATAGTATCCGGCGTGGAAGTCCAAGGTCTGTTTGGCGGGCAGGGAATACTTCACAGACAGACGTGGTTCCGCCTGAGGAGCTTCCAGCGTCGAAGCATAGTTCAGTCGGAGACCCGGCGTGATCTCCCATTTTCCGGGAGACCATTTGTCCTGCATGAAGAGGCTGACCAGGAGAAAATCCGTCTGATCACGGAACGTCAGCCGGGCCACATACTGGCTGTTCCGGAAAATGGTTTGCATCCCGCTGGCCTCTTCGCCAAAGGTCAAACGGTGCCCCTCCAGGCCTGAGTATTCGGCGCTCTGCTTGGCCTGCCATGTGGCAATGCGGTTATAGAACTCGAAGATGCTGGTGAGGCCGAAAGTCTGACTCATCAGGCTGTAGGCAAGAGTGGTACGATATGTCCAGCCATCCGAGTGTTTCCACTTGAAATTTATGGGAATGACGGTGTTCCCCCATTCCACAAGGAAAGGATCGAAATTCAGGCGGTCACGCCCTTGATACACCGAGAAGGAGGCTTCGGCATCGGGACCCAACGCATAGGCCATGTTGCCCTGAAGGTCGTAGAAGTAATAGTCGAGTACCAAATCAATGGCGCCGCGCTCCCTAAGGAAGTCCACCACCTGTTTGATGTACGTCGTGCGCCCCGCCCACAGCCAGCGCACCGGTCCTTGATGGCCTTCAGTGTGAGCCGAGGTGGCCACAGTGCTGATCTGTACGGACGAACCTTTGAACAGGGAATTCGAACTATCCCGCCCGCCACGCCGTGATCGCACGTCGAGCACCGAGGAAAGCCGGTTTCCATATTCTGCGGGGAATCCGCTCTTGTAAAAGGTCACATCTTGAATGCCGTTGACGAGAAACGTGGAGAACAATCCAAAGAAATGCACCGGAGAATAGACCGGTGCATTGTCGAAGAGGATGAGGTTCTGATCGCTGCCGCCGCCGCGCACGTAGATCTTGGTGGAGAAATCAGAACTTGACACCACGCCGGGCAGGCCTTGGATCGAACGGATCACGTCCGCTTCAGCCAGGCCGGGCATGCGCTTGATCAGCTTGGCGGAAACGGTCTGTCGACCCAGAGCGCGCTTGGGTGTGCGTTGGGCGCGCAACATTACCTTCTGCAAGCGGACGGATTCTGTTTCAGTATCTCCTGCGGGACCTTCCTCGGTCGTAACGTTTGCGGAGGCCACGGTTGCCGCTGTGGCGAGATCGACTTCAGGTTGGGCCAAAAATGCGCCCGTTCCTTCAAGCTTCGCTTCAATCACCGAATCTTTCCCGGGACGTCGAATTTCAAAACATTTCTCGTAGGCGCCCGCCGTGTCGCCTTTTTTGGCGCACAAGGTCCACAGTGAATCGGGAGGAAGTGCGAATGAAAATTTTTGACCGGGTTCGATTCGCAAGGTGTCGCCCGTTTCCAATACTTCGATCTGGTATTTTCCCGAAACGGAAAAAGCGGAATCGGTCAACGTTGCATTCAAATGAATGACCCCGGCGGCCGAACTCCACCCAATGGCCAGCATTGCGCAACTCCCGATTTTTGACAGCATCTGGATTCCGGAGGCAACAATGTAGATTGGCAACAGCATAATGTTCCGCGTTCAGGTGTTTCAACATGTCCCCTTCGAGGGATTGGGTTCCATGGAATCCGTGTTCCGCGAAGCAGGGGCATCTGTAAACCATACGCATTGGTTTCAAGGTGAAACATCGTCTGCTCCGGACGCGTTCGACATGCTGGTAATCATGGGCGGCCCGATGGGAACCTATGACGAAGAAAAATTTCCGTGGCTCAAGCAGGAAAAAGACGCGATCAAGCGTGCGCTCGAGGCCGGAAGGCCGGTCCTCGGCATCTGTCTGGGCTCGCAACTTCTGGCTGAAGTATTGGGTGGGCAAGTGACCCGCAACGGGCACAAGGAAATCGGTTGGTTCCCCGTCGAGAAGGTTTCGGAAGGTTCAGCCTCATGGGTTTCCAAAATTTTTCCGGAACGGTTCAACACCTTTCACTGGCATGGAGACACTTTTTCCATCCCTTCCGGTGCACGGCTCCTATTCCAGTCGGAAGGCTGCGCTCATCAGGGATTTGTATGGAACGAGCAGGCCGTGGGACTTCAATTTCATCCCGAGATTCTTCCTGAAGTGATTTCCTCATGGATTGAAAACGGTGACGAGGAAGTTCAGGCGGGGGGGCGTTATGTGCAAACGCCGGAAAAGATGAGAGGGCACTCAGAGGATTTCAAAGCCAACAATGGTTTCGTTGCTTCGCTCTGCCATGAATTGATGCGCAGGTCTGATCCCAAAGAAACAGCCGGTGAATTTTAACCACCGGCTGTTTTGTCCGTATCAGGTGGACGAGATTACTTCACTTGCAGGATAAAACCATTGGAAGGAGAGAACGCCGCCGGCACAGAAACCCGATTTTCTCCGGCGGATATCGATACGCTGTGACGCACGCTGCCGGTCATGTCGTAAATCTTCAAGCGTCTCGGTGTTCCCGATGCCTCGATGTTCACCCACAGCAGGTTCCCAGCCCGGACGATGCGGAAATTGTTTGCTGAATGTGTAGCGGCCTGTTTCAGCGCACTACTGACCAAGGTCATCACCACGTTGCGGGTAACGGTGGCGCCGTTGCCGACGGCGACATTCGTAATTGTGCTATCAAGGTAGCCGGTTACACTGATGGTAATCCAGTAATTCGGTGTTCCGGAAGCCACGTTGCTGAAGGTGTAGACACCGGCGGAATCGGTAGTGGCACTGTCGATGATGGCACTAGTCGCGGAAGAGCGGCGGAGATAAATCTTGGCTCCGGCAATGACGGTGCTGTCAGTGGCGCGTCTCACGATTCCAGTGATGCTGCCCGGAACGGCCACGGCGAGGTAGAAATTACGTGTGACGGTGGCGCCGTTGCCTATCGCGATGTTATTGCTTGCACCGTTGACGTATCCCGCTGCGGTGACCGCCAGATAATAATTGGGGGTTCCCGGTGCTAGGTTGCTGAGCGCATAAGCACCGGTGGAATCAGTGGTGGCGCTGTCAATGATGGCACTGGTGGCGGAGGTGCGGCGGAGATAGACCTTGGCGCCGACAATGGGAGTGATGCTGTCTACAGCACTTCTCACTGTTCCGCTGATAGTCCCGGGAACGGTCACCACCAGATACAGATTGGAAGTCACGCCCTCGCCATTGGCGATGGCCACGTTGGCGTTCGTCGCGCTTTGGAATCCTGCAGCGCTGGCCGTGATCCAGTAGTTTGGCGTTCCTGGCGTCAGGCTGTCGAACAGGTAATCCCCGAGTGCATCCGTTGTGGTGCTGTCGATGATAGCGCTGGTGGCGGAGGTTCGGCGCAGATAGACTTTCGCTCCGGCGATGGGTGTTGTGCTGTCCGCCGCGCTTCTCACGGTGCCTGAGATGCTACCGGGAACGAGCGTTTGCAGATAGAAGTTGGAAATTATCGCCCCTCCGTTGGGAAGTGCGACGTTGCCATTGGTGATGCTTAAGAAGCCCGATGCACTGGCAGTGATGTAGTAGTTGGGGGTTCCTGGAGCCAGGTTGGAGAAAGCGTACGCGCCCGTGGAATCTGTGGTGATACTGTCGATGATGGTGCTGGTCGCGGAGGTTCGGCGCAGATAAACCTTCGCTCCCGCAATCGGTGTCGTGCTATCCGCGGCGTTTCTTACAAGGCCGCTGATGCTGCCAGGCGAATTCAAGTAGAAGTTGCGAGTCACGGAAGCTCCGTTACCCACCGCAATATTATTGCTTGTGCCATTGACGTATCCGGTTGCGGTGACCGCGAGATAGTAGTTGGGGGTTCCAGGCACGAGATCGGAGAAGGCGTAAAAGCCGGTGGAATCCGTGAGTGCGCTGTCGATGATGGCGCTGGTGGCGGAGGTTCGGCGTAGATAGAGCTTCGCCCCGGCGATCGGCGTCGTGCTATCCGCTGCGCTTCTTACAAGGCCACTGATGCTTCCAGGCACCGTGACGGTGAGGTTGATGTTCACGGTAAGCGTCGCCACTGTCGTATCCACAGTTGTATTCGTCGTGGCGGTTTGATAACCTGTGGCGCTGGTTTGCAGTTGCTTGTTGCCACCCGTGACGTTAAGCAGTGAATAGTTCCCCGACGCGTCCGTCGTGGCGGAATCAACGCGTGTCGGTCCCTGGATCAACACAACCTTCGCACCAACAACAGGAGTACTATCGGCGGCGTTTCTCACTGTCCCTGAAATCGTGGTGGCGCCAGCTGAAGTCAGCAGGAATAACGCCAGCAAAAAGAAGAGACTGCCTGCGAGAGATGGAGCTTTTCTGATTCGTTGCATGATTTCCTCCGTTGATGCGATTTGAAAGGTGAGGGTTTCCGCGAGATTACTCGTTGGGGTTAACCTACCGTTCTTATTTGGAAAATCGTGAGGAATATTTTCGTCTATTTCTTAATCCGATAACGAAAAAACCAATAAAAAACCATTATTTATCCAAAAAAATAGACTTATCAAATGCTTATTCTTATTTATTCGATAACAATAATTACCTCTTCCGGAGCATAAATAAAAAGGGTCGATGGTTTCCCACCGACCCTGAAAGAGCAAACACTGTTAGCTGGCAATTATTTCACTTGGAACAGATAGCCGTTGCTCGGAGCGAAGGCGGCGGGGATCACTGCGCGGGATTCCCCTGCGTTCACGAAAACGCTGTAGAGTACGGTGCCATTCAGGCCGTAGACCGACACCAATCGCGTTGTGTTGGATGCGCCCAAATCCAGTGTCAGGCGATCACCTGAACGGGACCAACGCATGGAAGAGGACGTTTTGGAAAACGATTGCAAGGCTGTGGCGCTAAGCAGGAAGTTCGAGGTAGTGGTTCCGCCGTTTGTGACGGCTAGGTTGCCGTTCGTGACCGTCTGGTTCGTGGCCGGATTGAAGATGGTGACGTAGTAGTTGGGGGTCCCGGACGCTTGGTTACTGAACGTGTAGCGTCCCGTGGAATCAGTGGTTGTGGTTGCAACTGGGTCACTGGTAGCGGAACTGCGACGAAGTGTCACAGTAAGTCCCACGATCGGATTGCCATTGCTGCGCGCAACGCCGGTGATTGTTCCAACGCTAGCCGTCATCGAGATGTTGTAGGTCGTGGTGCCGGTGGCTGTGACCGCATGTGAACTCAATGAAATGGTGACATATCCCGTGGCTGTGGTGGTGACATAGTACGTCGCCGCGGAAAGGCCAGAGAAGGTATACAAACCAGCAGCATTGGAGCGAACACTGTCATACACAGTTCCGGTGGCCGAGTTAGTAGTTCTCAGCACTACCAAAGCGTTGGCAATTGGCGCGCCTCCACTTGCGGCGCTTACAGTCCCGCTAAGCGTCCCAGCCCACAAAGAGGCGGGGATGAGGATGGCAGCTAACAGATATTTGGCAATTTTCATGAGATCTCTCCTTCTCCGGTTGGTTTGATACAAAACTTATTATCAGACTCAACAAATATGAAGATGTTCAATTTTATTTCTTCATATTGGATAACGCGGTAAATGAGGCGGCCATTATTTTCTAGATAACGAAAAACATAAATTTTCCAATAAAGAACAAATTTTAATGAATTTGTATAAAAAAATATCTCAAATAGGATAACGATTTTATTTTCAGGTAATAAATCAATTCCGGAAGTCTGCAAGGAGATAACGTTTTTTGAGATGAAAACAAAAAAGCCGATGGGATTCCCATCGGCTTTTTTGAAAAATCGAAGGGATTCTATTTCACTTGGAAGAGATACCCGTTTTCAGGAGCATACACCGCCGGAACTGAGATTTGTGATGCTCCCACTGGAACCGAGGTGTGATATGCGATTCCGCCGCTCATTCCGAAAACTGTGACCGTACGTTCTGAGGAAGAAACACTCATTTTGACGTACAGCTCATTGCCGACTTTGGAAAAGCTCAAGGCACCTGTTTCTTTACTCAAACGCGCGATAGCTGTGGCAGAAATACTGAAGTTGGAAGTCGTGGTTCCACCCGCAGTCACAGCCACATTTGCGTTGGTGGCTGTTCCAATGTTACTGTTGATGGTGACCCAGTAGTTGGGCGTTCCAGGGGTGAGGTTGTTGAACGTATAAACGCCGGAACTGTTGGTACGCGTGCTGTCGCTGATGGCGGCCGTGTCCGATCCGCGGCGAAGCACTATCAGCGCATTGGCAAGATTCACCAAGATGCCAGGCGCGGGGTATCCCTGTGCGGTTCCCGTGATACGGCCTGGCATGACAAGACTGAAGTTGGAGGTGACAGTGGCTCCGTTGCCCACGGTGAGGTTGTTGTTCGTGATGCTGAAGAAGCCATTTGCGCTGGCAGTGACCCAAGCATTGGGGGTTCCCGGTGCAACGCCGCTGAAGCTGTAAACACCCGAACCGTTTGTCGTCACACTGTCTACGACGGCTGATGTGGCGGAACCACGGCGCAGCCGCACCAGTGCGCCTGAAATGGGGGCTCCACCCGAAGAATTCGTCACAGTGCCTGTGATGGTCGCCGGCACTGTCAATGCCAGATAAAGCGTGACACTGAGTGAAGCATTGGCGGTGATGGATACGGTCGTGGTCGTTGTGAAATATGTTGCTGCACTGGTCACAAGCGAGTAGTTCGTCGCGGGAACTTGATCATTGAATGTGAATTGGCCTGAGCCGTTGGTAATGGCACTGTCCACACTCGTGTTGCCGCGCCGTAGAACGACCTTTGCGCCGGCGAGGACTGTGCTGTCGGACGTTTTACGCACCGTACCGGCAAGATTTCCGCCCGCGGCGAGGTTGAAGTTGGAGGTGGCTGCCTGAGTGGCAGAGGTGATGTTGACCGTGTTGGTGACGGTTCCCATGCCAGCCTTGCTTGCTTGCACCTGCTTGGCTCCCGTCGCACCGACGTGGGTGCTGTCAAACGTGTAGTGGCCCACGCTATCCGTCATGACGGAGTCCACATGAACTCCAGCCGCAATAAGGACCACTTTGGCACCAACAACAGGTGTGGTGCCGCCTGTAGTGACGTTACCGCTGATTGTTGCCGCACCAGCGACAAGCGGCAAAAATGCCAAAGCAGCCAAGAGACTGAGCAAAGACTTTTTCATAATGGATTCTCCCCTTAAGGATGGGTTGTGGCTTACCAAAAGCTAACTCATCGGTCTTGGATTAGCCGTGAAAAACTGGCATGAAAACTCGTTTTAAAATGAAAAAGGCCGGTGGGAAATCCCACCGGCCTTTTTGGAGAGCACTTTGAAGGCTGGTTACTTGACCATGAACAGGTAGCCGTTCGCCGGGGAGAGGGTCGCAGGCACAACAGCCTGGGATTCACCCGCCGGGACGTTCACCTGATACTGCACCGTTCCGTTCAATCCGAAGATGGAAACCGTGCGGACGGCGTTGGAAACGCCCATATCCAGAATCAGGCGGTCGCCCATCGTGGAGAAACGGATGTCTTGCGATTTGCTGGAAGACAAAGGAAGGATGCCAGCAGGAGCGCAGCCGGGAAGGGTGCTGCCGACAGCACAGTTCGTCAGAGTCACATTGCGAGTCGCGGTTCCACCAACGGCCACAGTAATCGTGTCTAAGTTGGTTTGTGCCGTACCGTTCGGATAATCCACCGTGCTACCAAGCGGAGTCATGGTGATGAACAAACGGTACTGGCCTTGCGTTGCAGGCTGCGCCGCGATCAAATTGCTGAACACGAAGATGCCGTTTGCATCTGTCGTCGTGGAATCCAGCCGGGTGAAGGGGGTGGCCGCCTGGTTGTTGATTCGACGAGCCAAAACCACTTTTGCACCGCTAGCCGGAGTCGTCGTTCCGCGCGTAACCGTACCCGTGATCGTGGAAATTGCCGGAGTGAGGTTCACATTCAGCGTGGTGTTGCTGCCAAACGTCACGGTCGCCGTGGTGTCCTTGGTTGCCATGCCGATGTTGCTCTTGTACCCGGCTTTGCTCACCGAAACAGTGTACGCAGCAGCGTTCACGGTCAGGGTGTACTGGCCATTCACGTCGGTCGTGGTGCTGTCCACCTTGGTGCCAGCAATGGAAACAACGACCTTGGCTCCTTGAATCGGAACCGTGGTGCTGTCGGTGCGGCGGATGGTGCCAGACAAGGTGCCCAAATTGCGGGTGAGGTACATCGTGCCGACCGTTGTGGAAGAATTCCACGCGGCTGAGATTCCACCCACGCTGGTGCTGTTGTAACCCGTCAACGCGGCGGCGACGGTATAACCCGTTCCCGTTCCCACGCTGTCAAAGCGATAGTTGCCCAAGCTGTCGGTCACTTTGGTGCGACCCGTTTCGGCATTGCCGGACAAGGTCACCGTGACTCCAGCCAAGACGGTCGAGTCAGATGCCTTACGCACCGTACCGACGAGACTCGAGGTGTTGTTATTGATGGTGAGGCTCAAATTTTGGGTGATGGTTTGTCCAGCGGTATTCACGCCGACCAGGACAAAAACCGTGTTGTAGCCGGCTTTTCCAGCCTGCAAGGTCTTTGCACCTGTAGCCACGTTCGAGAACGTGTACGCACCGGTGACACTGCTGACGGTCGAGTCGATCTTGGGGCCAGTGCTGTTGCCATCGCGCAGGTACACCGTCACTCCCGCAACCGGGGTGCCGGGAGCCGGGGCTCCGACAATACCACTAATCGTTGCCGACCAAATCGAAGCGGGCAAAATCGCGGCCGCCAACGCGTATTTCCATGATTTCATGATGTTTTTCTCCTTCATGGTGTGCTCTCTCCCTATGGGGATTTGTTTACTCCCTCACGAAACTTATACAACGCCTTCTCAAATGTAAAGCCGTTTTTAAAGGATTTAAGGCATCATGGGGTTTTTTTGATAATTTAAGGGGGGTGTTGTGATGCAGGACATATTTCAATCAATAAAAAATCATCGAGTTAGCTGAAAATCATAAAATTTACCTTTTTTTGACTATAAAATAAGCTCCCCTGTAATCGCGTCGAAAAACGCGGTGTTGTCTAACGCTACGCTCCACTGCAGAACATCACCAAGATGACACGAAATGTTACGAGCTGCCTTTGCTGTGAAAACGACATTCTCATTTTCCAGGTATAAGCACGTTTGATCGAATTGCTTTTCGATGGCTGTAACTGTTCCTCGCAACTCAGCATCTGGGGGGTGGGACAAATTCAAATGTTCGGGTCGAATACCGGCCACGACTTCGGAGTAAGTCCGCAGTGTCGATGCCTGGGATGGAGTCAACGGGAAGGTCACGCTTGAGGATACGAACCTGTGAACGTTTCCATTGGACTCAAGACGGCCCGGAAACAAGTTCATTCCGGGAGCACCTATGAAAGAAGCAACGAACGTATTGGCAGGCTTGAGATAAAGTTCATCAGGTTTGGCGATTTGCTGGATCTTTCCCTGATTCAGGACGACTACACGGTCACCCAGAGCGAGCGCCTCGTTTTGATCGTGAGTCACGAACAGCATCGGCGTCCCCAAACGTTGGTGAAGTTTCTGTATCTCCACGCGAAGCTGCAAACGCATTTGTGCGTCGAGGCTGGAAAGAGGCTCGTCGAAAAGGAACGCGTCCGGTTCGCGCAGAATGGCGCGTCCCAGCGCGACGCGTTGGCGTTCACCACCGCTGATTTCGGCAGGATAGCGATTGAGCAAGCCTTCAATGCCGAGAGTTTTTGCGATGGCGCGAATTTTTTCCTCACGTTGATTGCGAAAGGTTCCCCGCAGTCGCATACCGAAAGCCATGTTCTCAGCTGCTGTAAGATGTGGCATGAGTGTGTAGCTCTGAAACACCACGGCAATGTTGCGTTCTTTGGGGGGCAATCCTGTGAGGAAACGTTCTCCCATCCGGACTTTGCCGGAGGTCTCTTCCTCGAGGCCCGCAATGATCCTCAGTAATGTGGATTTGCCGCAGCCAGACGGTCCTACAATGGCAACAAGCTCCCCCTCTTCAATCTCGAGAGAAAAGTCCTTTAGTGCGGCGACACCACCGGGATATAGCTTGGAGACGTTTTCAATGGTAAGGCGCGTCATGTCATGCCTCGGTGAGGCTTGCGAGAGCCGATCGAAAATGGCGGTGTGCGAGAACGAAGAACAAGGCCGTTGGGATTAAGGTGAGCGTGCAGCCTGCCAGCAGAAGTCCGTAAGGTACGCGCAGATTACCGGCGTTGAGGCTGGCCAGGCCCAAGGTCACTGTCAAATGCGTTTGCGTGGAGAGCATGATGAGCGGAATCAAATGCTCCTGCCAGCAAAGCACAAATTGGATGAGGGCAAATGCAATCAATGCGGGTTTTATCAGTGGAAGAGTGGAAAGAAAAACACGGTATTCTCCGGCGCCTTCACAGCGCGCCATGTCAAGCAGGGGATCGGGAAGCCGGCGGAACACCGCGATGAAATAGAGAAAACCCACGCCGCTCGCGGTTCCGGGAAGAATGACGGACCAAGGCGTGTCCAGCAGGGAAAGTTTGTTCATCCAGACGAATAAAGGCAGCGCGAGCGCTTGCCGTGGAACGAGCACGGCGGCCACTGCCAAAATGAAAAGAGTTTTTTTAAAACGGAAATCGAATTTTGCGAATACATATCCCGCACCACAGGCAAAGGCGGTCGCGAAGATGGTTTCAAGGGATGCGATGAACAGCGAATTCAGGAACAAACGAGGATAAGGAATCCAGGCTCCGGAAAGCAAACCGCGATAGTGAACAAGGTCGAAGTGTTGAGGGAGGAGCGGAAAAAGCGCGAAAACTTCCGCGTCGGTTTTGAAGCCTGAGCAGAACATCCACACAAAGGGATAGGCGAAAATCACGCAGAGGAATGCCAGGGCGGCGGTTGCTGACAGTGAAGAAATGTGTTTGCGCGAGTGGTTCATAACAGTTTTACGCCGCAGCTGGTTTGCGGTGGCGCCCCTGTGACAAGATGAACCATAGCGCGGTCATGAGCAAGGGAAGCGACGCAAAGGCGATGGCCGCCGCGGATCCAAAGCTGCCGAGTGTGAATGCGGTCAGATAGGAATAGGAAATGAGCAACAGACCGGCATCCAGCGAGCCGCCGGAGCCCCCCAGCAGAACGTAGGCGCCTTCGAACAGAGCGAATGCATCGAGAAAAAGAAGCGCGGCCACGAAAGCCGTCACGGGTCGCAACAAGGGAAGTGTCACATGACGAAACAATTGCCATGCCGATGCGCCTTCGGCGCGCGTGGTATCGTAATAGGAGCGGGGGATGCCTTCGAGTCCGGAAAGGAAGAGCAGTGTGATGAATCCTGTCCAGCGCCACAAAGCAAGCAAAACCA
The DNA here is from genome assembly GCA_900299345.1 of bacterium. Classification (GTDB taxonomy): domain Bacteria; phylum Fibrobacterota; class Fibrobacteria; order UBA11236; family UBA11236; genus UBA11236. Next base: position 2,363 of record OMJM01000071.1, on the reverse strand, counting down.
GACTGGCCTTGATGAAGCGCGGATCGCGAATCCAGTCGATGTCCGGAAGTCCTAAGGGATGAAGAAACGTCCGATTGAGTAACCCGTGTGGACCATTGAATACCAGGACATACAGCAATGCCAGTACGAGCGGCGGTGTCAGACCGGGCATCATCAGGCAGAATTGAATGAGGCCGCGTGAACGGCGATATGTGTGTTTCAAGAGATGAGCGAGTGCAAGCGCAAATGGAGGTATCAGTATCACGGCCATTCCGCAATAAACGAACGTGTTGCGCAACGCATGCCAGAAGCGTCCGTCATGCATCAGATCGCGGTAGTGAGAGAGCCCCACAAAGACGCTGTCTCCGAACAGTTCGTCGCTTTGCAGGCTGAGCCACAAACCTTTGAACACTGGGATCAGCCAAAAAACGAAAAGCGCCGCGAAGAACGGCGCCATGAGAAGAAAGGGAAGAGGCTTTGTCCGAGCGGACATTTTGCCGCTCAGGGCTTTTTCCCGGACTTTTGGGAAATCATTTGCATGAATTGATCGCGAATTCCATTGATGGCCTGTTCAGGCGTGGTATTGCCGCGAATGACGTCGTTGAAATACTGTTCGCGGACGAGGTTGACGACCAGCCCGTGAACCGGGGACTGAATGGTAAAGGGCATCCCGGGAGCGAGGTCCATGAACGTTTGGGCGAGCACCTGGTTTCCGTAGAACGGATCGGGACGCGCGAAACGCATGTCCGTCCAGGCAGGCTTATAGGGTGAAATTGCGTTTCCCTGGAGATAACGCTCCACGTTTGCATCCACATCCGTCATTACCCACTCGATGAATTTCCAGCAGCGATCCACCTGGGGGCTTTTCTTGAAGATGACAAGGCCCTGACCTGAAAAGCTTGAAGTGTTCTTGCGTCCACGGGACAAGGTATCCGTCCATACCGGCAAGGGCATGGCGCGCCAATTCCCCTTGTGGCCTTGGTCGAAATTCTGAAGAATGTCCAATCCGTACCAATCAGGCCCCATGATGGAAAGGACGCCATTATTCTTGACGTAAGAATCGAAAAATTGAGGTTCAAAGATGCTACCGCGATCGGGTACGATACCCAATGTGTCCTTGGCCCATCCTGCGATCCGTTTCCAAGTATCCACCACTACTGCGGAATCCGGGAATAGCTTGCCGTCGGCATTGTAAAGCTCATAGCCCCGCTGGCGCACCAGAATGTCGAGATACGACCAATCCAGTGCGATGAACATGCGCCCGGGAGCCGCGATTTTGCGGCCCACAGTTTCGAATTTATCCCACGTGTTAATGTCCTTGGGTGTGATGCCCAGTTCCTTGAACATGTCGTCACGATACCACAGCACCACTGAACTCAGGCTTTGGGGGACGCCGTAGTTTTTGCCTTTCCAAGTGAACAGCCCCATGCGTTGTTGTAGGATGCCTTTGGACAACGGGCTTTTGGCGATGCGATCTGTGAGATCGACGAAGGGGATATTCCCTTTGAGGTAAAGACTGAAGAAGATCTCTTCGAATTGGACGATGTCCGGAGTGTTGATGCCGCTTTTGACGGCAAGCGCTAACTTGTCCGGCATTTCTGCGATACCAAAGGACTGGATATTCGCCTGAAAGTCCTTGTCTACTTTCTGCTGGTATACGCGTACCATGTTCTGGTAGTACTTGAGGTCCGCTTCGGAACTGACCCACAAAGTCACTGGTTTTGCGGAGAATACGGTTCCCGCGAACATCAAAAGAGCTGCCGAAAATGATTTGAGTTGCATAGTGGCGGTAATATAAGCGTTTTGAAACAAAAAAGCCCTAAAACACCCAAAACAAGGGTATGGTATTTTTCGTTTATTTTCGGGTGCTTGTCGTTATATTATGCCCCTGAGTCAATGGATGCAACTACGGAAAAAGGGGATTTTCGATGAGAGGTTTTTCTTTCGGTACGCTGACACTTGCCATTTTATCACAGATGTCATTTGCTGCGACGTATCCACCGGGTTTTGTCGAGAAGCAGGTAGGCGCAGGGCTCATCAGCCCTGCCGGTATGGACTTCGCCCCTGACGGACGACTTTTCATTGGACAGCAAAAGGGGCAGATTCGCCTCGTCAAGAATGACACGCTTTTGACGGCTCCTGTCATCAATTTTCAGTCCAAAGTGGATTACAACACCGAGCGTGGTGTCACAGGCATTGCCCTTGATCCTAATTTCGCGACCAATGGATATATCTACGTGTATTACACGGCCAAGGCGCCCACAAGTCACAATCGTTTGAGCCGTTTTACGGTGACGGGTGATGTTGCGGACACCACCGAAACGATTTTGTTTGATCTTCCCACCCTACCCACCCGTGATGGCGGCACCTTTACAAGCATCAAT
>OMJM01000070.1 GCA_900299345.1 bacterium | reverse complement strand
GCTGGAGGCGCGCAACAATGTCACCAAGGTGATGGCCAGCCTTTCACGCACGCCGGCCAAGGGCCGCCTCAAGGACCGCAAGGAAGATGAGGATGCAGCCGAAGGCGCAGGCAAGCGTCAGTTGAACGTTTCAGAGTTCGTGACCATCGGCGAGCTGGCGGGATTGATGAACGCCCTCCCCGCGCAGGTCATCGCCAAGTGCATGGAACTCGGCATGATGGTGACCATCAACCAACGGCTCGATCACGAGATCATCGCGCTGGTTGCCGATGAGTTCGGCTACGAAGCCCACCTCATGGACGAGTATGTGCAAGACGGACTCGACGAAGAAGCGCAAGAGGCGGAAAACACGATACCGCGTGCGCCCATCATTACCGTCATGGGTCATGTCGATCACGGTAAGACCTCCATCCTCGACTATATCCGCAAGACCAATGTGATTGCCGGCGAAGCCGGTGGCATCACCCAGCATATCGGCGCCTATCTCGTGGACACGCAGCACGGCCCGATTTGTTTTCTCGATACGCCGGGTCACGAAGCCTTCTCGGCCATGCGCGCCCGCGGCGCCGAAGTCACCGACGTGGTGTTGCTCGTGGTCGCCGCCGACAGCATGGTCATGCCCCAGACCAAGGAAGCCATCCAGCTCGCGAAGAACGCGAATGTGCAAATGGTGGTGGCCATCAACAAGATCGATCTTCCCGCGGCGAATGCCGACAAGATCCGGGCCCAACTTGCGGAGAGCGGCGTCGAAGTCGAGCAGTGGGGTGGCAAGACTCCATGTATCGAGGTTTCCGCCAAGTCCGGACTCGGCATGGATAAGCTGATGGAGACGCTGGCACTGGAGAGCGAAATTCTCGAGCTCAAGGCCAACCCCGATCGCGCCGCCATGGGTACCGTGATCGAGTCGCGACTCGACAAGGGCAAGGGCGCCGTGGCCACCGTGCTGGTTCAGAACGGTACGTTGCGCGTGGGCGATCCCTTTGTCACCGGCATTTTTTCCGGCAAGGTTCGTACGCTGTTCGACGAGCGCGGTAATGCGCGCACTGAAGCGGGGCCTTCCACGCCTGTGCAGGTTTTGGGTATCGATGGAACGCCGCAAGCCGGCGACTCCTTCGTGGCTGTGGCCGATGAGCGTGAAGCGCGTGAAGTCGCCAACCGTCGCCGCATGGCTGCCAAGGATCGTGAATTGCGCCAGAAGCGTCACATCACCTTGGATCAGCTCTACGATCAAATCAAGTCCGGAGAATTCCACGAACTCAAGGTCATCATCAAGGGTGACGTGGACGGATCGGTGGAAGCCATCGCGGCGGCGCTGGAAAAGCTTACGACCAAGGAAGTGCGCGTCAACGTCATCAGCAAGGGCGTGGGATCCGTCAAGGACGCCGACGTGTATCTTGCCGCCGCTTCCGAAGCCATCATCATCGCATTCCACGTGCTGCCCTCCGAGTCGGTCCGCGATCTCGCGGAACAGGAAGGCGTGACCATCAACAACTACCGCATCATTTACGAGGTGGTGGACGAGGTCAAGGCCGCCATGGAAGGCATGCTCCAGCCCGAGTTCCGCGAGGAAGTTGCCGGCGAAGCACAGATCCTCAAGCTGTTCCGCATTCCCAAGGTGGGCACCATCGCGGGTTGCAAGGTTCAGAGCGGTGCGGTTGAGCGCGAACTCAAGGCGCGCTTGTATCGCAACGGCATTGAAGTGGGTGAGGCCAAGGTCGTGTCCCTCAAGCGCGAAAAGGACGACGCGAAAACCGTCAAAGCGGGTTTCGAGTGCGGCATCGGGCTTGAAGGCATCAAGGACATTCAGGAAGGCGATATATTGGCCTTCTTCCGCAAGGTCGAGATCGCCCGCAAACTGACTCCCATCACCGCATAATTTCAACCGGTTGGGGAACGGTTTGATTCCCACCCCAACGAGGAACCTCCATGTCACGAAGAACCGAACGCATCGGCCATGTCATCCAGCGGGAACTTGGCGGTTTCATCCTCCGCGAAATCTCGGACCCCCGCATCGGCTTTTTCACCATCTCGAATGTGGATGTCAGCCCGGATCTCGGGCAGGCCAAGGTTTCGATTTCGGTGCTCGGGAATGAGCAGGAAAGAGCGAACACCCTCGAAGCGTTGACTCACCATGCCAACCGGATGCGCTCGCATCTGGCCAAGGCCTTGCACACGCGCACTGTTCCCAAGGTGGTCTTTTCAGAGGACAGAAGCCTTGAACACGGTTTTCGCGTGGCGGAATTGTTGAAGCAGATTCACGACGAGGAAGCCACGAAACCCAAGCACGATCTGAAAAGTGGGGACGAGACGTGAAGCCTGAAGCCGTGGCAGGTGACGGCCTTTTATTGCTCGACAAGCCGGTTGGCGTATCCTCCTTTCAAGCCTTGTATCCGGTGAAGCGGGTTTTCCGCGGCCGCAAAATCGGTCACGCGGGCACACTCGATCCTGCCGCCTCGGGGTTGCTGGTGGTTGCCGTGGGAACGGGAACCCGGCTGCTCGAGTTTCTGGAGGGACTTCCCAAAACCTACCGGTTCAACGTGAAGTTCGGCGTCACGACGGATACGTATGATCTGGAAGGCGAAGTGCTGGAGACGCGCGACATTTCGGGCGTCACTTCCGCGGGCATTGAGGCGATCCTTCCGAAATTCCGCGGCGAGCTCCAACAGATTCCTCCCGTTTATTCGGCGGTGAAAATTCAGGGCCAGCGCGCCTGTGATCGCGTGCGCGCCGGTGAAACGGTGGAACTGGCGCCGCGCAAGGTGCGCATCGATCGGCTGGAGCTTCTCGATTTCAAGGACGGGGTCGCCACGCTGGAAATGGACTGTTCCAAGGGAACCTATGTCCGTACCGTGGCGCACGATATCGGTCGTGAACTGGGATGCGGTGCGGCGGCGGATCGAATCCGGCGTTTGAATGTGGGACCCTTTGACGTCGCACATTCCGTTCCGCCGGATGCGGTTCATGGTCCGGAAAATCTTCTACCCGTGGAACGAGCGGTGGAACATCTTCCCTCCGTGCAACTGCGTTCTCCAACATGGATGAATGCCCTGTTGCACGGCAATCCCGTGCCGGCTGCGGGGTATGCGCCTGTGCTTGGTGCCCAGACGACTTCATCGTTTCAGGCAGGAGAAGGAATCTGCGGCGTGTTGTCCCCGGAGGGAAAGCTCCTGGCCATTGGGACAGTCACACCCTTGGGGTATGTGCAGCCGCGCAAGGTGTTGCAGGCAGCCTGATGCCTTCGCGCAATTGGAAAGATCTTTCCCGGCAGAAGCCCACGGCCATTGCACTGGGAAATTTCGACGGAGTCCATCTCGGTCACCGTCGTCTTTTACAAGCGCTCCGGGAAGAGTCCGAATCCCGCGGGTTGGAACCGCTGGCTCTGACCTTCGATCCTCACCCCCGTCATTTCCTTTCACCGGATCAGAAAGCGCCGTTGTTGACGCCGCTCGAGGAGAAAGAATCCTTGATCCGGGAATGCGGTGTTACCGCGATCACGCTGGCCTTCGATTCTGAACTGGCGGGTTTGAGCGCCGAACATTTCGTCCGCGAGGTTCTCGTCCAACGTTTGCGTGGCGCCTTGTTTTTTCTGGGGCCCGGTCACCGTTTCGGCAAGGGTGCGGGCGGCAATGCCGAATCTCTGCGTGCGTCTGTCGGAAATTCCAGTGAGGATCCTGTGCGTGAAACCATTCCAGTGGTTGACGAGACGGGAGAGATCATCAGTTCTTCCTCGATCCGCCGGCATCTTGAGGCAGGACATCTTGATCTTGCGAATCGCATGCTGGGCCGTCCATACTGTCTGCGCGGCGTCGTGGTTCACGGCTCGGAGCGTGGCAGGGAGATTGGATTTCCCACTGCGAATCTGGGTCTGGAGGATGAGCGCAAGGCATTGCCCGCCTTTGGAGTTTATGGGGGCGCAGTGCGCTACGCCGGGCGAACTGTCGCAGCTATTGGAAATATCGGCCTGCGTCCCACCTTTTCCGGAGACGCACGTCCTTCCGTTGAAGTGCACCTTCCGGGAGTGGATGAAAACCTGTATGGCAAAGAGATGACATTCGAGTTGAATCACTACCTCAGGCCGGAGAGGAAGTTCGATTCCATTGAGGCACTGCGAACACAAATTTTCGAAGACGTTGAATTTTTCCGAAAACTTTCCCTTCAGGGAACCTTGCGATAAGCCAGCCACTCATCGCCATAGGTGATTTCGAATCCATTCGCGTTGACGTTCTGAAGCCGTAACACCCATTCACCGAACAGGGTATCCGGCGGAGCAAAAACTTCCGGGATTGTGTCAGTCCTGAGGCTTCTGAAGCGGGGCATGCCCAACACCATGAAGTTGCCCGCCTGTCGCCAAGCATCGGAGGTGATGGAATCCACGATTTTGCCGTCACGGAGCATGCAATCCGCCAGTCTGCCTCCGGGCGTGAATTCGTATCGCCATGTCCAGCGTATGTTCTTCGTTGAATCCGAGATGCTGTCGATCATTTCGCGCTCGTATTTTCCTGTGAGCGCGGGTAATGGCGTGCTTTTACGGTAGGTAAGCCATCGATTGGAATTGGTGAGCTGATCGTTTTCGTAGCGTTGAAAGGAGGTTGTGCTAATCCGTCGAATGGGACCCGAATCCGGTGGCGCCTGTTCGAAATATTCGAAATCGCCGGGAGGGGGCTCGAACAGGCCACCCCAGGCATAGCCAATGACTCGTTCGGAAAACGCAAGCGTGGTGGAATCCGCTCCCCATTTTCCAGTGCATGAGATGACGGGATCGAGCGAGATATTCGGTCCGATATAGAACTGCCGGTAACCGCCATTGGAATCGAGAATCATTTCAGATTCCACCAGGGCATTCATGGAGTCCGATCCGTAATCAAGGCGATAGAATCCGGGTTTGATGGAGCGTGTCCGGCTGCTTTGGCTGGGCGCCGGGGCATCGTCTTCTCCCCCGAAAATGCAGGCTGAAAGACTCAGGGCTCCCAAGCACCTAACGAAAATATTCACGTATGTGGATCCCCGCCGAACCATGCTGGCAAAACTAATCTTTCCCCTGTATGAAACGGATTTTGATCACCGGGGCAACCGGGTTCATAGGACAGGCGCTCAAGAAACGCTTATTACAGGCGGGACATCAGGTTTACGTGGTGACCCGGAATCCAGATGCGAAGCGTTCCCTGCTATCTGATGTCGGGGTCTTGGGATGGGAAACTTTGCGGCAACCACATCAGGTTTTACCGGAACCTTTAGATGCGGTTTTTCATCTGGCCGGGGAAAGTTTGGCACAGTGGCCTTGGAACGCGAGAACGAGAGATCGTTTGTGGCGCTCGCGCGTGGAGTCCACACATTTGTTGGTGGAAGCGTTGGGCCACATGAAGTGCAAACCTCATGCGCTGGTCAGTGCATCCGGTATGGGCTACTACGGAGATGCCGGAGAAAAAGAGGTTCGAATCGGCGATGCTCCAGGATCAGATTTTTTGGGAAGGTTGGCTTCTGCTTGGGAACGAGAAGCCCTCAAAGCAGAGGAGTTTGGAATTCGGGTGGTGCTTCCGCGCTTTGGGATGGTATTGGCGGGCAATGGGGGAGCGCTTCCTCGCCTCGCGCTGCCATTCCGCTTCGGGCTTGGGACCGTGATGGGTTCCGGTGAGCAATACTGGGGCTGGATTCATCAGGAGGACGCCGTGGATTTGCTGATTAAAGCCATGGAAACCCCCGAGCTTCGCGGTCCCATCCATGCTGTTTCCGGGCCACCCTTGAAACAAAGTGAATTTGCTCGAATCTTGGCGGAGGTTCTGGGAAAACCCTTATGGCTTCGGATCCCTGAAATTTTTCTGAGAAGTACGCTGGGAGAAATGGCCGATTTATTCCTGCATGGCCAGAAAGTCAAAAATGGGTCTGTAGCACCTCTCAAGTTTCCGACCCTAGAAAAAGCCTTGAAAAACATCCTCAAATAACCAGAGTTGTGTTTCCGGCCACATTTTTTCAGGCCATGTGGATCGTTTTCAAAAAAATCGAGTATAGATATGAGAAACAACCATGGAGGTGATGTATGGTGGATGTCAGCTCGCTTCTGGATGAGGGCGAAGAAATCAGCCCGTTGGTCGAAAAAGAGCACAGTATTGTCGTACCGCTGATGCTTATGCTAACCGGGGTTATCGTGGCTCTTTTCGCCTTTGGCCTGTTTTTGCCTTCCGTCAGCCTTATTCTGCCCCGTTGAGCCATTTTCAAACGGGATTTTCGCGGGTTAACAGCCTGTTTTTGATGATTTTGCCTGTCTTCCTTGCCTGATAGGCGGGGCGATATTAAGTTTTCAGCCCTTCATAGAAGACAGAAAAAGACAGAGAAAACAAGACGGAAAGTGGTTTTATGCCGACAATGACCCGAGAAATTGCCGCCAAGCTCGTCAAGGAGCACGGCAAAAATGAAAAAGATTCAGGCAATCCCCGCACGCAGATCGCCTTATTGACTCATCGCATTGCGGAGATCACCGAGCACCTCAAGGTCCACAAGAAAGACAAGCACACGCGCCGCGGTTTGACCACCTTGGTCGCCCAGCGCCGCCGCCTGTTGAATTACATGACACGGACGGATCTTGAAGGTTATCGCGCCTTGATCAAGCAGCTCGATCTGCGTCGGTAAACCAGCCTCTTTCCTTCACATCGCCTGCGCGCTTGCGCGGGCAGGAGAATGATCATGGTCGCTCAAAGCGTTTCCATACCCCTTCCCGATGGAAGAACCATAACCCTTGAATCCGGCCGCATGGCCAAACAGGCTGGCGGCTCCGTTGTTGCCCGTCTCGGTGATACCATGGTGCTTTGCACCGTGTGCGCCGGAGAGGACAAGCCTGCGGATTTCTTCCCCCTCACTGTTGAATACCGCGAGAAGTTTTACGCGGCCGGCAAGATTCCCGGCGGTTACTTCAAGCGTGAAGCCAAGCTCAGCGATCGCGAAGTGCTGGCCTGCCGCATCATCGACCGCCCCTTGCGTCCGATGTTCCCGGAGGGTTATGTCCGGGAAGTGCAAATCATCTGTACGGTCATCTCCGCGGACGACCAGAATGACGCCGAAACCATCGCGTTGGTCGGCGCTTCCGCCGCGCTTGGCCTTTCCCACATTCCCTTTGAAGACCAGGTTGCGGGCGTGCGTGTCATTGGCTCCCGTGACGGCAAGTTCATCATCAACCCCACGTTCGAGCAGGTGGAGGGCGCGGATATCGAATTGATCGTCGCCGGAACCTCCTCTTCCATCCTGATGGTGGAAGGCTCTGCCTACGAGGTGTCTGAGGATCTCATGGTCAGCGCCATTCTGGCGGGCCACGAGGCCATCAAAAACATCGTCAAGGCCCAGAATGAACTCATCTCCAAGTTCACCGTGGAAAAGGACGTGTTCGTCCCCAAGCCCGTGGACGAGGTTTTGTTCAAGCGTGTTGAAGCGGTGTCGCAAGCCCCTCTCAAGGAGCTGTTTCACAAGGACTATCTCAAGAAGGCGTATTACGCCGGAGTGAAGGTCGTCAAGAAGCAGGTTCAGGAGGCCTTGGCCACGGAATTTCCCGAACGTGAAGGTGACATCGCGAAGTATTTCGAAGATGTCCTCTGGCGTGATATGCGCGAGATGGTGCTTTCGGAAAAGCGTCGCATTGACGGCCGTGGTACCACGGATATCCGTCCCATTGACATTGAGACGAGTGTGTTGCCCCGAGCTCATGGTTCCGCGCTGTTCCAGCGCGGTGAAACCCAGGGCTTGGTGGTAACCACGCTCGGCACCCGCGTGGATGAACAACGCGTGGAATCCCTGCAAGGTGAAACCTTCAAGAATTACATGCTGCATTACAACTTCCCCGGCTTCTCGGTGGGCGAGGCCAAGCGCCTTGGCGCCGTGGGTCGCCGCGAAGTGGGTCACGGCTTCCTGGCTGAGCGTGCGCTTGCGCCCGTGTTGCCGACCTCGGAAAGCTTCCCGTACACCATCCGCATTGTGTCCGACATTCTGGAATCGCATGGTTCCTCATCGATGGCCTCGGTGTGCGGCGGTTCACTGTCCTTGATGGACGCGGGCGTGAAGATCAAGGCTCCCGTGGCGGGTATCGCCATGGGCATGGTCTCCGACGGCGCGCGCTACGAGACCCTGTCCGACATCAATGGCACCGAGGATCATCTCGGCGACATGGACTTCAAGGTGTGTGGCACTGAAAATGGCATCACCTCTTTCCAGATGGACATCAAGCTGCGCGGCATCACCTCCGAGATGATGCACAAGGCTCTGAATCAGGCGCGTGCCGGTCGTCTGCACATCCTGTCCAAGATGAACGCGGCGCTGCCTGCAGCCCGTGATTTGTCGAAGCTGGCGCCCGCCATCATCCAGAAGCAAATCCCTTCCGAGAAGATTAAGGATCTCATCGGCCCGGGTGGCAAGGTCATCCGCGGCATTCAGGAAAACACCGGTGCGAACCTCGACGTGAACGACACCGGCATGGTCACCATTTCGGCCCCGCATCGCGGCAACGCGCTGATGGCGCTCAAGATGGTGAACGAAATCTTCGCCGAGGCTGAAGTGGGCAAGATTTACAAGGGCAAGGTCAAGGGCATCACCACCTTCGGTTGCTTCGTGGAAATCCTCCCGGGCAAGGAAGGCCTCGTGCACATTTCCGAGCTGGCTCCCCAGCGCGTGGAAAAAGTCGAGGACGTGGTTGCCATGGGCGACGAGCTCGAGGTGAAGTGCATCGGCGTGGATCCGCAGGGCAAGATCAAGCTGAGCCGCAAGGCGCTGCTCCAACCGGCGTAATCCCTTTCCCCGCGCTCTTTGCCTCAGCTGAGGGCGCGGGTTTCATTTATGAAGGCACTTTCTTCTCCCCGTTTCGAAAGTTTGGAAAACGGCGTGTGGGTGGCGACGGAGTCGCTACCCCATGTGCGTTCCGCCAGCATCGGCGTGTATCTCGACACGGGATCACGCGACGAAACTCCCGGGATCAATGGTCTGGCCCACTTCTTTGAACACATGGTGTTCAAAGGAACCGCGCACCGCAACCCGCTGGATATCGTGCAGGCCTTCGAAGCCACGGGTGGTAATGTCAACGCCTATACCTCCAAGGAACAGACCTGTTTCCACGGCAAGATCGTGGACACGGAGGTTGAAGGTGCGCTGGACGCTTTGCTCGACATGGTGTTCGCCGCGAAATTCGATCCCGCCGACGTGAAAAAGGAGAAGGAAGTCATCATCGAGGAGATCCACAGCGTGGACGATAATCCCGATGAATTCTCGTATGAATTGTTCTCGCGTCTCGCCTACGGTGCGCATCCGCTGGCCCGCCCCATCGCCGGAACGCCGAAGTCCGTGCGCGGATTGACGCGCGCCATGCTGGTCAATCATCGTGAATCGGCGCGCAAGCGCACGCCTGTTGCTGTTGTGGCGGTGGGGAATGTGAAGCATTCCGAGATCGTTGCGCAGGTGCGCCGGTATTTCAAATTGCGTTCTGTTGCCGGAACAGCCCATGGATCGCCTCGAAAACACCGTGCGCCGTTGGAGCGTTCCGCTGGTTTATTCAAGCCCCGTCATGCGTTTCGTGAACGCGATGTACAGCAGGCGACGGTCATTCTCGGTGGTCCTGGATATGGATGGAAATCCCCGGAGCGACATGCCTTGTTGCTGTTGCATTGCGTTTTGGGCGACGGCATGAGTTCGCGGCTTTTCCAGAACCTGCGTGAGACCCATGGCTTGGTTTACGGAATCTTTTCCAATCCGGAATTTCTGTCCCACGAAGGCGTGTTCAATATCGGATTTGCCACGGAGCCCAGGAATCTTTCCAAAGCCGTTCGTGAAATCGGAAAGGAAGCCGCCGCGCTTCGCGAAAAAGGATTGACGGCCAAGGAACTGGAAATAGCCAAGGAGAATATCATCGGCGGCATCCTGCTGGGCCTGGAATCCACCAATACCCGCATGGGATATGTGGCGCGGCAGGCGCTCGGCAAGCGCGCGGAAACGCTGGAACAATCCATAGAGCGGATCAAGTCCGTCACGCGTGCCGATGCGCTTCGTGTGGCCCGGGACGTGCTGCGGCCGGATTGCTGGGCCTCGGCGGCGGTGACGCCGAAGGGTTTCAAGCCGGACTTGGGTGCAATGCTGGCAAAGGCCTGATTAGTTATTGTTTTCCGCGTTGCATTTGAAACGCGCATCATGACCCAAAGCAAACTGATCAAAAACGTCGGGAAGCAGTTTGCCATTTATGGTCTCGGGGATTTGCTGAACAAGGCCGTCGCCTTTCTGCTGCTCCCATTCTATACCCATTACCTGCGGCCACAGGAATACGGCACTCTCGAAATCCTCGATCTGACGGTATATCTCGTCAGCATGTTCCTCACCTTGGGCATGAATCACGCTGTGATCCGGTTTTATCACCGTGAGGAGAGTGAGGATGGTCGCAAGGCGGTGGTGAGCGCCGGTGTGTTGGCCACATTCATCGTGTCGCTTGTTGCATTGATTCCGCTGCTCGTGTTTTCTCCGTCCATTTCGGGCTGGCTTTTGAAATCCCCGGAGTCGGCCCGTCTTTTTGCGTTGGTGTTCATTGCCATGGTCTTCAACATGACGGGGGAGGTCGCCATGACCTACTTCCGTTTGCGCGAAATGCCGGGCTGGTTTGTTTCCTTCTCTACCACGCGTTTGATTCTGAATCTTTCCGGCAATATTCTGTTCCTCGCCTTCTTGGGCAAGGGTGTCGAAGGGATTTTGTGGGCCGGTCTGATCGCTTCCACCCTCGTCAATGGCGTATTGCTTGGGTACCTGACCCGGCATGTCGGAGTAGGGTTCTCCTGGGCTGTGTTCCTACCCATGCTGCGCTATGGCGCTCCGCTCATGGGAAGCGGCATCGGAATGTACCTCATCAACTTCGGAGACCGCTTTGCCTTGCAGCGCCTGATGAGTCTTGGTGACGTGGGGATTTACTCCCTCGCATACAAATTCGGAATGCTGCCCAATGTGCTGATCCTGACGCCGTTCCAGATGTTGTGGGGGCCCAAGCAGTTTCAAATCTCTCATGAACCCGATGCGCCGAACACCTTTTCCCGCGTGTTCAACTATTTCTGGTTCCTGCAGATGTTTCTGGGCCTGGGGTTGTGCGTGCTAATCGGCGATGTCATCCGAATTATCGCGGCCGGCGATTACGGCAATGCCGCCGCCTATGTTCCGCCACTGGTTCTCTCTTACATCTGCTATGGAGCCTATTGGTATTTCCAGTTCGGCGTGATGCATGCTCGCAAGACGTCTTCGCTGGCGGTCAATACCCTGGTCATGGCCGGTCTTAACCTGGCGCTCAATTTTCTCTTGATTCCCCGCATGGGAATCTGGGGCGCGTGTCTGGCCACCTTCATTTCCATTTTTCTGATGATGGTCGTGGTGCATTTCCTTTCGCGTTCCTATTACGTCATTCCTTTTGCCTACGGAAAAATGGTCGCGATGTTCATTCTGGCGCTTGCCCTTTATGCGTTGGCCGGGAGGATCAATCCGGCCAACATCGCGGCATCCGTTGCGGTGAGAACCTTGATTGCGCTTTGTTACCCGCTATTGCTGCTTCTTTTTCGTGTCACTCGTGGGAGCGACTTGGAATTCCTTCAAGGCTTCAGGGAACGTTTTTTTCGAGTAATTTTTTTACGCAAATGACACTGCAGGAACGGCTTCACAGGGACGGATATCTGCATGTTCCCGGTGCGGTGCCGCAGGAACTGTTTGGGGAAATGCTCCGCGCCGTTCAACGGTTGAAGGAACAATACCCTTATGGTTTTCTGACGGAGGACATGTACGCTGGAAAAACAGCCATCCAGCGTACAGTGGCGCCCAAGCCGACGGATTTCACGGCGACCATGATTTATCCCAATGCGGGATTCCTGGAGCCTGTATTGTTGGCCCCGTTGGCGTGGCCTTGGGTACACGAGCTGGTCGAAAGTGTGATTGGAAAGGACTACTACTTCTCCAATACGTGGATGCAGGGGGTTTCTCCCGGCATCGGTCGGATGGGGTTCCACAAGGATCCGCGCGGTAGCTTGAGCTTCACCTTGCTTCTCGACGACATCGGCCCTGGTATGGGGAGCACTTGTTTGGTTCCAGGCTCGCATTTGAATACGCCACCCGCGGATTTTTGCATGAGCGACACACAGCAACCTTATCCAGGTGAGATAGAACTATCTGGAAAGGCGGGGGACATCCTGTTTTTTTCCGCCGAAACATGGCCCGGTCGAGCCGTTAATGCCAGTGACAAAACCACCTACCGGTTGTTCTACAACTTCTACAATCGCAGCAGCAAGAATACGACGACTTGGGAGAAGACCGCCTCGTCGGATCAGGTCGAAAAAGTCAAGGCTTCTCTTCCTTCATCATTGCATCGGATGTTCGAGCTGGATGCAAGCTTCACGGATCAGTTGCGAGCAGCCGCTTTCAATCATATCGATGCCAGGGATGGTTTGCGTTCCTTTGAAAATGTTCTGGCGGATATCCGTCATTCGCAGCGCACTTACGGCAAATCGGTTTCCCACCCCAAGCATTCCGGCCACCTGCTTCCTTATACCACGCGGCTCACGGAGAATGCCCGGTTCAGCACTTTCAAATACCTTCAGCATATGAGGCCCTTGCCTACATTGAAAATCATGGCAAGGAAGCTGCTTGGGAGATAGAGTGCAGGAAAACGACGAGCAATCATCGGGCATTTCACCCCAATACGATCCCATGCGAGTGTTGGCGCTGACGGACGGCGTTTTCGCCATCATCATGACTATTCTGGTGTTGGAGCTTCATGTTCCTGTGGTTTCCACGAATGAGGAATTGAAGACGTGGGGCGTCGCGCTATCCTACAAGCTGTTGCTCTACTTCGCGAGCTTTTTGCTGGCGGGGGTTTATTGGGTTGGGCATCGCAGCTTGTTTAGTCTGGTGAGGCGGGTCAATACAGGCCTGTTGTGGATCAACATCATCTTCTTGATGATTGCTGCGTTGATACCGGTCGGCGCGAGTTTGCTTGGACAATACCCGCGCATGCCGTTGGCGTTAAGGGCTTATGGAGTGCTGTTATTTCTTCTGGCTGCCTGGCGCTTGGTCATGTACCTCTACGTCACGAGTCGCCACGATTTGTTGATTAGAACCGTTTCTCCAAGGGTTAAAAAGCGGGTGATTGCGGTGATGATATTTGCCCCGACCCTGTTTCTAATTTCCACGATTCTTTCCCCCTATTTTCCAAAGTTTTCCTTGATTCTGTATGTGATCACTCCTCCGATGTTCATCACCATGATTACGTTGGTGAATCGAACAGAGCGTGCACATACGGGGTAACCTCCCCATGCCGCGTTTCAGCCCTCAATAGGGTGGTTACTTTTAATTGAAAATTTGTTGAGAGAGCCCCTATGATCACTCCCGCCCTCCCGGCCAATGAGGCCGAAAGACTTGAAGCCCTGCACCGGAACGATATCATGGATACCGTCCCGGAACGGGAATACGACGACATCACCTTGCTGGCATCGCGGATTTGTGGCACACCCATGGCTTTGGTGGGGTTGATCGACGATCGCCGTCAATGGTTCAAATCCAAGGTGGGATTTGAAGGGGAAGAAACACGCCGCGATCTGACCTTTTGCGCGCACGCCATTCTCAAACCCGAAGAAACCATGGTGGTGCCGGATGCCCTTCAGGACAAGCGGTTCTTCGACAACCCATCCGTCACCGATGGATTGAAGGTGCGTTTTTATGCGGGCACGCCTTTGATGTCGCCCGACCAACAGGTGCTTGGAACCTTGTGTGTCATTGATCCCGAACCGCGCAAGGGGTTGGACCCCGCCCAGCTGGAGGCTCTGGAAGCCTTGGCGCGCGAAGTGACAACGCAGATGGAGTTGCGGCTTGCCAAGAAAACCTTGGCAGAAAAAAACGCGGATTTGGAAAAGCTGAATGCGCAGAAGAACCAGTTCATCGGCATGGCGGCGCACGATCTGCGCAATCCCCTGCAGGTCGTCTCGGGGTACAGCAAGCTGCTCTCGAACAATCTGCTGGGAGCCTTGTCAGCCGATCAAGGCAAGGTCATGGAGTCGATCAACCGGAATTGCGAGTTGGTGCTCAAACTGGTGGACGATCTGCTCGCCATCTCCAAGATTGAATCCGGCGAACTGCAGTTGGATTTGCAGGCGGCTGATATCATTCCCGTGTTGCGGAAGAATGTCGAATTGAATGGGTTTCTGGCCGAGTCCAAAAGGATTCGAATTTCATTCGGCGCCGATTCCGAAAGCCTTCCGGTACGCATGGATGCGTTCAAGATTGAGCAGGTGTTGAATAATCTGATTCAGAACGCCGTGAAGTTCTCCCATCCTGACAAAACGATCGACGTACGGACGGAAAAGAAGGGTGGGATGATCGTGGTATCGGTCAAGGATGAGGGGCAGGGAATACCGGCGGACGAGCTGGACAAGTTGTTTTTGCCCTTCCAGCGAACCAGTGTGCGCAGCACCGGTGGTGAGCCCAGCACCGGACTGGGCTTGGCCATTGTCAAAAGAATCGTCGAGGGGCATGGTGGGAAGATTTGGGTGGAGAGTAAACCCGGAGTCGGATCGACGTTTCATTTCAGTATTCCCGCGGCGTAGCAAGGAATCAAGAGGCCCATGACATGACCAAGGGACGTATGGAAGCCTTCAGCGACGGCGTCATCGCCATCATCATCACCATCATGGTGCTGGAGTTGAAAGTTCCACATGGTTTTGGACTTGAAGCATTGAAACCTGTGATCCCGGTGTTCGTCAGCTATGTTCTGAGTTTTGTTTTTCTGGGCATCTACTGGAACAATCATCATCACCTGATCCATGCCATCAAGCATGTCAGCGGAGGTGTATTGTGGGCCAACCTGCATCTGTTATTCTGGCTGTCACTCACCCCGTTCGTCACGGCGTGGATGGGTGAGAATCATTTCGCGAAATGGCCCGTGGCGATGTACGGGGTGGTGCTGTTATTTTCCGCTATCGCCTTCAATATTCTCGTCCGCGTTTTGCTCGCCGTCCACGGCAAGGATTCTGTGTTGGCAACAGCTTTGGGGAACGATTTCAAAGGGAAGATTTCGCTCGTGTTCTATGCGGCGGCCATTCCCCTGGCCTTTGTGAGTGTCTGGATCTCCTGCGCGATCTATGTGTTGGTCGCAGCCATGTGGCTGGTGCCGGATCGCCGGATTGAAAAAACGCTGGCGCAGTAACCGGGTTATTCCAGAATAATCTTTCCATGCCATGACACTGATGGCCCGGAAGAGTTTTCCAGTGTCAGCAGATAAACACCGCGCGGAAGCGCATCCGTTCGGATGGCTCCCGCGCGGCCTGCGCTCTCTCCCCGAAGAGAGCTCTTGCCTTGAAGGTTTCGGAGATTCCAGCGAACGGTCGCATCTTCGTCTGCGACCCATAGAATCTCACGCTCCACAATTCGCGCAGAGATTCCCGTATTCCTGGCGGCCGAAGAAAAAATTCCGGAGGGTCTTACGTTGGCGATGCTCCACATGGCATTGGGAAATACCACACGCAAGGTATCCTGATAGGACCATCGCACGGACGTGTCCACTGTATAAGTGGAACTGAAGAAACCGGGAACGGGGCCGTTAAGTGTGTTGTCCCAATGCAAAACCCAATTCCCTCTCAGAAGGTTTGTGCGAATGCGCAAGGAATCTGCATTCCATTTCACTTTTATCCTCGCTACTGAATCCATGGAAAAGCAGGAGAGGCTGTCTCCGGCGCTGTTGGGCCCTGTCCCGAGGCTGCCGCCGCATCCCTTGCGGAATCGTTTCCAGAGGGAATCCAGGATTCTGATTCTGCCGTTTCCCCAGATGGAAAATTGGGGATGGGAATAATTGTTGTCGCCGTCGAAGAGCGAAAACATGGCCGAGTCTGGCTGCGAAGCGGGGGTGAACCGAACGATGGAATCCCTGGAGATCGCCTGCGGCGGTTTGGATGCCAGATCCGCCCATTGGGTGGAATCATCCTTGATAAACCTCGAAGATAGCGGTTGATAGTGATTGTTCCAGAAACCCGCATAGGTTCCTCGTGCACCTTCCGTATTCGTCCCCCAAAAGGTGAGGCCGAAGTCCCTTAGGTTATCCGTACCTTGACGGTAGGCGCGCCATGTACCCAGTGCGGGCAGGGCGAAGAAACCACTGTCTCCCACGGCACCTTTCGAGTTAATCAAAGAGATTCGTTGATTCCCCAGCTTGATCGGGAGCCACCCCAAAGTGGAATCCACAACATGACCACGCAAGGTTCCATACAGGCCGGGACCCGAGGCGGATAGATCGAGTGAGTCGGCAAGATTGGCGCTTTGCGCCGTCACGGTGCGGTTGGACGAAACAGACACTAAAGCGCGGAGTCCTGCTTTTCCGAAAATCCGGAATGACATGGCCCCACTCGAATCCGCAATGAAATCATCGATGCCGTAGATGATTTGCGATGCCGTCATGGGAATGGTGACGCTGTCGCGGCTTCGTAGTTGAATCTGATAAGAACCACCTGTCTGATAGGTTCTTTGAAAGAAATAGCGTACCACCTGATTTCGTTTTGCGACGAGATAGAACATTTGCTGATTGAGGTTTGCGGCAACGTAATAGACGCGCACCAGTTTTTGAAACGGCATGCCGCGATATTCAACGGCAAGGGGGAAAGCAACGAGTCCCGTATCCAAAATGGATGCGGTACACCCAACGCAAGTCGGCGCAAGGATCTGCCCAAATCTCAGAAATGCCGAATCATTGCTGACAAAAGCCAGCGATGGTTGTCGGAAATCCACGCTCTGGATGGTTGTCGCGCTGCGATTCGTTAACGCGGGATACGTGGCCATCATCTCAGAAAAAGGAGTCGCACAAGCAATCTCCAAACCCATCAATAAGACGGGAAGGATTCGTTTAATGTGTCTCATGGTTCTCTCCTTTCCCGGTTCACTTGTTCGTAATAGTAAAGGGTTTCCCGCGCGACAGGATTTGCCTTTGGTGAGAAACCGTTCGTAAAATTCGAACGGGTGCGATCCAATAAAAAACCCCGGAGAGGGTAGGATCTCTCCGGGGCGGCCCTTCTGGCACGGGAAAGGAGTCCAACGTGCCAGTCAGGAAATCAGATGATTGGGTTAGTTGATGACGGTACCCGGGAGCGAGCCATTGACGGTGACCTTTCCGACCTTACCGATGGTGACGGAGAGGGAACCGGTACCTGTGGTGGGTCCGACCCAGTTGAGGGTCAGCGGCACGGTGGAGTCGTTACCCGCAGCGACGTTGATGACCGTGGAGCCGCTGTAGAGGGGGTTGGCCGTGTTCCAGGAGTACATGGGCCCATAAGCCAGCAACTGCACGGTATGGCTTCCGGTCAGGACGTAGTCGTAGTTGAGTGCCGGGGAACCCGTGAAGTAGGTGAGGGAGGAATCCATCATGGTGTTTCCGTCGATTTTGAGGACCAGACGGTTGATGTGCAAGACCTGCTTGACCGTACCCGAGGCGCTGGAAGCGATGG
>OMJM01000069.1 GCA_900299345.1 bacterium | reverse complement strand
GGGCGAACGGCCGTTCGCCCCTACAACCAAATAATTCCGAATGGTTGGTTCTGGACTCCCGCTTTCGCGGGAATGATGGATACAAAACCCACGCACCCCTCCAAGAAAATCAATAGACTGTCATGCCCGCGAAAACGGGCATCCAGCCGTGATGGACGATTCGTTGGGAGTGTTCACCCAATCGATTCAATCTGGGCGAATGTATTTGTGGTGAGCTTGTCGAACTGCCGAGACCAGCCCGAAGAGGATTACTGCAACTTGATCAGATTGCGCTGAGCGCGGAACGGCTGCTTGCCTGGAACCTGCGCCGTCATCAACAAGTGATACTGTCCGGTCGGAACGCGTTGGCCGTTGAGATCCTTGCCGTCCCAGAAGGTATTGAGCAAGGAACCACCCTTCCAGGATTTCTCCCAGACCATGCGCCCGTGGAAGTCGAAGATGCGGGCCTGATAATCCACTTCCGTGAAGGTGGACGGCAACGTAAACCGGATGGTGGTACCGTCGTGCAGGAAGGGATTTGGAAAGTTGACCAATCGCTGGCCCGCACCGACGTTTTTCAGGAAGGACTGCGCGTAGTCGGCGTCTCCCGCCACGATGTGATAATCGCCCTGCTGCAGATCGTGCGCCGACAACGTCACCGGACCCTCAAGAGGCTGGGATGTGCCGCTCAAGGTTTCGACCAGATACAGCGAAGGAGTTTCGCCCCGGCGCTCCGACACGCTCAAAGTGACGCTGGAGAATCCCTGCAGCGGGGTCACGTCAAGAGGCCAATGTCCTGCAAGGCCGGTCGCGATGTCCTCACGAATCCCGCTCCAACGGTTCTCGCCCACATGGAACGCTGCACGGAAATTCTGTCCCGGCGCAAAAGGCGCTTCTTCGATGAGATCCGGCTGCGAACCTTTACCGACACGCAATTCGGCGACCGCTGTGGAATTTCCAATCTCGAATTTGGCGGTCCATCCCGCAGTCGCAGCCTGTTTCGGAGCTGGTGGCGTGGCGGTACGGCCGGTGTCGCGCACAGGGAAATTCAAGGTCATTGCCGCAGAGGGTTTGACCGTGTAACCCGCCCACGGAATCAACACTTCGGTGTTCGTGTCCAACGCCACCCAACTGCCGGCCGCATTAATGGAATCCTTGAACTTCCAGAAAT
The DNA here is from genome assembly GCA_900299345.1 of bacterium. GTDB lineage: Bacteria > Fibrobacterota > Fibrobacteria > UBA11236 > UBA11236 > UBA11236. The sequence goes on along the minus strand of OMJM01000069.1, from coordinate 6,822 downwards.
GAAGTCCTCCCGCGCCCGGTGACGCGGCGATGATGTCCTTCAGACGAATCGGAAAGTTGAAGGGAAGCCCAAAGTCATTCCATTGTCCTGCAACCAGTGGAAGAGCGAACGGCTGGTAGTCCAGGGAAGTGCCGCCTTCGGTCTTGGGCTTGTAGGGTACCTCGTTGTTGCCGCTCCAGAAAGCGCGACCCGAATCGATGGCGTTGGAAAAATCCGCGTTGGTCAAATCTTGATAGCCGGTGGATCCCGTGCCGGTGTAACGCATGACGCGATAGTTGCTGCCTGTGTCTACCAGACGATTGATGGCGCCGCCTTCCTGCTCATCCCACGGATAGGAATAGAGATTCCAGCGGCGGGAATCGAACTGGCGGGTCCTGTCGAGCGGAGCGAAGTCCCCTGCCGCGAACTTGGATCGGATGAACGCCTTGGCGCGGCTGACGGCGCCGCCATCGAACACAGTGATCGCCAGCTCGATGCCGCGCGACCGTTGCTGTCCCAAATCTTTCCATCCACCCGCGGTCAATCGCACCGGCAGCGCAACGGAAAGATTCCCGGAAGCGTCCACCGCGAGATCGGTGTCCGAACTCACCGCGGCAGTCAGCATAACCGTAGTGAGATTATTAGGCAACACAACCGGCTTTTTCTCGGAGGTATTAGCATAAGGAGTCGTATCCAAAGCCTGAATTCTTTGATAGTAAGACAGGGAGCGCTCGGCCTTTATGCTATCAGTTATTGGACGAATTCCCTTGGACATAAGGACGAATTTCAATTGCGAATTTGCTGACGCCGAAGGATATATGTATGAGTTAGCGCTTGAAAAAAATGTCTTGGTATTTCTTCCGCCCGCCAAAATCGGAACAGCAACGATCAACGGATTGGCGGTGCGGAAACCCGTGCCCGTCAAGGTCACGTTCAATTTAGCCGGTGCAACAGAGAAGTCGTACACGACAGGCGCGGGAGCGGACACCGTCGGAGTCGTGGTCGGCAACGTTCCAAATACCAGGTCGAAACTTCCGGTGGTGTCGATGCGTATGTCGATTGACGAGGTCGTGGTCCACGTCCATCCGGGGACGTACACAGGCAACGCACCTGCGGTGTTGGGTAGCCGGAAAAGATGTTTGCCTGTGAGCGAAAAAATTCCGTCGGTGCGCTGGATCGTCAACGTGTATGTGGCGCGCCCCGTGCCCAAAGTGGATTGACTCACGTTGATGTGAATCAACGGCATTCCGGTTCCGGTTGTGTCGATGGCTCCGAGTCGTGTTCCCGCCACAGAAGGATTTTGGAAATAAGCCGGAAATGCAGTGCCCGCATCCGCAGTATTGAATGTCATGAACTGATGAATCGTCTTGCCGTACGCAGCCACCACGGTGTCCGGGGAAAATGAGCAGACCCCGGCCGGAGCCGTGGCAATTGCACAAGATGCTGCAAAAACCTTGCTGACAACCGAAACGGATAAAGCAAAACCCAAGAGGATTTTCATAAACGTATCACCTGCGTGAAGATGGGTTTGTTGCGCGTTTTCCGTAAAACCTCATTATCCCGAAATTTAGCACTTCTTATTAAATTTGGCCCATTGGTGTGTTCGTCTAGTGGTTAGGACGCTGCCCTCTCACGGCGGAAGCAGGGGTTCAACTCCCCTACGCACTACCACCCCTTAATCGCGAAGGTTTCCATGGAAAATCTTTTAGCCATGATCCTCGCCGGCGGCCAGGGTTCCCGGCTTCAACCCCTGACCCGCGACCGCGCCAAACCCGCCGTTCACTTCGCGGGTAAATATCGCGTTATCGACTTTGTTCTCAACAACTTCGTGAACTCCGGGCACTACCGGATCAAGGTGCTCACGCAGTTCAAATCCGACTCGCTCAACCGTCACGTCGCCACGGCGTGGGACATGAACCGCAACCTCGACCAGTACGTGGATCTCGTTCCGGCGCAGATGCGCATGGGCGCGAGCTGGTATATGGGCACGGCCGACGCAATCTACCAGAACGTGAACCTCATCCGCGACGTGCGCCCCGACCACGTGGCCATCTTCGGCGGCGATCACATCTACAAGATGGACATCAATCAGATGCTGGAATATCACGTGCGCAAAGCCGCCGTGGCCACCATCTCCGCCATCCCCGTTCCCATCGAGGAAGCCGCGGGTGCTTTCGGCGTGCTGGAAGTGGACGAGGACGGCCGCATGATCGGCTTCGAGGAAAAACCGGCCAAGCCCAAACCCATGCCGGGCCGTCCGGGCTGGGCGTTGGCGTCGATGGGCAACTACATCTTCAACAGCAAGTTTCTCGTGCGCGAACTGCTGTCGGACAGCGAGATTGAAAACTCGCAGCACGATTTCGGCCGCGACATCCTGCCCTCCATCTATTCGCGCTATCCAGTGTACGTATACGACTTCAACACCAACCGCATCCGCGGCGAAAGCGAAACGTCGCTGGGCTACTGGCGCGACATCGGAACGCTGGACGCCTTTTACGACGCCAACATGGACATCTGCGCGGTTTCACCGGTGTTCAATCTCTACAACTCCAAGTGGCCTTTGCGCACGGTGAACTGGAATCTCCCCCCGGCCAAGTTCGTGTTCGGCAAGGGTGATCCGGACAAGCGGCGCGGTATCGCGGAAGATTCCATCGTGTCCGAGGGCTGCATCCTGTCCGGCGGACGCTCCATCCATTCCGTGCTGTCCCCCGGCTGCCGCATCCACAGCTTCGCCTCGGTCTCGCACAGCATCCTCTTCCCAAACGTGGACGTGGGTCGCGGCGCGAAGATTCAGCGCGCCATCATCGAGAAGGGCGTGCAAATCCCGCCCGGCTTCGAGGTGGGCGTGAACCTGGAAAAGGATCGCGAGCGCTTCTATGTCACGGAAACCGGCATCGTGGTGATCGCCAAAGACACGATCATCGAGTAAATCTGTCAGGACGCACCGCCGCGCGCCCCAACGGTGAAATCAACGAAAGAAAATCCATGAACTCCACCATCTTCCGCGAATATGACATCCGCGGGCTTGTCCCGCAGGAACTCAATCCCGAAACCATGGGCCTGATCGGCAAGGCTTTCGGCACGCACCTGCGCAGCCTGAACCTGAAGACCATCTCCGTGGGCGGTGACGTGCGCACGCACACGCGCGGCCTGATGGACGCCTTCATCGCGGCAGTGAACTCCACCGGCATCGACGTGATAGACATTGGTTTCGTCACCTCGCCCCTGTGCTACTTCTCCGCCTTCCATCTTCCCGTGGACGGGCTGGCAATGATCACCGCGAGCCACAATCCGAAGCAGTACAACGGCGTGAAGCTGGGCGTGGGCAAGACCACCATGTTCGGCTCCGACATCACGCACATCCGCGACCTCGCCATCAAAGGCCAGTTCGCCACGGGCGCGGGCAAGACGGTGAAACAGGACATCACCGAGGATTACATCGCCTATCTGGCGACGAAGTTCAAGTTCTCGCGCAAGATCAAGATGGTGCTCGATCCCGCCAACGCCACGGGCGCCTTGTTCGCGAAGCGCGTGTTCGAGCGCGTGGGCGCGGACGTGGTGAGCATTTACGACACGGTGGACGGAAACTTCCCCAACCACCATCCCGATCCGACGGTGGCGGAGAACGTGGTGGATCTCGGAAAGAAAGTGGTCGAACTCGGCCGCGAAGTCGGCATCGGACTCGACGGCGATTCGGATCGCGTGGGCGTGATCGACGAAAAAGGCAACCTGATTCCCGGCGATTTGCTGACCTTGATTTTCGCGAAGGATATCCTGAAGGACAAGCCCGGCTCGAAGATCATCTACGAGGTGAAATCGTCGCAGGCGCTGGAAGAAGAGATTGCCAAAGCCGGCGGCCAGCCGATCCTGTGGAAGGTCGGCCATTCGCTGTTGAAGAAGAAGATGGCGGAGGAGAACGCCCCGCTGGCTGGCGAAGTGAGCGGCCACATCTTTTTCGCGGATCGCTGGTTCGGCTTCGACGACGCCGTGTACGGCGCGTTGCGGTTCCTGGAAATCATGGACAAAACAGGAAAGAAACCGTCCGAACTTCTGACCGGAGTTCCGATCTTCCACAACACGCCGGAGATCCGCTGCGGCTGCGACAACGACGAGGAGAAATTCCGCATCGCCAAGGAAGCGGCGGATTATTTCAAGTCGAAATACAAGTGCATCGACATCGACGGGGTTCGTATCCAATTCGGCGACGGCTGGGGTCTTGTGCGGGCGTCGAATACACAACCGTCGTTGGTGACGCGGTTTGAGGCACGAACGCCGGAGCGGTTGGAGGCGATCAAGAACGAGGTGCTTGGGAAGCTACAGAGCTTGGGGCATATTCAGATTGGGATGAGCCACTAGATTATTTCTTGGAAGCATTGATTAGATGCGCATTCAAGATTCGGTGCTTGATTGTATAGCCTTCCTCTACCAATTAGATGATACACCCGTTGGTACCGCCTTCATTATCGGTGTCCCGGTAGACCCTAGCGAAAAAGGAAAGTCCGTTTTTGTTTATTTGGTTACAGCCAAACATGTAGCCCTTCGAATACAAGGAAAACCCTTTACAGTTATCGTTAACGGAAAAGATGGCGAAAGGAAAAGAATTAATTGCGGTAAAAACAATAAATGGGTTTACCACATGACGGATTCCTCTGTCGACGCGGCTATCACATCTGATCCATTCGATGACGCATCCGAATTAGACATTAAGTGTCTGCCGTTTTTGGATATGGTAGCTACGCCAGAAAAAATCCAATCCTTAGGGATAGGAATAGGAGATGCCATTTTTTCCGTCGGCCTTTTTGCAAGATATCGAGAAACCATCCGAAATTGGCCAATTGTTAGAACAGGATCCATCGCAATGATGCCTACTGAAAAGGTTCCAATAGAAATTGAAGACGGCAAAAAAGTAGACGCCGATATTTATTTAATCGAAGCTCGGTCAGTAGGGGGAATTAGCGGCTCTCCTGTCTTTGTCCGCCCGACATCACAAGCTTGGCTAGCTACTCTTTCGAGGGAATTTCTGATTCTTGGCCTTATGCAAGGACATTGGGACTTGAAGTACTATCAGGATTTATTACCGACCGTAGATGGAGATGGAAGCAGTGGAAAAGGCGTGAATACTGGGATTGCCTACGTGGTTCCAGCTTATAGGATTTTAGAGATACTAATGTGCCCAGAGTTTGAAACTGACCGAAAAAAGATTCGGACAGAAAAAGGAATACAAATCGCGTAACACCCAAAAAACGTTAGGCTTTAATTTCCTATGTCCCGCATCACCCTTTTCTCCGTCTTATTCGTCCTCTGCGCTGCAGCGATATTTCTTGTCTACCCCTACGCCCGCAAATTCCTAGCAGTGGATAAGTGTTTGGACTCAGGCGGGTCGTATAACTCGGAAACCAAAGAGTGTGAATATGAATTTCTTTTTCGATTGAGCCATTCCTTTAACTCGGCGGGCAAAATCCTCGGCGCGGCAGACAACCTAATCCAAATTGATCCTGCGAAAGTTCTGTATTATGATCGTGTCATGGGTACTATAGATACTCTTGATTGGAAGGGTAATGAGGCTTTGTGCTATGACACAACGCGTGAAGAATCTTGCTATCGCATCCGCAAACGTTGGATAGATTCCATGTGGTTATACCATGATTCGACAACCGAAGTCTGGATAAGAACAAGCAAGAGATAATCTGTTCAATTCCACCACCGCCGCGCGATCCCATTCCATCAACGGACTCTGTCTTTTCTCTTAACCACCACTCTTCCGCATAACATCCTGTCTCACCCGCAACCGGTGCCGCACACGCTTGGGCTTCGCCTGAGGTCCGGTCAGCGAGTGCCATCGCCCTTTGGAAAAAACCTCCGTGTAACCGCCCGGGGCCAACTTGAACGGCGCGTCGACAACCCCCATGTAATCCGTCTTCATCGCGCCCTTCTTGTGATACTGCTCGAACCATTCCAGAAGCACAAAGTCCTGGACTCTCACGCCGTCAATCAGGTAGTAGTTCTCCTGCACCGGATCGCAAACTTCCAGCGCGTAGAAACCGATCCGGCTTGCGCCCTTGACCCGGTACGGCCCGGCCGCGTAAAGATTCACGTTGGGATCCGCGATCATCTCCAGTAGCTCGTGCGACAAGGTCGAGGTGTATTCCTTGAACTCCCCCGTCGCCTCGATATCGTCTTTGGCGAAGATGTACCCAACGGGTTTGCCGCCCTCGATATGATACCCCAGCGCATCGTCAGCGGCGTGATCCCGGACCACCAGCTTCATGTCGAACCGTTTCGCATCGAACTTGAGATTCGCGCCCCAACCCCAGGCGGGCTCGAAGTGGAGCGAGATTTGTTTCTGGAGGGCGGCCAGACTTCGCTTCAGGTTGGCATCGGAAACCGACTTGGAGCGATTGACGATTGAGATGGTGGGATTCATTGTTCCTCTCCTCCCGTTTCAGTTATCATAGGAACAGAGCATAAGAAAATCAAAATCCTATTCCGTCCGTAAAACCTATCCATCACTTCCGCCACCGCAAAATTGCGGGTTTCCCACAGCTAATCGGGAGATGCCCGAAACAGCTCCGCAAGATCCGTCAGAGATTTCAGAAACTCAACAAGATCGATCACCGCAGAATCGTTCAAACTCAACGGCCGCAACAGGGAATCCCGTTGAACGGAAGCTTTTCCACCGGCACTGTAATGCGCAATCACATCCTCGAGATCGGGAAATCGCCCATCGTGCATGTAAGGACCGGTGACCTCGATGTTCCGCAACGTGGGGGTCTTGAATTTGCCCACATCCGCGAGACGCCGCGACGTGCGGAAGAGTCCTGAATCGGACGGAACGCTGTCGAG
>OMJM01000068.1 GCA_900299345.1 bacterium | reverse complement strand
TGCCGGAAAAAATCGTCGCCTACTGCAAGGAAACCGGACAGGCCGTGCCCACCAGCGCGCAAGGCGTGGTGCGCATCGCGCTCGAGAGCCTGGCATTGCTGTACGCGGAAACGCTGGTCACGTGCGCGTCGGTCACGGGCCGCACCGTGCGCAAACTGCACATCGTCGGGGGGGGTAGCAAGAACCGCCTGCTTAACCAATGGACGGCCAACGCCACGCAGACACCGGTCGTCGCCGGTCCTGCCGAAGCCACGGCCATCGGTAATATCCTGATTCAAGCCAAAACCTTGGGACATCTCCGCAAGGATTTGCGGGCCATCGTCCGGAATTCATTCGTACTGGAATCATTTGCACCCAAGGATGCGGAAATCTGGGCGGCGGCGCGCAAACGCTTCAAGGAATTACCGCGCTAAAGGGATACGATGCAGAACACAGGAAACACCATGAAGGAAAAACCGCGCAAGGTGCAGTTGTTCCATACCTGCATCGTCAACGAGGTGTATCCGGAAGTCGGAATCTCCGTCGCCACCATTCTCGAACGCCTCGGTGTCGAAGTCGAAGTGCCCACGTCGCAAACCTGCTGCGGTCAACCCGCGTTCAACGCGGGTTTCCACGACGACGCGCGCAAGGTGGCGCGGCATACCGTGGATCTACTGCTGAAGAGCGGTGATCCCGTGCTAATTCCGTCCGGATCCTGCTGCGACATGATTTCGCACCAGTATCACATGCTCTTCGAAAATGATGCGGAATACCTGAAAAAATCCCACGAGCTTTCGGAGCGCTGCTACGAGTTCAGCCAGTTTCTCGTCGACGTTCTGGGCATCACCGATCTCGGAGCGCGGATAAACGCCAAGGTGGCGTATCATCCCTCCTGCCATTTGCTGCGCGGCCTCGGAGTGAGGACCCAGCCGAAGACCTTGCTGGAAGGCGTGGGCCATCTGGAATGCGCCACGGTCAAGGATCAGGAAGAATGCTGCGGATTCGGAGGCATGTTCTCCGTCAAGAATTCCGGCATTTCAGGCGGCATGTTGGAAAACAAGTTGAAGAATATTCAAGCGTCCGGCGCAAACACGATCGTTTCATGCGACATGGGCTGCCTCATGCATCTGGAGGGCGGCCTCAAGCGGCGCGGCTCGGACATCAACGTCAAGCACATCTCCCAAATCCTGGCCGAGGGACTTTCCTGATGGCCCATTTTCTCGATCGCGTCGAAACCGCTTTGCGCGACGAGCATTTGCGCGACGCCATGCTGGCCGCCACGCGGGATCTCGCCTCGCGTCGCGTCAACGCCCTTGCCAATCTCGAGAATGCCGACATGATCCGCGACCTGGCGCGCCAGGCCAAAATGACCATGCTTCGCGATCTTGCGGGCAATCTCGAAACCTTCGAACGGAACCTGAAGCGCAACGGCATCCACGTGCACTGGGCCCGCGACGGCAAGGAAGCCAACCGCATCGTGATTGAAATCGCGAAGGCCGCGAAGTGCAAGCGGGCCGTGAAGTCGAAGTCCATGGCCACCGAGGAAACCCATCTCAATCACGCCTTGATCGATGCGGGCCTCGACGTGCTGGAAACCGACCTCGGCGAATACATCGTACAGCTGGCGGACACCACGCCCTCGCATATCATCCTGCCCATCATCCACATGACGCGCGGCGACATTGGCCAGATCGTGCACGAAAAAATTTCCGTGCCTTACACCGACGATCCCGAGAAGCTGACGAAGATCGCCCGCGCCAAATTACGCGAGGCCTTTCTCTCCGCCGATCTCGGCATTTCGGGTTGCAACTTCGGAGTGATCGACACGGGAACCATCTGTCTCGTCTCCAACGAGGGCAACGCCCGCCTGTGCACCACATTGCCGCGCGTGCATGTCGCCGTAATGGGCATCGAAAAGCTCGTGCCTTCCTTAGCCGAATTCGACTGGATGATCAAGATTCTGGCGCGCTCCGCCACGGGACAGAAGATCACGACCTACACCTCGGTGATCTCCGGTCCGCGCCGCGCCGGCGACCACGACGGCCCCGAGGAAATGCACGTGGTGCTCCTCGACAACGGCCGCGTCAACATTCTCGGCGGTGAGATCGCGGAGATCCTCGGATGCATCCGTTGTGGCGCCTGCCTCAACGCATGCCCGGTTTACCGCAACATCGGCGGCCACGCCTATGGCGACACGTACCCCGGACCCATTGGCGCCATCGTAACGCCGGGCCTGCGCGGCATGAAGGACTGGAAGGAGTTGCCCGACGCCAGTTCGTTGTGCGGCGCCTGTCGCGACGTCTGTCCCGTGCGCCTCGACATTCCCCGCATGCTGCTGAAGTTACGACAGACCGGTGTGGAGGAAGGTCGCGCACCAGCTTCGATCAAATGGATGATGAAGGGATTTGGTATCGTCGTCTCGCGGCCCTGGCTGTATCGGTTGTCCGCTCGTTGGGGCGGCCGTGTCGCGCGCTTGCTGGCATCAAGAGGGTGGATTCACAAGCTGCCTGGGCTCGGCGGAGGCTGGACACGCTCGCGCGATATGCGCGCACCCGCCGCCAAATCGTTCCAGCAGTTGTGGAAGGAACGGAAACGCGCATGAGCAGCTCTCGCACGGATATTCTCACACGTTTGCGTCAATCGCAATTGCGCGCGGTGCTACCCGAACCCGCTCAAGGTCTGCCTGACGGGATCGCGCCCAAAAAACTGGATCCCACGGCTTTGTTGGAAAGACTCCAAGCCGAATTCAAATTGCTGGGCGTGGAGACCTATGTCGAAAATTCCGAAGAGGCGGTGCGCCAACGAGTCAAAGGCCTGATTACCCAGAAGTCCATCCTCAGCTGGGATGCGAATCAACTCCCCTACGATGCCGGTCAATGCCTTGAGGGCGAAAAGGTTTACTTCGGACACGACTCCAAAAACGATCAGGCCACCGCCGAAATCGGATTGACCAGTTGCGAGGCAGTGCTGGCCGAAACCGGAAGCCAAGCCATGATTTCCGGCCCCGGAAAGCCGCGCACGGCATCTTTACTCCCCTATACCCATGTCGTCGTAATCCGGAGATCCAGCATCGTCTTTGGCATGGGAGAATTTTTGCAAAACTTCAAGTCTCGTGAACTGTTGCCCTATCTCGTTTTCATCACCGGGCCGAGTCGCACGGCAGACATTGCGCTGGTGATTGCATTGGGCGTACACGGTCCCGGAAAAATCATCGCCGTCATCGGTCCCTGATGCAAACACATTTCCGGAACTACGAAGAACTGGCGACTACTCCTTCGCGGAAGCTGGCGCTGCTGGTGGCCGATGCGGGGTTGAACGCCCTGGCTCCGGAGACTTTGTTGCGCCGTGCTTTGAGCTTCGATCCCCAGAATCGTGTGTTGAAAATCGGGAACCTTTCCTTTGCCCTAGACAACGGCAGAATCTTTGTCATCGGCGGAGGCAAGGCCGCAGACGTGATGGCAGCCGCACTTGAAAATCTTCTCGGTGCGAGCAACATCATCGCTGGGATTGTGATTTGCAAAACCCAATCGGCCAGGACTCAAACCATCGCCGTGCGCGAAACAAGCCATCCCGTTCCCGACAGCCGCGGCATTTCCGCCATGGCGGAGCTCATGGCTTTGAAGGAAAAACACGGCATTGGAAAAAACGATCTCGTGATCTGTCTGTTGAGCGGCGGCGCTTCCGCCTTGATGCCGGCTCCCGCTACTGGAATCTCATTGGAGGACAAACAGGCATTGACCCACAGCCTGCTGGAGTGCGGTGCGGACATCTCCGAAATCAATCTCGTACGCAAACATTTGTCCCGCGCCAAAGGCGGAAAACTGGGTGCCCACTTCGCACCCGCCACGGTGGCGTCTCTGATCGTGTCGGATGTGATTGGGAACGATCTCGCATCCATCGGTTCCGGCCCCACCCATCCCGAAAAATCCAAGCCACAAGATGCCATCGATGTTTTGCAACGATTTGGCTTGTGGGAAAAAGTTCCAACCGCCGTCCACAAGCATTTGGAAAAATCGGCCGGTGAATCCGCATTAGAGTCCTTGCCGAATTGCGTCAATCTTGTCATCGGCGACAGCGGCACGGCATTGCAAGCCATGAAGGACGCGGCAACGCAACAGGGAAAACCGACGCGCATTCTGGGTTCCGCTTTTAAGGGGAACCCGGAAACCGTGGTGCGTACGATAGCGCACGATATTCTCGAAGGAGTGTATCGCGAATATTCCGTGTTGCTGGCGGCAGGAGAAACGACACCCGTTCTTCCTCCCAATCACGGAAAAGGCGGAAGAAACCAGCACTTCGCGGCCGCCACCTTGGAAGCATTGACGGATTTTCCCGGAGATTGGGCGCATCTCTGTTTGGGCAGCGACGGTTCGGATTACCTGCCGGAAGTGGCCGGCGCGTTGGTGGATCGACAGACATTGGAACAGGGAAAGCGACAGGGTATCGATCTTCGTGACCATCTGAATCGTTTCGACGCGTATTCGTTTTTTCATGAAGTCGGCAACAGCCTTGCCGTCACCGGACCCACGGGAACCAACGTGGGCGATTTGATGGTATACGCCTTATGAAGAATTCGCGCTCCAAGGAATTCCAGAAATGGATCCTCGCGGAAATCGCCAGGCTCCCACCGAACAGTTGCCTCCCCCCGGATCGCGAACTCGCCAAGCAATGGGATCTTTCGGCCATCACCATCCAGCGTACGTTGTCGAAACTTCGCGAGCAGGACAAAATTGTCCGCATTCCCGGCAAGGGGACTTTCACTCCGGGCCTTGAGAAACCGGGATCCAAACCTCTGGAAGTAAAGGCCAATGTGCCTCGCGAGTCTTCAGTGGAGCATCTGGTCGCAGGGCTTGTGCGCCTGATCTCCGAAGGGGTTTACCGGCGCGGCTCCGCGCTGCCCGCCATCAACTTCATCCGTAACCAGTTCAAGGTTTCGTCGGAAACCGTCACGGCCGCCTACCAGCTTCTGGAAAAGAGCGGCTATGTCGAGAAGATCGGCAAAAGCTACTGGGTGGGTCAACTCGAAAACCTGATGACACCGCGTCCCCGCAAAGAAGTGTTTTTCTTTCGTTTCGGGGCGGGAGATTTCCGGGATATTCTGGAAGCCGGTCCGGTGTCTCTCGCCTTCCAAAAAATGGAACGTGAGCTTTACGGTTACGGGTATTACCTGCTTCCCGAAAATGTCGAGCGCATGGATGCGCTGGCGCGCGAATGGGAAACCGAACAACGCTGGCCCGCGGGCCTCGTGTTCCATGCCGTGACTCCCGAACACATTCCGTTGTTCCAGCGTTTCTTTGACGAACATCCCGGACTCAATAAGAACCGGGTCCGCATTTTGGTGTACGGGGAAAAGGGCGATCTTTCTCCCCTGACACGACATGCGCAAGTGCTCTCGCGCGGCAATGTGCACACCAGTCTGGCGCGGATGACGGCGCATTATCTGCTGGCTCAGGGGCATCGCGAAGCTGTTTTCTGCTTCGACGAGAGCGAACTGACAGGCACCACCCCGTTTCACTTCTTCTTCAAGATCGCCCTGACCATCAAGAGCGTGGTGCCGGGATTCATCTTCCGGACGGTCGTGCAAAGCAGACCGGGATCCACGTTGAATCGAACCTTCCTGAGAGCTATCGGCCCGGAATATCAACAGTACCTTCGTTCGAAATATCCCAACGTGGATCTCAAGAGTCTGGAAGAACATCTGGTCATCTCAGAAAAGGCAATCGAGGCCTGCGCCGAATATCCCTCCGCCAAAATCTGGTTGTTCTCCACCGATGAAAAGGCGGCGGCGGCTTTACAGTGGCTTCGCAATCGTGGTTCCGCAGGACCGCGCGTGCCACAGGACGTGGGTCTGGTGGGATTCCAGAATGATCCCCGCTATTATCATCTGGGCCTCAGCACCTGCGGCGCGGACTGGGATCAAATGGGATACATGATGGCCCACTCACTTATCGGGGATGTAAAACTGGCGCATTCCGGACGCGGATTTCTCAAAGTGAACTGCCAGCTGGTGGATAAGCTGACCACATTGCCCATGACACGGACGCTGACCGTCAAATAACCGAATCTTTAAGGTTGATATCCTTCGGCCTGCGCCAAGAATGCCCGGGCCCTGGGTTGGGCCGAATCCAATTCCAGACTCCGTCGTAAATACGGCACTGCTTCAGCCAGACGATTCTCGTGCATCAAGGCCGCGCCTGCCAGATAATTGATGTTGGCATCGTTGGGCGCGCGACGCGCCGTCGGCAATAAATAGGGCAACGCTTCACTGACCCGGTTGACCCTGAGCAAGGTTGTTGCCAGATGATCCTCGGCCAACGTATCCGAGGGATCCAATTCCACCGCCCGGAGATAATGTGTGATGGCTATTTCATGCAGGCCGGTATAGGCCGCGACGTCCGCCAGTTCCACGTGAGCAGGTTCAAAATCGGGATCCAGATCGATTGAGCGGGAATATTCTTCGATCGCTTCGGGAAAATGCATTCGGAACTTCTCGAAATTCGCGAGCAGGTAATGGAGCCGTCCACTTTCGGGCACGATGCTCACGATGTTCCGGTATTGATCCACCTCCGGCGCGACGTTTCCATGAAGTTCCAAAACTCCGAGCCACGCCAAGGGGACGACGAAGAACGCCCATTGCCATCCCGCGGGCAGAAGTCTTGGAAACGGCCCTGAAGGACGTGATGCCTGAGGCGCGATTTTCTCCTTCCCTTCCCTTGTTCCATCGATGCCCAGCCCCTGGCGAATTTCCTTCTCGCGCACTCGCCAGATGAAACCATCGAAATAAAAATGCAGGAAGGAAGAGACGGTGAACAGGTTGGTCCAGAAACCGGCGCTGCCCAGAACGGTTCCCGCATGATCAGGAACCATCACGTTGGAATAACCGGTGACGGCTCCCAGCGTCCCGTAGGCAAGCACAAGCAGCGTATAAAGAAAGATGCGCCATACGCCGGGCCCGAATAGGAACGTCTCAATGCGTCCCGCACCGAGTCCCCGATCCACGCGCCCCCGATTGAAAGTCCACACGAGGGCGTTGTACTGTATGTCATGGAAGATTTCAAAAATCAGCAGTCCAAACACCGGCTCGTTGACCATCACCATGGCGAACCAGAAGAACCCGAAGCTCGATGCCATCAGCAGGATTTTTACGGGGCTGGGTGCGCGACCCGCGCGCGTTTCCCTCCACGCGTTGACCAGGAACGCTAAAGTGATGCAGACCGTGAGGATTTCCCATCCCAACCGGAACGCGGCGAATACGCCGGGATTCACTGCAGGAGCGCCGGCATTATAGAAGTTCAATAAAATGGTGGCCACGCGGGAACTGGAATGAAGCAGGCCCATCCCGAACCAGACGACGCACATGGCCCAGTCCAACCGGGCTGTGAGCGGCGAAAAGGATCCCACCTTGGTGTCGTAAATCCGGAGGAACCCATTGACCTGCATGGCTCCATGCCATGCTCCCCAGAGCACCACGATGACGGGAAGTCCGTGCAGGCGCAGGGACGAGAGCGTGATGAAGATCCCGAGAAGGAACAGTGGCGCCGCAACAAAGCGGACACGAAAGCGCCGGAACAGGGCGCGATCAGTATAGGCGCGGATGAATCCGGGCAGGTGGTGGCCTACTCCGACAAATGCCAGCGCAATGGCGCCGTAAATATTGAAGTCAATACGAGTCTTGGCCAACAACATTATGGGAACGATCCAAAGCGGAACCAGGACGAAAAGGGCCAAGTCGCGCCAGGGATCGAGAATCCAAAGCCGGTTTGATTTTAAAGCCAACATAGGCCCCTCTTCATTCGCACGGCGTAATACTAATTCCACGGGATAATTCGCGCCCCAAACAAAAAGCCCTCCGCTTCCGGAGGGCTTTTTTGATTTCTGACGCCGAAGATTACCAGCGGAAGTGGGCGAAGGCGCGATTGGATTCCGCCATACGGTGGATATCCTGCTTCTTCTTGACCGCATTGCCTTCGTTGTTATAAGCCTGAATCAACTCGGCGGACAGGCGGCGGGCCATGTCCTTCTCGTTGCGACCTTGCGCTGCGTCCTTGAGCCAGCGAAGGGCAAGGGCGGTGCGACGGGGAGCCGGAACTTCGACCGGGACCTGATAGTTGGCACCACCGACGCGGCGAGACTTCACTTCGAGGGTCGGCTTGACGTTGTTGAGCGCAGCCTTGAAAAGGGTCAGCTCGTCGTCCTCACCGCCGATCTTCTTCTTCAGTTCCTTGAGTGCGCCATACACGATGGTCTCGCCCACGGACTTCTTGCCCTGGCTCACAACCACGTTCATGAACTGGGTCAGCAAGGTGCTGTTGTAACGCGGATCCGGATAGGTCTTGCGTTTGTCGGCTTTTTTTCTTCGGGACATTTGATTTCCTGTCTAAAACCTGTGCTTACTTCTTGCCTTTGGCGGGAGCGGCGGCCTTGCCCGCCGCAGCGGCTCCGGCCTTGGGCTTCTTCACGCCATACAACGAACGGCTCTGGCGACGACCTTCCACACCGGAAGTGTCGAGCGTACCGCGAATGATATGGTAACGCACACCGGGCACGTCCTTCACACGACCGCCGCGAATGAGCACAATGGAGTGCTCCTGCAGATTGTGGCCTTCACCCGGGATGTAGCACGTGACTTCCATCTTGTTGGAAAGACGCACGCGGGCGATCTTCCGCAAAGCGGAGTTCGGCTTTTTAGGGGTGGTGGTATAAACGCGCGTGCACACACCGCGCTTTTGGGGGCTTCCCATGAGCGCGGGGGCCTTGCTCTTGCTGCGCTGGGCTTGGCGGCCCTTGCGAATCAACTGACTAATCGTCGGCACAAATGCTCCAAATTCCGTTTTAGGGCTGTGAAATTTACCTCAAAAACTCGTTGTATGTCAACGGGTTACCCCGCCGTTTCCTGCGAAAATAGGGCTTCCATCCCGC
>OMJM01000067.1 GCA_900299345.1 bacterium | reverse complement strand
GATGAATCGCTGCAAGAGCCGACCGTGCTTCCCTCCGCCTTCCCCAACCTGCTCGTCAATGGCAGCACGGGCATTGCCGTGGGCATGGCCACCAACGTGCCGCCACACAACCTGCGGGAGATCATCAACGCCTGCATCGCCATGATCGACAATCCCGCACTGCCGGACACCGATCTGCTTTCGCTGGTTTCCGGTCCGGACTTCCCCACCGGCGGCATCATCCATGGCCGCGCCGGAATCCGCGAGGCCTATCTCACAGGCCGTGGACGCCTTGTGGTGCGCGCCCGTGCGGAAATCGAGGAACACAACGGCCGCAACCGCATCGTGATCACGGAAATCCCGTATCAAGTGAACAAGACCACCTTGCTCGAGAAAATGGCCTCGCTGGTGCGCGACAAGGAAGTCGAAGGCATTTCCGATCTGCGCGACGAAAGCGACCGTCATGGCATGAGCGTCATCGTCGAATTGAAGAGGGACGCCTTCCCGGAAGTGGTATTGAACAGCCTGTACAAGCATACGCAGTTGCAGGAAACCTTCGGTATCCACAATCTCGCGCTGGTCAAGGGTCAGCCCAAAACGCTGACGTTGCGTGAAATGATCGCGCACTTCCTCGATCACCGCCATGAAGTGGTGGAACGCCGGGCCCAATTCGACCTGAACAAGGCCGAGGAACGCGCCCATATTCTCGAAGGCTTGCGCATCGCCCTCGATCACATTGACGCCATCGTCCAGCTCATCCGGCAAAGCCCCGATCCAGCCACGGCCAAGCGCGGGCTCATGGAAAAATTCGGCTTGTCCGAGCGGCAGGCCGAAGCCATTCTCGAAATGCGCCTGCAGCGCCTCACTGGGCTGGAGCGGGACAAGATCGAGAACGAATACCAGGAGTTGATCAAGACCATCGCGGATCTCCGCGACATCCTCGCCCGCCGCGAGCGCCGCATGGAAATCATCTCCAAGGAGTTGCGCGATATTTCGGAGAAGTACGGCGATGAACGCCGCACCGCGATCCAAGATCACGCCGACGACATCGATGCGCTGGATCTTATTCCCAACGAACCGATGGTCATCACCGTGTCCCACGGCAGCTACATCAAGCGCATCGGCACCGACGCTTACAAGCTGCAGGGTCGCGGCGGCAAAGGCATCTCCGGCGCAGGACTCAAGGACGAAGACTTCGTCGAACACCTCTTCATCGCGTGGACTCACGGCTATATCCTTGTATTCACCAATCTGGGACGTTGCCACTGGCTCCGGGTGCATGAAATCCCCGAGGCCGCACGCACGGCCAAGGGCAAGGCGCTCATTAATCTCGTGCAACTCCAGCCGGAGGAAACCGTCAGCGCCTTCGTGCCGGTTCGGGACTTCGAGGACGCCCGTTCTCTGGTGCTTTCCACGGAACGCGGGGTCATCAACAAACTGGCACTCAGTGCCTTCTCACGTCCCCGCGCCGGTGGCATCAATGCCATCACGTTGGACGAAGGCGATCGCCTGATTTGTGTGTCCCTCGCCGCCGAGAATGATGACGTGATGATCGGAACGCGGCTCGGACAGGCTAACCGCTTCCCCATGAACAAATTCCGTCAGACCGGTCGCGGCGCGCGCGGTGTGCGTGGCATCACGCTGGAAGAAGGCGATGCCGTGATCGGCATGATCATCGTGGAATCTTCCACCTCCGTGCTGACCATCACGGAGAATGGTTCAGGCAAGCGTTCGGATCCCGCCGAGTACCGCATCACCAACCGCGGCGGCAAGGGTGTGCGCAACTTCAAGGTGACAGAGAAGACCGGTAATGCCATCTGCCTTGCCTCGGTGCGCGACGATCAGGAACTTCTGATCATCACGCGGCAGGGCAGCGTGATCCGCGTCGAAGTATCCGCCATCAGTCTGATTGGCCGTGACACTCAGGGCGTGCGCGTCATCCGTCTCGATGAAGGCGATGCCGTGACCGGCGTGGCCTTGGTCGAGAAAGAAGATGCGGATCTAGACAAGCTGGAAGCGGCTGAGGGCGAAAAGGCCCGCTTGGCGGCGGAAGCCGGTCCTGCAGAAACATCCGATGGCGAAGGTGACGACGAGGTCGCTGAGGATGAGCCGGAGGGGTAACACTAATTTCGATTTCCCCTCTGGATACCTATTTGGATTTCTTGAAAAATTCCAACAAAACGAGGAATCCAACTCCTTGATTGTTGTGTGATCGTCAAATTGCCCTACTCTTTCCGTGCTCCTTTGTGTTACAATTTTGCACAAGAGAAAGAGACAGAATATGAAACCTTTCAGAAAAATATTCCTGTCTGCTTTTTTCCTGTCGGGAATATTTTGTAATCCATCTGCGCAATCTGTGTGGATAGCCCGCACTTCTGGTGTACGAGCAAATGCCTTTTTATACTCGGTTATACTGGCTGACAATCAATTAGTTGCCGTTGGGGGTGACGGTGATGTTGGGGGTGGCAGCATTATTCTGACTTCTCCCGATGGAATAACTTGGACAAAAAGAAGCCCCAGTTTGCCTGCGGGTATTTTTTTCAATTCGGTAGCTTGGACTGGAAATCAACTGGTCGCAATGGGCACCCCTGATACCATACTGACATCCCCCAATGGGGTGACTTGGA
Source organism: bacterium (assembly GCA_900299345.1). Classification (GTDB taxonomy): domain Bacteria; phylum Fibrobacterota; class Fibrobacteria; order UBA11236; family UBA11236; genus UBA11236. The sequence continues at coordinate 2,308 of OMJM01000067.1, read as the reverse complement.
CGAAAAGAAATACAAGAGTTATCGACGAGTTTAGATCCGTGACCTGGACAGGAACCCAACTTGTCGCAGCCGGATTGTATGGAGGTATCGCAACCTCCCCGGATGGGGTGACTTGGGCCGCACAAGTTTCAGGTACCACAGTACATTTGGCATCGATAGTTTGGATGGGTAATCAACTTGTTGCAGTTGGCGATAATGGAATTATCCTGACTTCACCAAATGGCATCAACTGGACCGTTCGAAATTCTGGAACAACGGGCAACTTGTCGTCAATAATGTGGGCGAACAATCAATTAGTGGCCGTTGGAGACGTTATTATAACTTCGCCGGATGGGGTGACTTGGACGAAAAGAAGCTCAGCAGTCGGCCTCAGATCGGTGACCTGGACTGGCAATCAGTTCGTTGCTGTTGGGTATGGAGGAAATGGTTCTATCGTCATGGTTTCTCCCGACGGTATGACTTGGTGGAAAATACCTAGCACGCCTGTACTTGATAATAATTGGTTTATTTCTGTGGTTTGGTCAGGTAATAAACTTGTGGAGGTCGGAATAGGGAATCGCATATTCACGTCTGACCAAGACTCGACTCCCCCTCCCGTTCCCATTTTAAAAACTCCCGCTCAAAATGCTGTCGGCATCGCGACTTCCACTACATTGGTGTGGGGCGCTTCCAGTGGCGCCTTGGCTTACCGTGTTCAACTTTCAAGAGATCCCACTTTTGCCACCAAGATTGTGGATGATTCTTTGGTCACAGACATAACACGTCCTGTCGGTCCTCTCGTCAACAGCACGGTTTATTATTGGCGTGTCAGTGCGAGGAATGGGGTCAGCATCAGCGCTTATTCCGCCACAGGAACATTCACCACCGCAGCACCTGTGACGCCATCTCCTCCGATCTTGATGATACCGGCCCAAAATGCCACCAGTGTTTCCATTACTCCAACTTTGATATGGCATCCGTCCATTGACGTAGCATCCTATCGCGTGCAGCTTTCCACTGATTCCACCTTTGCCACTGCACTAATCAATGATTCAATGGTGACGGACACTACTCGCAGCGCGGGAACGCTCAACTACAACACACCATACTATTGGAGAGTAAGTGCAAAAAATTCAGCAGGAACCAGCGCTTTCTCCGCTAAGTGGCATTTTACCACAGTTGCGTTGGCAATACCTGCGATTCCCGTTTTAAGTAGTCCCGCTTCAGCTACAACGGTGCCTGTTTCACTCAATCTCGTCTGGAATGCCGCTGCCAGAGCTGCGACCTATCGCGTACAGGTTTCTATTAACTCCAATTTTTTCCCCACAGTGATTGATGATTCCACTCTCACGGGCACGACTCGTACGATCGGGCCTCTCGACTATAACACCACTTATTACTGGCGAATCAATGCCAAGAATGGTGGAGGAACCAGTGCCTATTCCAACGCATATATGTTTACAACCTTGCCCGCACCGCCTGTTGCTCCCACACTTTATGCTCCGGCACAAGATGCCATCAACGTGTCAACTTCTCCCACGCTGAATTGGCTGGGATACGTCGGGAGCCTCTCGTATCGATTGCAGTTTGCGACCGACATTGATTTTACTCAACTTATTGTGGATGATTCCACCCGGACAGCAACAGCCTATGCCACAGGGCCTTTGCCAACAGACTTCACCTTTTACTGGCGAGTGAACGCAAAGGGAACCGGCGGAACCAGCAATTGGTCGCCGACATTTAATTTCACCACGGCATCTACGAGCGCAACACTTCAGAAAAAAGTTTTGTTTCACTCATTAAAAATTGAAAAAAACGAATCCTTACGATTCGTTCTCCCTCAACGAGAACATGTCATTATTCAACTTTTCAATTCCCAAGGCCAGATCGTTTCACAACTGTTCAATGGAATCTACGAAGCCGGCTATTACACTGTGCCTTTGTTCAGTAAAGCGCGCGGTTCCTACTACCTTGATTTCCAAGCCGGTGATTTCCACAAGACAACGAAAATTAATCCGTGACTTGAACAACTGTTTTTATTCACAAAGGACAGGCACCACGCTCTGCCCACGCAGAGTAATGCTGAGAAAATAAGTCAGCGCATATAAGTCGGAACCTTGTTCCGGTCTCCCCCACGCTCCAAATACTTCGCGAAATAAACCTTGGCCTCCACGGCGCGGCGGAGTTCCAGCAGAGCGTTTCCCACATCGGAATACGGTTCCACCGCATCGGGACAGTACGCCACCGTCTTCACGCCGTAGCGCACCACACCGGGATAATCTTGATGATCGCGGAAGAACCGCATCGCCAGCCGGTTGGCATCGCAGTC
>OMJM01000066.1 GCA_900299345.1 bacterium | reverse complement strand
GAAAGCAGGGAAGAGCATTTCGCCGTCAGTCGGAAGTAATCGCTCTCAAAGCGGAAAACCTTCCCGTCGAAACGGGAAAACACCGGTGGATCGAGAATGATGCGGTCGAACGAGAGCTTTTTTTTCGCGGCCCAATCCAGATAGCGCTCGCTGTCCATGTTCTTGAATCGACATTTGTCTTCAGATAATCCGTTCAGTTTCAGATTTTCCCGGCCCCAATCCAGATAACGTTGCGAAACATCCACATTCACGACTTCCTCCGCGCCTCCCGAAAGCGCGGCCAATCCGAGCGAACACGTATAACTGAAGAGGTTAAGAACTTTTGCGCCGTTGGAGCTTTCGCGTAACCAGCGTCGTAATTCACGTGTGTCGAGAAATAATCCAACGTTGCGGGGATGTTGGGGCTCGACCCGGAATTGGAGCGGACCTTCGCGCACAACAAGTGTTTCCGGCGCTGTTCCGGCTACTACTGCAGAATCTTTGCGTTCGTCGTTTCCCGCAAAAGATCGATCCAACAGCGTGATCGATTCCCAGCCGAATTCCACGAGCCATTTTCCCGCTGTTTTGCGCAATTCGGATTCATCGCCAGTTCCGTAATCGTAGAGCACTCCGTGTTTCCCGTACAGTTCGAAAACCAGACGCGGAGTATTCGAGGCTTCGGCGTTGAGCAGGCGCAGCGCTTCCGTTTCCACGAAAAGCGCTTGCTTGCGTTTCATCGCGGAATTCATGGCGTTTTGAAGTGAATCGGTTTTCATGGGGCCGAGAAAATTTTAACATTACCCTGTACAGACAAGGGAAAAATCATGTCCTTCAGCGTTGACGAGAAAAACCGCAGTTCCTCCAATTTTTTTGGATCCAAGCGTGTGGCCGAGGACTGCCTGCTCATCATTTTTGGCGGCTCCGGGGATTTGGCCAAGCGCAAGTTGTTTCCCGCCCTGGCCAATCTTTGGGTCAAGAAGCAGATGCCTGAGAAGTTCAAGATTATTGCCGTGGGCCGCAAGCCCATGGATGTCGACGCGCTGCTTTCCATGGGGAAATATCCGGAAGGATTCCGCGAGCACATTCAATACGTCCAGACGGATTACTCTCCAGCGGGCATCGCCAAGTTGAAGAGCGCCTGCCATCAGGTTTGCAAGGATACGGACATTCCTCCGAATTACCTGCACTATCTTGCGGTGCCTCCAGACGGCTATGCGGAATTGGCCAAGGCTCTCCACGATGGAGGCATGGTGCACCCGTCCAAAGGCAAATACTGGAGCCGACTGATTGTCGAGAAGCCCTATGGCCGCGATCTGGAAAGCGCCATCGAGTTGGATGAAAGCCTGCTCTCCGGTTTCGCCGAAAAACAGATCTACCGCATCGACCATTATCTCGGCAAGGAATCGGTGCAGAACCTGTTGGTGTTCCGATTCGCGAACTCCGTGTTCGAGCCGATCTGGAACCACCACTACATCGACCATATTCAAATCAACGCCTCGGAATTTCTCGGCGTGGAAGAGCGCGCGGATTATTTCGACAAGAGCGGCGTGCTCCGCGACATGGTACAGAATCACCTGATGCAGATCTTCTGCCTGGTGACCATGGAGCCCCCGGTGAATCTTTCCGCGGAAGCCATCCGCGATGAAAAGGTGAAGGTCTTGCGCGCCCTGCGTCCCATCGATGTGAATGCCATCCCGCCGATGGCTGTGCGCGGCCAGTACGGCCCCGGCGAAGTCAAAGGGCAGCAGGTGAAGGGCTATCGCGATGAAAAAGGCGTGGCCCACGGCAGCAGCACCGAAACTTTCGTGGCGCTGCGCATGCACATCGACAACCTGCGCTGGTCCGGTGTGCCGTTCTATCTCCGTTCCGGAAAGCGCCTGGCGCGCAAAGGCACCGAGGTCGTGGTCACGTTCAAGAAACTGCCCAATGTGCTGTTCAACGCGCGCGGACAGAATGCGCAAAGCAATCGCATCGTTTTCAAGATTCAACCGCAGGAAGCCATTCTGTTGGAGCTGACGAGCAAGAATCCGGGTCAGAGCTTCGAGTTGTCCGACACCTCGATGAATTTCTGCTACAGTGACCATTTCGACACCAGCGCCGATGCCTATGAGCGCCTGTTGCTGGATGCCATTCTGGGAGATCCGACCTTGTTCGTTCGTTCGGACGAAACTGAATTGTCGTGGTCGTTCCTTGATCCGTTGCTTCGGCATTGGGCGGAACATCCGCCGCGCATGTTCCCGAACTACCGGTCAGGATCCAACGGCCCCGACGAGGCCTCGGACATCATTTTGCCCACGGAACAGCCCACGCATTGGATCGACTTTTCCAAGTGGGATAATATCTGCTGAACGTGAGCGCGCGGAATGGCGCAAGGGTTATTTGCCGGAGAACAGTCCGCGCAATTTCCACAGCAGTGTGGGCGATTGCCACAGCGTTGTAAACACAATGCGACCCATGCCCAGCTTGCCGACGGGCACTTTGGAAAGGGAACGGGCTGCGCGGTTATACACCCCGTCGGGAATTTCCATGAAGGCTTTTTTGATACGGCAGATGCGGCGATGCCCATTGCCATACGCTTCATCCCAACGTGTCTTGTATTCGGCATAAACGGGACGGCGATTTTCTTCGCGATCCATCCCAATTGTTTTTAGGGCGGCTTCCGCCGCGAATTTGCCACCCGTCATGGCCTCGAGGATTCCCGCACGGCTGAGCGGATGGACCATGTTGGCCGCATCTCCCGCTTTGTAAAGATTGTCCGTTGCCAGAGGTTCGTCCGGAAAGCCACAAGGAATGGCTCCGCCTTGGAAGGAGGCGACTTCCGCGCCGGGATAAGTTTGCTCGATGAAATGTTTGAGCGCCTGACGTGCCGGAGCCTCGCGGGCATAGTCGCGTCCAATCACGAGTCCAACATTAGCGACGTGGGTATCGCGCGGAAAAAGCCATGCGTAACCCCCGGGGGCATAATTGCGGCCAAAGAACATCTGTATGTAATTGACCGGATATTTAAGGCCCTTGACCAGTGCGAACACTGCTGGTTCCACGTCGAAATTTCCCTGCGTGATGTTCTCGCCGTCTCCGAAGCCGGTGCCGGGGCCGCTGCAGTCGATGACGACACGGGCCTTGAGCTCTCCGGAGCCATTCGCGTTTTCGTAGCGCACGGTACGGAAACCATTTTCAAGCTTTGACAGCCCCACGGCCCGAGTGCGGAAATTGCAATGCACCCCGAGCCCATGGCTTTGTTCGGCCAGTCGCTTATGCATGAGCGCGCGATCGATCAGATAACCGCTGTCCTTTTGCTCGAGGCGGACCTCGGTGCCGTCCGGAGCTACAAAAATCGCCCCATCCACAGGACCGCGTACCCATTCCGGTTCCACCATGGGAACCAATGCTTCCAGTCGTTCACGATGCACCGCTTCCGCACAGGAAACCGGCTCCCGCCACGGATCACGCTTGTCGATCAAAGCGACGCGGTAGGATTTTCCCGAACGCGCAAGCGTCAGCGCAGCCAGTAAGCCCGCAGGCCCCGCGCCAATTACGGCGAAATCGTATTCGGAAAGAAGAACGTCGAGCATGGAGGGGATAAAATAGCCGTTTATATCTGCCAATCAATCGGCATTTGTCCTGTTTTCTCCAGCAACGCATTGGCTTTGGAAAAATGGCGGCATCCGAAGAATCCGCGATCCGCGGAGAATGGGGAAGGGTGTGGAGCCTTGAGAATAAAATGCCGGGATTGATCGATCAGGGTTTCCTTCTCCTGCGCGAATCGGCCCCACAACAGGAACACGATGCCGGTTCTTTTTTCCGAAAGCTTCGAGATGGCTGCAGTGGTGAATTGTTCCCAGCCATGGCCCTGATGTGAATTGGGCGAGCCCGCGCGCACGGTCAGGCAGGCATTGAGCAGCAGCACACCTTGATCGGCCCACTTCTCCAAATTGCCATGATTGGGTTTTTTGAACCCCACGTCGGTGCCGAGTTCCCGGAACATATTCTCGAGGCTCCGTGGCGGCGGGACACCGGGTGGTACCGAGAAGCTCAGTCCATGGGCCTGACCTGTTCCGGGGTAGGGATCCTGTCCGAGGATGACGACTTTAACCTTGTCGAAAGGCGTGTGGTTGAAGGCATTGAAGATCAAGGACCCAGGGGGGTAAATCACAATACCGCGGCTTTTTTCCTCCAGCAGGAATTTCTTGAGCTCGACGAAATAATCTTTCTGAAACTCTTCGCCGAGTTCCCGTTTCCATGAGTCATCGATTTGGGGATTGATGGGTGATGGCACCTAGGAAAGTGAAGCTTTGACGATGAATTCGTCAATCGGGATCTACCCCTCCTATGGCCTCACTTCACACAGGAGCACTGACAGTTGTATTCCAGCACGGTCCTCGTGCCGATCAGCGTCCAGCTTAGGACGGTGAATTGCTCCTCATTGATGAGATGCACGCCGGGTTTGCAGGGATTTTCGGTGGTGGACGCGCACGACCCCGTGCAGACAGGAGCCAAAGTGGCGCAATAGCCTTCTGCAGCTGCCACCGCCGCATTGTGACTTCTCCGCGCCCCCCAAGCCGTTTCGTCCGCGACCCGGGTGATCTTGTCTTCGCCGGTGCTGGCGCACACGGGACCCGGTGCAGCTCCGAAATTGAGGTTGGTTCCGAAGATTTCGCACAGAGCTAGGATGATGAGAATAATTGCGATGACCCAGAGGAAGACGGCGACGCCGAAGGAAACACCTGCCCACCATTCTTGAAATGCAATCCACATACCCCGGAATCGCACCCACCATTTTGGAGTGTCCTTGGCAAAGTCGGTGACACTTTTTGGGCTGAGGCGCCGGCGTATTTCCGCTTTCAGCGCCTCCATCTCCTCGGGTGTGAGGCTGCTCATGCGGTTGATGAGATCCTGGAATTGTGCTTCCGTCATTGAAGCCTCCGGGGGAAAGACTCTCCGTTAGACGGTTGTTTGACGAATTGTGGGACTCGTTTCAATCGAACTCAGATGAGGAGCGTGTGCGGGTGCGTAGTGGGATGATGTATTCAAAGTTCACACCGAACTTGTAGTAAGCCGCGCCACCATTTTTATTGAACTTTTCATTGCGGGAAATCGTCAGATTGCCGCTGTACTGTTTACCGGCATAGTAATGGATTCCCAGAAGCCATTGGGTATCGCTATAGCTCAGCAGCCGGAGATAGTCATCCTCGCTGATGAGTCGATCTCCACTTTGGTAACCTACATAGGGGAAAAGCGGCCAGTGTGTCGTGGGAGGAAACCACGCCGTGAAACCGATCATCCATGTGATTTCCCGTTTGTGGTAATCCCTCGTGATGAGGTAACTGGTGTCGGGGGAGTATGAATCGGAGGTATTGACGGAGTCCATCACTTTGGTTTCATAGGTACTGATGGCTATCGCCGGGGATAGCCGGACTGCCAGCCAGGGAAAAGGCAGCGTTAACCCTCCTCCTGCCGCGCCGACATGGCTCCAGGCGGGATAGTCGAGGTTGGCATTGTATTTCAGGAATAAATCGATGTACTCGTTGCTCTGAAATTTGAAGTCCAATCCCAACTCTGTGCTGTTCCAGTAGACATGGTAATTGTTCGGAACTGGGCGGTATTCCAAGGAGGTGTTGTCGAAGGGATCACTTGAGCGGGAATAACTTGTGTCCGAAGTCGTCACTAGGCGATCGTTTGGTGAATACCGTGCGTTCATTCCCAGAACGATGGATTTTTTCCCATCATACAGATTCGGGCTTGTGATGATGGGCAGTTCCGCCTGAGCGGTGGTCGCGGACTTGATGTAATGGCTTTCATATGTCACACCACAGCCCAAGTACAGAAACACTCCCAAACTTCCGATCAGGAAGTGGATTTTACGCGTCATATTGCAAAGGAAATTAAAAAGAGAAATGGACGATACTGGACTCGAACCAGTGACCCCTACCATGTCAAGGTAATACTCTAACCAACTGAGCTAATCGTCCGATTTCACAGCCCCGTTTCCCGACGGAAAAGGGGAGGATGCAACGGGGGTCCGCTGCGGTTGCCAAATGTAGCCTTCCGGGGCGGGATGTCAACGCTTTCCGAAGCTTATGTGGCTTTGGCAAAGCCTTTGCGTTTCATCTCGCCCCAGCTTTGCTTCTTGCGCAGGAATTGCCAGAAACCCACCACCCGCCAGAAGTTGTTCAACTGGCGATACCCGAAATTTTCCAGCACCGAAGCCCCAGCGAGCACGAGTAAATCGCGCGCAGTGGGGAAGCGTTGCAGTTCAAGTTCCTCGAGGATCAGGGACATGGAACTGATGAAGACTCCAAACACAAAAACCAGCGCTGTGTAGGCCAGAAAAAACCGGAAATCCAGGAACCCCATCAGGTAAAACAGAGGGATAAGAAAGTATCCAAGCACTTCGACGATTGGCCCGAGCACATCCACGATCAGGCTCAAGGTCATGCCGAGAATCCCGATGCGTCCATACCTGGGATTCAAAAGCATGTCGCGATGTTTGAAGAAGGTTTCCAGCGCCCCGCGTTCCCAACGCTTGCGCTGATTGCCGAGCACTTTCAAAGTTTCGGGTGCTTCCGTCCAGCAGACGGGTTCCGGCACGTAGCGCATCACGTACTCTCGTTGCTCTTCGCGCATCAGGCGGTGCATCTTGATGATGATTTCCAGATCTTCGCCCACGGTTCCGTGGGAAAATCCACCGACCTCCAGGGCCACGCTGCGGCGAAAAATTCCGAAAGCTCCGGAGATGATGGTCAGGATACCCCAGCGGCTCAAAGCCAGTCGCGCCATCAGATAGGCGCGGATGTATTCGACGCTCTGGAACAGGGGTAGGATGCTTTTGGGAAGGCCGGCGTGTATGACGCGTCCCGCATGCACTTCGCAGCCGTTGGCGATGCGAATGGTTCCGCCCACGGCGATGGTGCGGGTGTCTTCCATGAAAGGGCGTGCCGCGCGCAAGAGTGAATCCGCTTCCAACAGCGAATCCGCATCTCCAACGCAGAATAGGGGCGTACGGCAGAAGTTGATGCCGGCATTGATGGCATCCGCCTTGCCCCCGTTTTCCTTGTCAATGACGAGCAGGTGCGAATAAAAGGGTGATCCGTATACCGCCCGCACGCGGGCGTGCTTCACTGTCAGTTCATGGGCCCGCGCAATAGGCTTGAGGGAAAAGGCATCAATCAGACATTGCAAGGTCTTGTCCTTGGAGCCGTCGTTAATCACGATCACCTCGGCGTCCGGGTATTCGAGCGCCAACATGGCGCGTACGCTTTGCACGATACCGGCCTCCTCGTTGTACGCGGGCGCCAGCAGGGAGATGGGCAAGGTGGCGTCCGAAACCAGCATCTGCCAGGAGGATTCAGAATCTTCGGCTTGGGAATGCTGGCGCATCTCCAGCCACGCTGCCGGAAGTTCGAGCACATAAATCAAACTTTGCACAAGTCCCATGCCGACGATGCACCATGAAAGAATGGTGACCCAAATTTTGTGTTCGGCAAGGAAAGTTGCGACAGGATGCAGAATCTCGAGGTTCACGCCGCCGCCTTTTCTGCCAGGTACTGAACGGCCATTTCACCGCCGCTTCCCTGGGTGCGCGTGGCGGCATGCAACATGGCCACACCCGGCGGTCCCATCTGGAACAATGCCTCTGCGGCGCGATAGCGCGTCCACCAGTGGGAGTCGCCAAGTCGCGCCAGCAGCACCGGCATGGCTTCGCGCAAATTCATGAGTCCGGCCGCCCATGCGGATTGTGCACGGACTTCATCCACCGGATCCTCCAATCCGCGCAGGATGTGACGTTGAGCCCGCATATCTCCGATGCGACCCAGCGCGGCAAGTGTTTGGGCCCGAAGTTCTGCATCCGTGTCCGACGCCAACTTGAGCAGTGCGTCCACGGCATCGATCGAACCGATGGCGCCGAGGGAGTGAATGGCGGCCAGGCGCACTTGAGGCATTCCGGGTTCTAGGGCCAGTTTATTCAAAACCGGTACGGCAGGCTCTCCGAAACGTTGCAGAATGTCCGCGAGCATGAGCGTGTTCCGCTGCCGGGAATAGGGGAGGTGGCCTACGATACGCGACAAATGATCGACGGCCTTGCGGTCCGCAACTCCGCGCAATGCGGCCAGCTGGACATAAGGATCTTCGGTGGCGGTTTGTTCAAGAAGAAGATCCAGGCTTTCTGAATCCTGGCAATGGGCCAACAATGTGACGATGCGAATCCTGCGCCCGCGTCCTCCGCGCATGAGTGTCGCTCTCAAGTATTCCCGGATGTTCCAGATTTCGAGGAGGGCGATAATACGTGCGACGTCTTTCCCGCGAATGACGCGCAACATATCCACGGCCATGTCGAGAACGATGTCTTCATCTCCTTTGAGGAGGCCGGGAACGGAGGCGGCTGATGGCTCCATGGGTGCAGCAAGGACACCTCGCAGTGTGCGATCCAGAAATTCACGCCGTCGGGCTTTGTGGCTCCATTTCTTTTCTTGCGCTCGGCGTTTCAGGAAGAGGAAGAAAATCACACACAGCGACATCACCGCCAGAATCAGCGACGTGTAGATGATGGCGTTCAGAAGGCCGGTTTCAGAAGCGCTGTGCGAAGCTGACATT